>JALWOP010000055.1 GCA_027083445.1 Planctomycetota bacterium | reverse complement strand
GCATGGTCGGGTGCGCGGCTACCGCGGAGGCTACCTGCCCGGCATGCGCAGGGAGATCGAGTCGGGGCTCAAGGATGGATCGATCCGGGTCGTCGTCTCCACGAGCGCTCTCGAGCTCGGAATCGACATCGGCTCCCTCGATGTCTGCGTGCTGGTCGGCTACCCCGGCAACCAGGCATCTTTCTGGCAGCGCGCCGGACGCGTCGGCCGCAGGGGACGGCCGAGCCTCGTGCTGCAGATCGCCCGCTCCGAGCCGGTCGACCAGTTCCTCGCCCACCACCCCGAGTGGCTCTTCGAGGCGCCCCACGAGCGGCTGGCCGTCGATCCCGACAACCTGGTTCTGCTCTCCGAACAGCTCAAGTGCGCCGCCTTCGAGCTGCCCTTCGAGGCCGATGACGAGGGCAACCTCATCGGCGAGGATGGCTTCGCCCGCGCGCCCCACGCCGCCGACATCCTCGACTACCTGGCCGAGGAGTCGGGCCTGCTCACCCGCCGCGGCAAGACCTGGTTCTGGATGGCCGACGCCTATCCCGCCCAGGACGTTTCGCTCGACGGGGGGGAACCCGACAACGTGCTCGTACTCGACCTCGAAAGCGGTCAGGCCATCGGGGAGGTCGACCGCGAGAGTTCGATCACCCAGGTCCACCAGGGGGCGATCTACCAGGTTCAGGGCGTGACCTGGCGCATCGAGCGCTTCGATCACCGAAACCGCCGTGCCTACGCTCGCAAGGTGGACTCCGACTACTTCACCGACGCCCAGACCGACACCGAGGTGCGCGTCCTGCGCATCGAGGAGCGCGCCCTGCGCCGACGCGCCCCCCAAGCGATCGATCGACCCACCGCCTTGGAGGCGCACACGACCCCACCGCCCCCCGAGCCCGAGGACGGTGAAGACTATTCGGTCTGGCACGGCGAAGTGCACGTCACCACCGTCGCCACCCTCTTCAAGAAGATCCGCTTCTACACCCGGGAAAACGTCGGCGCGGGGGATATCCATCTGCCCGCCGAGGAGCTCGATACCGAGGCCTTCGTGCTGACCCTCTCCGACAGGAGCGCGTGGGAACTGGGCCTCATGGGTGGCGACCGGGGTGCGGCGTGGCGCGCACTCGGCAGCCTCCTGCGGCGCCTCTCCCCCCTGGTCGTGCGCTGCGCGCCGGGGGATCTGGGCCTCTCGACCCAGGTGCGCTCGCCCCACTTCTCGCGCCCGACGATCTTCCTCTACGACCGCATCCAGGGGGGCGTCGGCCTGGGTGAACTCGTTTTCGACCAGCACCGCACCCTACTCGCGGCCGCCCGCGAGGTCGTCGAGCGCTGCGACTGCCAAGCCGGGTGCCCCGCCTGTGTCGGCCCCCTGGCCGAGGTCGGCCCCCTCGGCAAGGAGATCACCGCCCGCCTGCTCACCCACCTGACCGAGGGCACGCCGGCGCAGCGGGTCGCGCTGGATGGGTCCAGCCCAGAGCAGGAGAGCCCAGAGGAGCAGAGCCCAGAGGAGCCGGACCGCAAGACCTCCGGCGGAGCGCTCCCTTGAGCGAGGGCTTCTCCCAGCGGCTGGCGCGCCTGCGCAGGGAGAGCGGGACGCAGCCCCCGGCCCCTGGTCCTGTCTCTGGTCCTCTCTCCGGCCCTTCGCAAACTCCTCGCCCGCAGGATGCCGCGCGAAGCAAGGGGGCGCCCGCATGGGTGGCTGCGCGCCTGCGCGGACGCGCGCGGCAACTCCTCCGCAGCGGCCCCCTGCCCCACGCTTCCACCCTGCCGACCACCCTCGGCGAGCCGGAGCGACTCGAAGAGCAGGCGGGGGTCTGGGCAAGGGTGAGTGATTTTCCCTGGAACCACCACCACGGCGACTTCGCCCTGGAGGAGGCCTTCGAGATCGAGAGCGAGGCTTTCACCTGTCTCACCGGAGACGAGCGACTCACAGGCCTCGACCCCAGGCGGGCGGTCTACCTCGACACGGAAACCACCGGCCTCGATGGAGGTGCGGGCACCTACGTCTATCTGGTGGCCTTGGGTACCTTCGAGGAGGGGTGCTTTCGCGTTTGGCAAGGCTTCCTACGCGGACCCGAAGGGGAACGCGAATTGCTTGCAGCCTGCGCCGAACGCATCGCCGCGGCCGAGACGATGATCTCCTTCTTCGGCAAGTCCTTCGACCGTCATCGGCTCGAGGACAAGATGCGTTGCCACGGCATCGCCCCCCCCTTCGAGCGCCCCCATCTCGACCTCTATCACCCCCTGCGCCGCCTGATGGGGGGCAGCCTCCGCGACGGTCGCTTGGCCACCCTCGAACGCAGTTTGTGTGCGGTCGAGCGCGAGGAGGATCTGCCCGGTTCCCAGGCCCCCGCCGCCTGGTTCGACTACCTCGCCGGACGGCCCCACCGACTCGAGGGGGTCTTCCAGCACAACCTCGACGACGTCCTCTCCCTGGTGACCCTGACCGGCTACCTGGGCCGGGTTCTGCGCGAGACACGGCGCAGCGGTGCTCCATTGGCAGGTTGTCCGGCAAGTCGCGCCCGGGCCATCGCCCGTTCCCTGCTCCTCCGAAGGCGCCGCACCGAAGCCCTACCCTGGCTCGAACGTGCCATCGAGCGCCACGGCGGCCTGGTGCCGGAGAGCCGCGACCTAGCCCTGGAGCGGGCCGAGGCCCTGAGGCTCGCGGGGGAGCACGACCTGGCGGAAGAGTCCTATCGCGCTCTCATCGAGGGCGGGCGTGACCGCTACGCCGTACTCGCTGGAATCGGACTCGCCAAGCTCCTCGAGCACGGGCGGGGAGACCGTCCGGCAGCCTATCGCTGCTGTCTCGACGTCCAGTCCCTGCTCCCCAAGCTCAGCCCGAGCGAGGGCTGCCGCCTCGGAACGGACCTGGAGCGACGCCTGGCCCGGCTCGCTCCCGGGGCGGAAGCGGGCTGCCGGAAGCCCGACTGTAACGGCAGGAATCGTCGCTAGAGGACCTACGACGGCGGCGGGGGCACTCGACGGCCAAAGTAGAGCAATATCGGGGCGTAGTAGATCGGAGCGTAGTAGCGATCCCCGACTCAGATTCGCCCTTGCGGGTATACCAGGGTCCCTCGCGACCAACAAACGCCGGGCCTCGGCTAGCGTATGTGGAATGAACCGCTCTCGCTCTTGGTACCTGCTGCTTTTTCTCTGTT
Source organism: Planctomycetota bacterium (assembly GCA_027083445.1). Lineage (GTDB taxonomy): Bacteria > Planctomycetota > UBA1135 > UBA1135 > JALWOP01. The sequence goes on along the minus strand of JALWOP010000055.1, from coordinate 26,007 downwards.
CCCTGGCCTTCGTGGAGCGCGCAGGCGTCGTGATCGCTCCCAAGGCGGACCTCTACGGGCGATCCGCCAACGACGATCTCAGAATCAAGGTCAACGAAGAGATCGCCCGCGGAAACATTGCGGCGGACCTGCTCGATGGGACGCTCGTCCCACTGATCGATTACCAATATGCTCCCTTCTTCGGCGGCTCGCTGATCGTGGGGATCCTTACCGCCCCCGTCTTCGCTCTCTTCGGCCCCACGCTCTGGGCACTGAAGCTCGTACCGATCCTGATCCATCTCGCCGGGCTGGTCGTGCTGTTCCACCTCCTCGGTCGACACGTCTCCCCCCGTGCGGCGCTGCTTGGAGGCTTGCTCTGGGCCCTCACCCCGCCGGGCTACACCCTGTTGTCCACGGTCAACTGGGGCAGTCACATCGAAAGCAACGTATTGGCCCTCCTGGCCCTCTCCCTGCACCTCGATCTTGCCCGACCCGAGCACCGGGGGCGGCGGCGCCTCGGCCTGGGACTCCTGTTTGGCTTTTCCCTCTACTTCGGGTACCAGTGCGCTCTCTTCATCATCGTGCTTTCGGTTTTCGACCTAGCTCGCTCGCGTCGCCCGAACTTCCACGAGGCGGGCTTGGAACTCCTCGGAGCGGTCGTGGGCTTCACGCCGTGGTTGATCTACAACCTGCGCCACGCCTTCACCGGACTGCGTATCTACAACTCCAGCCTGAGCGGGCATACCGGGGCGGAAGATCCAGGAGTACGGCTGGTCAGGCTCTTGACGGAGACGTTACCGCACTCGATGTTCACCGGCACCCCGGTGCTGGATTACGCGCTGTTCGTCCTCTTCACCCTCCTGGCGCTGGCCGGAGTCATCCTACCGGGAGTCGATGGGCAACGCGCACGCCCCGCGCTCCTCGCTGCGGTTTACGGGACGCTCTTCGTCACGACCTACACCTTCAGCGACTTCCGCATGGACTTCGATCCCGATCTCCCGATGGGCTACCGCTACGTGATGCTTCTCGCACCCTGGGTGGTCGTCGCCGCCGCTTGCGGTCTCGACGCGTTGGCTCAGCACGGAACGGGTGCAGCACGCTTCACCTACGGCGTCGCGGTCATCGTCGCCACGACCTCCTTCCTGGCCACCTGGATCGTTGCCTGCGACTACAATCGCTTCGGAGCGGATCGCGATGAGCCGGGAGTCAATCTCGCTTCCCACGGATGCTGGCTCTGCATGCGATTCATCGACGAGCCTGAGCGTGTCCCGGATCTCGTCGAGCGCATTCTTAGGCGTAGCCCCGAAGATCAGGAGACGCTGTTCCAATCCATGGGAACTTTCCTGAGCGGCATGGGCCGAGTGCGACGTGGGATGAGCACGGCGCGGAGTGCGGAGGCCGAACGTATGCGACGACTCGCGGCCGTCCTCCGCGATGCGGTGCCGGAGCAGTCCAAGGCTGCTTTCCGCGCCCCCCCTCGCCACCGGAACCGCTGAGTTGTCGGGAGCGTTCGGCGAGTCTTCCCCCTGGCGGGGCCGGCGTCCGGTTCACACGGCCTCGCTCAGGCTGCGGGTGACCCCGGCTGGAAACGCAGCATGGGATTGGCTCCCCTGCATTACAATGAGGGCATGCCCTCGCGCTGCCCTTGGTCCCGATGCCTCGTGGCCGGGGTCTGTCTCGTGACTCTGGCAGGGGCGCCCCTCACAGCCCACGACGGCGACTCCGTGCGCTTGGCGGAGCTCGACGCCCTGCTCGAGAGCGCCCCGCGCGCGGAGTGGTACCTGGAACGGGCCGAACTCTTGCGCTCTGCCGGCCGCTGGGCGCAGGCGGGACGGGACCTCGCACGTAGCGCTCGCCTGGCTCCCCACAGTCGTGAACTCGATCTGGCCCGGGCGCGCCTTTGGGTCGACACGCGCCTCTTCCGCGCCGCCCTGCCCCTGCTCGACCGGCTCCTGGCGGAAAGCTCCCCCGAGCGCCCCGAGCTGTTGCGCCTGCGGGCACGGGCCCTGGCCCAGGCCGGCCGCCTCGCTGCCGCCGCAGGGGACCTGGGGAGCCTGATCAGCGCGGGCGAAACGCACCCCGAGCTCTACCTCGAGCGCGCGCGCCTTCTGCGGCGGCTCGCCCTCGAGCAGCCGGAAAACGACCAACGAGGGCTGCTCGAAAGTGCGTGGCGGGGACTGCAAGCCGGCCTGGCGGAGCTGGGATCGGTCCCTTCCCTCGAAGAGGAGGCTCTCGCCATCGAGGAGGAACTCGGCTGGACCGCACGCGCCCTCCAACACCTCGCGCGACTGGCCGACGCCACGGCGCGCCCCGAGCGTTGGCTCGTTCGCCGCGCGGAGCTCCTGGTCGCCGCCGGACGGCCGATCGAAGGCCGGCAGGCATTCGAAGAGGCGCGCGCCGCCCTCGCAGCCCTCTCCCCCCGCCACCGCCGCACCCGGGCCATGCTCTCCCTCGCCCGCCGAATCGATAACGGCTTGGGCGCTCTCTCCTCCCATTGCCCCCGTTAGCCCCATGCGACTCGCTCTCTGCCTCACCCTCCTCCTGGCCCTCGCCCTTCCGTCGCACGCCGACGATCTCCTCATCTCGAAGGGTGCCGTCTGGAAGTATCTCGATGACGGCTCAAACCAGGGCAGCGCCTGGACGGCGCCCACCTTCGACGACTCCGCCTGGGCCTCCGGTCCCGCCGAACTGGGCTATGGGGACGGTGATGAGGCCACGGTGGTCGGCTACGGGGGCAACTCGAGCCAGAAGTACGCCACGACCTACTTCCGCACCTCCTTCAACGTGACCAACCCGGCCCTCTATCTGGCCCTCTCCCTGAACCTGCGCCGGGACGACGGGGTGGCGGTCTATCTGAACGGCACCGAAGTAGCCCGGGACAACCTGGCCACGGGTGCCGCGTACAACACCTTCGCCGACCACTCGATCTCGGGTGTCGAGGAGGACATCTTCTACAGTTTCCACTTCGACGCTGCGGGGCTGGTCGCCGGGAACAACGTGCTGGCGGTGGAGGTACACCAGGTCTCCCCCACCAGCAGCGATATCAGCCTCGACCTCGAGCTCATCGGACGAACGGCACCCTTCGTCGCCCGCGGTCCCTACCTGCAGATGGGCAGCGACACCTCGATCCACGTTCGCTGGCGCTCCTATCCCGCGTCCGACTCGGTCGTCCTCTACGGCAACGCCCCGGGGAACCTGACCCAAAGCGCTTCCGATGGAACCGTGACCACCGAGCACGAGGTGGTCCTCTCCGGCCTGGCTCCGCTCTCGACGGTTTTCTATGCCATCGGAGACCAAAACGGCGTCCTGGAAGGGGATGACGCGGACCACTACTTCCGCACACCGGCTCCCCCCGGAACCCCGCAGGACCTGCGCATCTGGGTTCTGGGAGACTCGGGCACCCAGGACGCGAATCAGGCCGCGGTGCGTGACGCCTATGCCACCTTCAGCGCGGGCGTCGACACCGACCTGATCCTCTTGCTCGGAGACAATGCCTACGGCGATGGCAGCGACGCCCAGATGCAGGCGGCCGTCTTCGACATGTACCACGACTTCCTCTTGCACACGGTGGTCTGGCCCACCCGTGGCAACCACGAGAAGAGCGCCGCCACCTACTTCGACGCCTACAGCCTTCCCACAGCCGGGGAGTTGGGCGGCGTCCCCTCGGGTACCGAGGCCTACTACTCCTTCGACTACGCCGACGTGCACTTCATCTGTCTGGCCTCCTTCGAAGAGGACCGCTCGGTCGGCGGAGCCCAGTGGACCTGGCTCCAGGCGGATTTGGCGGCCAACCTGCAGCCTTGGATCATCGCCTTCTGGCACCATCCCCCCTATAGCAAGGGCTCCCACAACTCCGACACGGAAACCGCCATGCGCGAGATGCGCGAGAATTTCCTGCCCCTGCTCGAAGACTACGGAGTGGACGTGGTGCTGTCGGGTCACAGCCACTCCTACGAGCGCTCCTACCTGATCGATGGACACTACGGTCTCTCGAGTACCTTCGGACCGGCCAATCAGGTCGACGGCGGTGACGGGAACCCGACCGGTGACGGGGCCTATGCCAAGGCCGCCGGCCCCCACGCCGGAGCGGTCTACACCGTGACGGGATCGGCGGGCAAGACCGGCGGCGGCTCCCTCGATCACCCCGCCATGGCCACTTCGAAGGCCCTGCTCGGCTCGGTGGTGCTCGACATCGACGGCGGACGGCTACGCCAACGCTTCCTGCGCAACACGGCAGCGGTGGGCGACCGCTACACCCTTCTGATCGACACCTTCGAAGGCAGCTACTGCACCGCCCTGCCCCACTCCGGGGGCTGCGCGGGGACCCTCTCCGCCTCGGGGACCCCCAGCGCCACCAGCGCCGCTCCCTTCTGGATCACCGCCGACCAACTCGTACCGGGGCAGTTCGGACTGCTCTTCTACGGCTATGCGCCGGCGGCCACGCCCTTCGTCGCGGGAGGCAAGCTGTGCGTGGGCGCTCCGCTCGTGCGCCTCCCTGCCCTGCCCACGGGAGGGTCGGGGGCCTGCGGCGGAAGCTTTGCGGTCGATTTCAACCAGCGCATCCAGTCGGGGGCCGACGCGGGCCTCGTGCCGGGGGCGGTGGTCTACTGCCAGGGCTGGTACCGCGACCCGATGGGCGGGAGCGGCTCGGTCCTGACCGACGCCCGTCAGTTCACGATTCGCCCTTGACGCGCGGTAGAGCCGCGGCGCTGAAGCCGATGGGCCTGGGCGTCCTCGGCCGAGCACCTCCGCGACTCGAAGGCCCCCAAGAGCTCCTCGAGTCGCGGGAGGGCCTGCGGCGAGGCGCTCGCCGAGAGGGTCTGCTCCACCAGGCTCGCGCTCTCCCGCAGGCGCAGCTCGGCCGCCGCCACCTCCCGCGCCCGCTCCGGATCCAGCGGCTCCACTCGCCAGGCCTCCAGCGCCTGGGCACAATACTCCCTGACCGTCTCCAACCGCTCGAGTTCTCCGCGCTCCACGGCGGGGGGCCACTCGGCCAGCAGTTGCTCCCCCAGGGCGCGCTGTCGCTCCAAGAGAACCTGAAGCTCGTCCAGCTCCGCCGCGAGACGCCGATCGAGTCGCCTCCTTCGCCGCCCCTCGACCGCCCCGAGCAGGGGCAGGCCCACCGCCGCAGCGAAGAGGAGATAGAGATCGATCACCCCCCGCCCCTCACTTCCCCAGGTGCTCGAGCAGTGCAGCGGGATAGGCTTCGAGCTCCGCCGCAAAGACCCTCTCCGCCAGGCTGTCGGGATCTTCGCCGGGCTCCACCGTCACCGCGCGCTGCACCAGGATCGGTCCGTGATCGTACTCGTCGTCGACGTAGTGCACGGTGCATCCGCTGATGCGGCACCCACGCTCGAGCACGGCTCGGTGGACGCGCTCTCCCCAGTATCCCTGACCGCCGAAAGCCGGCAGGAGCGAGGGGTGGATGTTGAGCACCCGTCCCCGCCAGGCGGGGGGAATGGCAAGACGCCGAAGGAAACCCGCCAGAAGGACGGTCTGGGCGCCGGCATCCTCACAGGCCGTGAAGGCCCGGCGAGAGAACTCCTCGCTGTCGAGCTCACGCTCCGGGTCGAGTACGAGGCTCGTGAGCCCCAAGCGTTGCGCCCGCTCGAGGGCGCCGATCCCCTCCCGGTTGGCCAGGACCAGCACCACATCGATCGGTAGTTCGCCCGACTCGGCCAGGCGCGCGAAGTTCTCCAGATGCCGTCCGGTACCGGAGACGAAGACCGCCACGGGATGGGGGCTCATGCCAAGTCCTCCCCCTCGAGGGCCCGGGCAAAACCCGCCAACTCGCCGGCCAGGGCCCCGATCAGGTCCTCGAGGGCGGGCGCGACGGCCTCCGCCCGCGCGACGAGCTGATCCATGCGCAGGGCCTCGTCGTCCCGATCGGTGACCGCGAGGAGTCCCAGGGTGCAGAGGCCCGCGTGGGCACAGGCGATCAGGGGTGAGGAGAGCTGCTGAGCGAAGACATCCGCTCCGGCTCGGCGGTACCAACGTCGCTCCGCCGGCGTGGAGAGGGCGGGCCCACAGACTCCGGCCGCCACCACCTCATGGAGTTCGATACCGGCCTGGGCGGCCCGCTCCAGGGCGCGGGCACGCAGACTCCGATCGAGCACCGCGCTCTGGTCGGGGAAGAGCGGCCCCAGGCAGGTCTCGCCGAGCCCCTCCAAGGGGGTGCCTCCCGAGAGGTTCAGGTGGTCGGTGAGCAGGGTCAGCGCCGGGGGCTCCAGACGTGGATCGAGGCCGCCTCCGGCCGCGGTCAAGAGGCAGACCCGCGCCCCGGCGGCGGCGGCGAGCCAGACGGGAAAGGCCCGCGCCCAGGGAGGGTCGAGCGGCCTCCCGCCCTCACCGAACTCCCAGTCCCCCGGCGCATCGTCGAGCATCCAGACCGCCAGGGGCCCCAGATTCCCGGCGACGAGCTCACCCTCGCGCCAGGGTCGCGGCAGACCGGGAACGGCCGCCAGATCGACCCTGTGTGGAGAGGAGAGCCCCCCGGGCAGGGTGCCCAGGCCCGTCCCGAGGAGGAACAGCGCCTCAGGACGGGTGGGGAGGAGCTCATCCAGGTAGCTCACCGCAGTTTGAACGGCGTCGTCGAGGAGCAGACCCATGGCCAGATGGTCGCAACTGGGGAGCCCGAGGGCCAGGGAAGGGGGCGGATTCGGAAGCGAGCCCCCGCCCCCGGGCAGGGGTCAGCCTCCGACGATCTTCAAGAGGGCCGCGTGCAGGGGCTGGTGCGCCAGCACGGACTGGCGCGAGCCGATCCGGGCACGCACCTCTCCCTGCGCGCTGCGCCCGACCTCGAACTCCGTCACCTTTCCGCGTCGATCGGTGATGCGCACCTCGACGGGATCCGCCAGGGCCTCGTTCTCCGAACGCGGCAGGTGGCGCTCGGCACGCAGGTAGAGCAGGTGTTCGATGACCGGTGTGAGCTCGGGGACCGCATCCGTACCCAGATCCGCATGGATCCAAGTGGTCTGCACGGTCTTCCTGTAGCGACGGGTGACCTCCCCCCCCGAGATCTCGATCTCCGCGAGCATCGGCTCGGAGAGCTGGGTCAGTTGTAGGGAGAGCAGCTCTTCGGGGGTGAGCGTCAAGAGCTGGCCGACGTTGGTGGGTACCAGGCAGACCGCGTCCTCCTCTTCCCGCAGAAAGAGGCGCGCGGGCGTGCCCTCCTCGGTCGTGAAGGGTGCTCCGATGCGGCCCCCGTAGCGGCGGCCTCCACTCTGCACCCAGACCCCCTCCGGAGCCTCGCTGGGCGGAAAACGGGTGGCGACATCTTCGTCCCACAGGTAGGCGGCCACCCCCTTGGTCTGGGTCAAGACGGAGATGATCTGGTCGACCTGAGTCTCTTCCGCCGGTTCCTCGGTAGTCCACTCCTCCGCGGAGCCCGCCTTACGCCAGGCAACCGTCCAGCGCTGCTCGCCGAAGTCCTGGGTCAAGCGCAGCTCCCACTCCGCCCCTCGCACGAGGATGCGTTCCATGCTCTCCCGCGTGAGGCGCACCAGGAGGTCGTCGAACATCTCGGACAGGTCCCGAAAGAGTTGGCTTTCGCCGCCGGCGTCGAGGGTCCACAGAAAGTTCGATCCGCTGCGCCGGGCGAAATAGGCCTGGGAGTTGACCGAGGGTTTGCCCACCTCGAGGGTCTCCTCGTAGTCATCCTTGCCCACGAGCGTCAGGGTGAAATCCGGCCGAGCGAGCCCATAGGACTGCAAGGGAGGCTCGGGCAGGTCGGAGACGAAGTGATCGACCGAGAGGCGTGTGAGCAGGGTCACCCAGAGCTGCATGTACCCGGGGTCGGCCTTGATGTGTCGCGGCAAGTCGATGCGCCACCCATCCGCCGTGCGGTAGGCGTGCAGGTCGAGGTTGACCGAACCCGTGGGCTGCGGATCGATCCCCACGCGCCGCACCTCGCGCACGTCGCGTGCGTCGATATCGAAGACGCGCCGGCTGCGCCAGTCGAGAACCGAGGTCTCTAGGATCGTCTCCAGGTTGCGCATGGTGCGTAACACGCGCCCGTCCGCGATGACGTTGACGCGCTGGCCGTCGGCATCGACTCCGCCCATCTCCACTTTGTGGGTCTGCTGCTCATCTCCGGATCCTTGGAAGAGTTCGAGCACGGCCCGGGGGTGAGCCAGGTCCTCGCGCACACCCTCGACCTGGGACTGGGGCACGGTCCAGGCCTGATTCTGGCCGAGTACCCCGAGCATGTGGACGAACATGTCTTCGCGGACCGGATAGGCGATGGGATCGGTCAGGACCCAATTCCCGACGCTGTCGCGCTCGATCGACAGGTGGATCGAGCGCTCGATGTTGTCGATGCGGATGCGTGTCAAAGCGTCCACGTCAAACCCTTCCAAGAGCTCCGTCTCGGAGCGCGGAACCTCGTCCCGTTCACTCTCGGTCTGTCGCCAGACGACGACCGCGAGGGCCAGGACGAGAAGCAAGAGCAGAATAGGAGTCAGTCGATTCACGAGGAGGTCGAAGCAGAGCGCGGGCCGCCGCGCGAACGCAGGAAGGCGAAGAGGGCTCCCATCAGGAGGCAAAAGAGGGGTGTCCAGAGCCAGGCCAAGCGGTTCATCGCAGGAAGCTCATCCAGCTTCTCGGTCGGCCAGATCCGCAGATCCGGTCTGCGTGGAGACATCGAGAGGCGATACTCCCGGTCGAGGACCCAGTTGTAGAGATTGCGCAGGAAATCGTAGTTTGCGTCGAAGATGACGTTGGTGAAGGCAAAGGCGCTGCCGACCAGCACGATGCGTGCCTCGGGATCCTCTTCCAGGGCACCGGCGGGAGAAAGATCGGCCGGACGAAACTGGGAAGCGAGGGCCAGCTCGAACTTGCGCGAGTGCGCCTCGGTGCTTTCGTTCGCACGCAGGTCGTAGGGAGGCAGGTCGACCCAGCTATAGAGTTCGCTCGTGAAGAGCGGCGAGGAGACCCCCTGGGGTGGCTGCCCGGTCACCCGCACCGGGTGCGCTCCGTTCATGTAGAACGTGCGCCCACTGGAACGGAAGGGCTCCACCAGGGAGTGGCGAGTCATATTGGCCGGGTTGATCGGGAATTGGGCGACCTCCCGGCTACCGTCCGTCGGCCTGCCGGTGGTGGGATCGCGTACGAGCTGACAGACCATGCCCTCGCCGATCTCGAGTTGGAAAGGGGCCAGGAGCTCGTTCAGTCGTGAACGCTCGAGTTCGGCATCGTCCGAAGATGGCCCCACGACCAGGCGCCCGCCGCTCTCGACGTAGCGCACGATCGCCTCGATGGTCTCATCCGAGAGGGGATCGGTGGGCCGCAGGATGGAGAGGCAGGCGCAATCCTCGGGCAGCGGGCCATCCTCGGTCGGGTTCCATTGCCCTACGCGCAGCCCCTCGTCCATCAAGAGGCCGTGCAGCTTGTCCAGGCCGAACTCACCGGTCTCGGGGATCGCGAGTTCCCCGTGTCCCGTGGTGAAGTAGACCGCCAACTCCTCTCCCCGGGTCACTTTGAGCAGGGCCTGGGTGATCGCGTACTCCGCCCGGTACTCCTGGATGCTGGGGGGGCGCGGATTGGGCAGGCGGGGATCCGGCTGGCCCGGATCGAAGACGGCCAGGTCCCCGTTGACCCGCAGTACCTCCCGCGCGTCTCCGCTGGAGACGACCAGACAGGGCTCGATCCCACGCAGGTGCAACTGGCGTTGGCGCTCCTGGATCAGCGCCGTGTTCTCCATGTCGTTCTGGCGAATGCGCACCTGTCCGTTGGAGAGATCCCGATAGAGGCCGAGGAGCCTTCCCGTGCGCGCCATGGCCTGCAGCGAGACCTGCGCCAGAACGGGTTCGTCGGGCTCGCGGAAGAAGACGTCGATCGTCACCTCACCCGGGAGGCTCTTCAGGACTCCCATCGTCGCCGTGCTGAGGGTGTTCTGCGCCGTTGCCGTCAGGTCGAAGCGCTGGCGCACGCCGGGCCTGGCCGCCAGCCAGTTGATCATCAACACCGCCGCCAAGGCCAGGACGGCGGAACTCCAGACCTGGAAACCGATCCCCGCGCGGGCCAGGCGACCCTGCCCTCTTGAATTCATCCGCGCCATCGCCGGGCCTCCAAGGTTCGCGTGGTGAGGAAGAGGAAGAAGGCGATCCAGGTGAGGAAGAACACCACCTCGGCCGAATCGATGATGCCGCGAAAGTAGGAGCGGATGAAGTGTTGGGCCACGTCGACCCGCGACAACTGATCGAGCAGGAAGCGTTCCGCCCGGTCATAGCTGCCGAAGGCATCCGCCATCAAGACGCGCATCGAGGCCAAGAGTCGAGCCCCGATCGCCGGCAGGAGCAGAAAGCCCAAACAACCGATGAAGGAGAGGAATGCCGCCAGGATCGGCGTGCGGGTCGCTGCGCTGAACACCAGAGAGAGCGCGACGAAGATGCCCGAGACGAGCACGGTCCCGACATAGATGGCGACGACCTGGCCCCAGTCCGGCGCAGTGCCGAAGTGGGCCATCCCCGCCGAGTAGACGAAGATCGAACTCCACAGGAGGGCCATGAAGGAGAGCCCCGCCAGGAATTTTCCCACCACGACGGCCGCGTCGGAGAGCGGTGCCGTGCGCAGGTACTCCAGGGTGCCGCTCGCCGACTCCTCGGCGAGCAGACGCATGGCGAGCAGGGGGGGCATGACGAGCATCAGAGCCCAGAAGAGCACCCCCTGGCCGAAGAGCATCTCCAGGGCGGCCGAGATGTCCACCGGAGCGGAGAGCGAAGCCCGCGAGGAGAAGAGCAGGGTCAGGAGCGCACCGTTGAGCAAGAGGGCGATGAACAGGAGCAACCAGGCCAGGGGCGCCGCGAAGAGCGCCCCAAGCTCCCTGCGGTAGACGACGAGGGTCCCCCTCATGCCGACTCCTCCTCGGTGGGGTCATCGCCGGAGGCGCACTGGTCCGCGTCGTTCTTCTCTTCGGGCCTCTTCTCCTCCGCACGGACCGGCGCCGAAAAATCCCGCGCCGCGCCCTGGTCGAAGGGGTTCAGGCTGTAGAAGACCGCCTTACGGCCGACCTCACCCAGGGCGGGAGTCGGCTCCGTGGGGGCCGTGGCCCCGGAGAAGAGTTCGAGGCCCGGGGTCGACGGTGGTGCGCTCCCCGCCGGGGGAGCAGCCTGCCCTTGTGCCGGCGGCGGCGGGGCCGCGAGGGGACTCTCCTCTTCCCCGCTACCGCCGCCCAGCACGAGTCGAGCGAAGAGCTGTTCGAGGGTGGGACGGCACCAGGTGAGTTCCCGCAGGGCCCACCCCTGGGTCATGGCCAGAGCGCCCACATCCTCGCGCAGGTCCCCCTCGCCGTAGATGGCGAAGGCCTGGTGGATGCCGACCCGTTCTCCGGTCACCACGCGGCTCACGCCGGGCAGGCTCTCCAGGAGGCGCGCCGCCTCGGCAGGGTCACCGACGACCGCCTCGAAGGCGACGTGACCGGCCCCACCCAGGGTGTGGATGAGCTCATCCCGGGTCCCGTCCGCTACGACGCGTCCCTCGCGCAGGATGATCACGCGCGGGCAGATCGACTCGACCTCGGCCAGGATGTGGGTCGAGAGCAGCACCGTGTGCTCGTCGGCCAGCTCACGGATGAGGGTGCGTACCTCGGCCCGCTGCAGGGGGTCCAGCCCCGAGGTGGGCTCGTCGAGGATCAGCACCTTGGGGTTGGGCAGGAGGGCGACGGCCAGTCCGACTCTCTGGCGCAGGCCCCGACTGAGCTTGCCCACGATTTGGCTCTCCCGATCCGCCACACCGACCCGCTCCAAAACCTCGGAGATACGTCGGCGCAGGAGGGCGCGGGGCATGCGGTGGAGTCGTCCCTGAAAGAGCATCATCTCCCGGACCCGCATCTCCCGGTAGAGGGGCACCGACTCGGGCAGGTAACCGATGCAACGCCGCACCTGCATCGATTGGCGCAGGACGTCGTAGCCGGCGACGGTCAGGCGCTCCGCCGAGGTGGCCGGTAAGTAGCCGGTCAGCATGCGCATGGTGGTCGTCTTCCCCGCCCCGTTGGGGCCGAGGAAGCCCACCACCTCGCCCTTCTCGAGGGAGAAGGAGAGATCGTCGACCGCGAGAACGTTGCCGAAACGGCGAACGAGGTGAGCAACTTCGATCATGGAGGCCAGGAGGGTAGCGCTTCGCGGCCACTCGCGCCCTACCCGGCTGGGCTCCACCTCGCCCCGGAGCCGGCTCGCCCGGGAGAGGTCGGCGGGTGGGGCCCCGGAAAAGCCAGGCCGGCGAACCATGCGGGCTTGGGTGAAACCCGGGCACCCACCCCTACGCCTGGACCTGGCGGGTTTGAAACGGCGCGGGGATGGGACCCGGGATTCCCAGGCCCCGATTCAAAGCCCGTGCCAGGAGGACCGGCGGATTCGGCGCCCCTCAGAGGGGATTCCCGCCCCTCCTTTCGAGCCGAAGTGCGCCTGAAGCGAAGCGGGGAGAGCGCTTCCGCACGCTCTCCCTGCTCCACCGCCCGAGGGGCATTCGGGGGATCTACTGGCGCTCGGTGGCCCCCATGTCGACCAGGGGCGCGGAGCCGCTACCGGTGTCGGGCACGGTGGGATCGTCGACGAAGCGGGGCAAGCCGTCGAGGTCGAGGGTCACCCCCACCGGGACGCGCGCGTTGTCCCCCGCGTCGATGCAGGGTGAGCCCGCCCCGAGGTGGTAGTCCCAATTCGCGGGAGCGACGAAGAGCGGATCGGCATCGATGCAGCCGGGAATGTCGGAGGGGTTGAAGGGATCCTCGCCGACTCCGGGGGGATCGAAGATGTGGTTCACATCCGAGTAGGCCAGATCGAAGCTCCCCCCGAGTTGCTCCTTCCAGGTGCCGACCACTTCGGGATGGGTGGCCTGGTTGTCGCGCACGATGCAGTTCTCGACCACCAGGTGTCCCCCCCCGGCCAGGGAAACCAGACCGACGTACTTCTTACCGTGGTTGTCGGCCACGGTGGTGTCGTGCACGGTCAGCGTGGCCGGATAGTAGGAGTAGACCACCACTCCCGCACCATAGCCACCGCCTTCGGGGTAGGGATCGTTGGGCAGAACATCCGCATAGTTGCCCGCAAAGAGGCAATCCTCCACAGCCCCTCCCTTGAAGGTGAGCAGCCCACCACCGTAGTGGGCACGGTTACCGATGAAGGTACAGCGGGCCACGTCGACCTGGCCCCAGGCCCCCAGGCCTCCACCGTAGCCCAGCGTGTCCCCGATCCAGTAGAACGATTTGCAGGTGTTGCTTTCGAAGAGAGAATCCTCGACTCGGATCACGCCATCCCCGTCGAACTGGATGCCGCCGCCCATGGCGCCCGAGGGTTGGGTCGCGACACAGATCCCGTAACGGAAGGTGCAACGCCGCACGGTGGCGGAGCCGGCCCCGGTAATCGCGATCCCGGCCCCATCGCCGCTGTGGACGTAGTTCTCGAGGAAGAGACAGTCCTCGATCAGAGGCGTGCCGTCCTGGACATAGATGCCCGCCCCCATGGCCCAGGCAGCCTCGTGGTGGGTGAAGGTGCAGTTGCGCACCGTCGGGCTGCCCCCGATGGCGTAGATCCCTCCCCCCCACATCGGCGGCTGGCCCGCGGTCGTACCGGCCGGTCCGAGGCTTCCGTCGGCGATGACGAACCCGTCGACCAGGGCGCTCGAGTCGACTCCGCTGGCATCGATCACATGGCCGCTGTTCGGCGTGCCGATGTCCCAGTTCAGATACCAACCGGGCCCACTGCCCACCACGTCGTCCTGACCGATGTCCCCCGAAAGGCGCGTGACGTGCAGGGCCGGATCACGCTGATCCAGACTCGTTTCGACCCCCGAGAAGCCGCCGTACCACTCGACGCCGCTCGCGAGAACGAAGCTGACGCTCGCGTCGTTGGTCGAGGGGGTGTAGACCCCCTCGGCGACCCAGACCTGATCCCCGGCCGCGGCCACGGCCAGGGCGCTGGTGAGGTCGGGAAAGGCGTCGGCCCAGCTCGAGCCGTCGGCGGCACCGGTCGCATCCGCGTCGACGTAGATCACGTGGACGCGGGGCCCGGGGGCGATCCCGCTACGACCGCCGGTCCCTTGCCAGGAGACCGATTGGGCCAAGGTGGGTAGGGTCAGGGCCAGGCAGAAGAGGGGCAGAGAGAGCTTCATACTCCCCATTCTTACCGCTCCAGCCCCGCTGGAGGGGTGACAATCGGTTCATGCTCGCGCCCCCACGGCGCTGCCGTACACTCTCTACCGACCCGCCACCGCGTCCCTGGCGCGGATGGCTCATCCATGGAGGAACCGAGTGCACCTTCCCATGATCCGATTCTCACTCCTGCCCCTTCTGGCCATCGTCGCCTCCCCCGCGACCGCCATGCAGGACCCCCCTCCGGCGACGGAGTCCCCCGCCACGCAGGCCGCGGACGAGGATCCCGCGGCGCGCTTCGAGGAGATCACCGACCAGTACCGGGCAGCCCGCAACGCGTGGTTCGAACGCTACCAGAAGGCCAGCGAGGAGGAGCAGCGCACCCTGGGCGCCGAGTACGCGAGCCTCGCTGACCCCTACGGGGAAAAGCTCCTGGCCCTCGCCCAGCGCCACCCCGGCTCCTCCGACATCCCCCCCGCCTTGAACTGGATCCTGGCCAACGTCGGAAACGCGACGATTCAGGCTCGCGCAGTGAACCTCTTGCTGGAGGGCTACGATGGGGATGCGCAGGCGATGCTGGAGACGGCACGCTCCCTGGCACAGAGCCGCGAACCGCAGCGGGTGGAGTTTCTGAGAACCCTGCTCGCCCGCCCGGCCTTGAATACCGAGAGCCATCACGCTGCCCGAGCCGTCGCCACCTATGGACTGGGAAGTGCCCTGCGCCAGTCCGTCGAAAGCGAGAAGGATCCCAAACGCAGGGAAGAACTCACCAATGAGGCCCTGCGCTTGCTCGAGGCTGCAACGGCCTTCGAAGACGTGGAACTCTTCCCCGGCTACAAGACCGTCGCGTCGGCGGCCTCGGCGGAGCTGTTCGAACAGCGCCACCTGCAGGTGGGCATGATCGCCCCCGACATCGAAGGCGAGGACATCGGGGGGACGACCTTCAAGCTCTCCGACTATCGCGGCAAGGTGGTCCTGCTCGATTTCTGGGGCAACTGGTGAGGCCCCTGCCGGTCGATGTACCCCCACGAGCGGTCGCTCGTGAAGCACTATGCAGACAGGCCCTTCGCCATCATCGGAGTCAACAGCGATTCGGACCGTGAAGCCATCCAAGAGGTGATGGCCAAGGAGAAGATCACCTGGCGCTCCTTCTGGAACGATGCCGGAAGCGAAGGGAAGATCTCCGACCGCTGGAATGTGAGCGGCTGGCCGACCCTCTTCTTGCTCGACGCCGAGGGCCGCATCGCGGCCAAGTGGCTCGGAGCCCCCCCGGCCGAAGAGCTGGAGGCCCTCATCGAGCGCCTCGTCAAGGCAGCCGAGGATGGCCAGAGCGGTGAGCCGGATCGAAAGCCCGATTCAGGGGAAGCCGACGGTCGAACTCCCCGCTGAATCGCGATCGCGAGCCCCGAATCGCGAGCAGGGGGCCACGCGGGAACCCGCGTGGCCCCCTTGCATCTCAGGCATCCTTCTTGGCGGCCTTCTTCTTCGTCGTCCTGCCTTTGGAGGCCGGTTTCTTCTTGGAGGCCTTCTTTTTGGCTGCCTTCTTCTTGGTGGCTTTTTTCTTGGTGGTCTTCTTCTTGGTCGCCCTCTTCTTGCGCCCCTTCTTCTTGCCCTTGCGTTCCCGGGCGCGCTCGATCAGGTCGAGGGCATCGCCGATCTCGAGCTGGGCCACGTCGGTCATGCTTTTCGGCAGGGAGGCGTTGACCGTGCCGTCGGTGACATAGGGCCCGTAGCGACCGTCGAGGACCTTGAGCTCGCCCCCCTCGAGCTCGGGGAACTCTTCCCCACTGAAAACCCGCAGGGGCTTGGCCGTCTTCTTGAAGCCTCGGCCGCGGCGCTCCTGGGCGAGCAGTTCCAGGGCACGCTCCTTGGTGAGAGTCAGAAGGTTGTCGTCCGGCCCCAGGCTGCGGGTGTCGTCCCCACGCTTGATGTAGGGGCCGTAGCGCCCGTTGAAGGCACGGATCTCGACCCCCTCTTCATCCGTCCCCACCAGCCGCGGCAGGGAGAGAAGCTGCACCGCGATCTCGAGGGTCACGTCCTCGGGGGTCATGCCCTTGAGCAGCGAAGCCCGCGGGGGTTTGTTCTTCTTGTCCTCTGGATCGACCTCGCCCAGTTGCAAGTAGGGCCCGAAGCGTCCGGTCTTGAGGTAGATCGGCTTGCCCTCCGTGGGATGGGTACCGATCGGTTCATCACCCTTCAGGCTCGCCTCGAGTAGGGCGGTGGCGGCCTCGACCGTCAGCTCGTCGGGGCAGGTCTGGTCGGGAATGGGCGCCGTGTCCTCGCCGCGCTGCAAGAAGGGGCCGTAGCGACCGACGCGGGCGACGATCTCGCGCCCCTCCGCATCCCTCCCCAGGGGGATCGAGCAGACCTGGCGCGGGTCGATGTCCTCGGTCTTGTTCTCGAGCAGCGGTTTGAGCCCCACCGTCCCGTTGCCGCGATAGAACTCCTCCAGGTAGGTCAGGCGTTGCTCTTCGCCCCTGGAGATCGCATCGAGTCGATCCTCCATGCGGGCCGTGAAGGCCGGGTCGATCAGGTGGGTCAGGTGCTCCTCCATCAGACTCACCACCGCGAAGGCGGTGAAGCTGGGCACGAGGGCGGTCCCCTTCTTGAAGGTGTACTCCCGGCGCTGGATGGTGTCGATGATCGAGGCGTAGGTGCTGGGCCGTCCGATCCCCGACTCTTCGAGGGCCTTGACCAGGGTGGCCTCGGTCAAGCGCGCGGGGGGCGAGGTCCGGTGCTCCTCGGCCTTGAGATCCCGCGCCTCGACCGCCTCGCCCTTGCGTACCGCGGGCAGGAGCGTCTCCTTGTCCGCCAGGGCCTGCTCGGGATCGTCCGCACCCTCGACATAGGCACGCAGGAAACCGGGGAAGTCGATCACGCTGCCCCCCGCCTGGAAGATCGCTTCACGCTCGGCTCCCACCGAGGCGACTCGCAGGGTCATGCGCCGCCCGCGCGCGTCCTTCATCTGGGAGGCGATCGTGCGCTTGCGGATCAGGTCGTAGATCTTGGCCTCGTCCTGACCCAACTTGGCGGCGACCTCCTTGACCGGAGCGATGCGGTCGCCGGCCGGTCGAATCGCCTCGTGGGCCTCCTGGGCGTTGGCGACGTTGCTCTTGTAGGTCCGCGGAGTGTCGGGCAGGTACTCGGTGCCGTAGGTGGCCTCGATCTCCCGGCGTGTCAGCTCCAAAGCCTGCTTGGAGAGCACGACCGAGTCGGTCCGCATGTAGGTGATGTACCCGTTCTCATAGAGCCGCTGGGCCGCGCGCATGGTGCGTTTGGCATCGAAGCGCAGCTTGCGGTTGCCCTCCTGCTGGAGCGTCGAGGTGGTGAAGGGCGGTGCGGGCGTACGCGTGAAGGGCTTCTCCTCGGCCGAGGCGATCTCGAAGCGGGCGCTGCGCAGGGTCTCCAGCAGGGAGTCGGCCCGTGCCTGGTCGACCAGTTCGACATCACGGCGCTTCAGCTTGCCCGTGTCGGGGTCGAAGTCCTTGCCCCCGGCGATGCGCCGACCGTCGAGGCTGACCAGGGTGGCCTGGAACTCGCCGGGCTTGCGCTCCTCTCCGCCACCGGTCTGGAAGGTCGCCACCAGGTCCCAGTAACGCGCCATCTTGAAGCGCATACGAGCCCGCTCGCGATCGACCAGCATGCGCACCGCAACGCTCTGCACCCGTCCGGCCGAGAGACCCGGCGCGATCTTGCGCCAGAGGATCGGAGAGACCTCGTAGCCGAAGAGGCGGTCGATGATGCGCCGGGTCTCCTGGGCGTTGACCAGGTCCAGGTCGACCTCCCGCGTCTCCTCGAGAGCCGCGAGGATGGCGGACTTGGTGATCTCGTGAAACACCATCCGCCGCGTGGGCACCTTGGGCTTCAAGACCTCGAGCAGGTGCCAACTGATCGCCTCCCCCTCGCGGTCTTCATCCGTCGCCAGGAGCAGCTCGTCCACCTGCTTGAGCAGGCTGCGCAGCTCACGGATCTTCTTCTTCTTGTCGGGATGAACGACGTAGAGTGGCGCGAAACCATCCTCGACGTTGACCCCCAGGCTGGCCCACTTCTTGCCCTTGTGGGACGCGGGAACCTCGGCCGCCCGGGCCGGCAGATCACGGATGTGCCCGATGCTCGACTCGACGATGAAATCGCTGCCGAGGAACTTCTTGAGCGTCTTCGCCTTGGTGGGCGATTCGACGATGACCAGATGCTTGCTCATGGAATGGGGCGAGGTTCTAGCACGGACCCGGGGCCACTCCCAACCCCCTCTCCCGGTGGACAGCCCTCCAGGCGGGGTTAGGATGGCCCCCATCCATGCCCCGGATCCGACCCCGCCGTAACCGTAAGTCCGCCGCCATACGGGACCTGTGCCGAGAGACGCGCCTCTCGGTCCAGGATCTGGTCTATCCCCTGTTCATCCACGCCGACCCGGAGGATCAGCCCCTGGAGTCCCTGCCGAACCTGACCCGCTGGGGTCCCCGGGGACTGCTCGAGGAGGTGGGCCGGGCGGTCGATCTGGGCATCGGGGCCGTGGTCCTCTTCCCCAAGATCGCCGAGTCCAAGAAGAGCTCCGACGGACGCGAAGCGGCCAACCCCGACGGCCTCATCCCGACCAGCCTGCGGCGGCTGCGCGAGGCCTTTCCCGATCTGTGCCTCTTCACCGACGTCGCCCTCGACCCCTACAGCAGCGACGGCCACGACGGCATCGTCGCCCCCGACGGTCGCATCCTGAACGACGAAACGGTCGAGGTCCTCTGCCGCCAAGCCCTCATCCAGGCCCACGCCGGCGCCGACGTGATCGCCCCCAGCGACATGATGGACGGCCGCGTCGAGGCGATTCGCTCCGCCCTGGATGGCGAAGGCTTCGAGGAGGTCTCGATCTGTAGCTACACCGCCAAGTACGCCTCGGCTTTCTACGGTCCCTTCCGCGGCGCCCTCGACTCCGCCCCCAGGGGCGGCGACAAGAAGAGCTACCAGATGGATCCGGGCAACGCCCGCGAAGCCCTGCGGGAGCTGGCCCTCGACGAAGCCGAGGGGGCGGATATGGTGCTGGTCAAGCCCGCCGGTCCCTACCTCGACATCCTGCGCGAACTGCGCCAGGCCACCACCCTGCCCCTGGCCGCCTACCAGGTCTCCGGGGAGTACCTCGCCCTCGAAGCCGCCGCGGCGAGCGGTTGGCTCGACCGTGAGGCGGTCGTGCTCGAGAGCCTACTCGGAATCCGCCGCGCGGGAGCCGACTTCATCCTGACCTACTACGCCCCCCTGGCGGCAAGCCTCCTCTCATGAACGCCCGTATCGGCATCCTCACCGTCAGTGACCGAGCCAGCCGCGGAGAGTACGAGGATCGGGGCGGGCCCGCGATCCAGGCCTACCTCGAGGAGGTCCTCGCCTCCCCCTTCGAGGAGCGAGCGCGCATCGTCAGCGACGACCGGGAGACGATCGCCGCCGCCCTACGGGAACTCGTCGACCAGGAACAGTGCTGTCTGGTGATCACCACCGGGGGCACCGGACCTGCTACGCGGGACGTGACCCCCGAAGCAACCGAAGAGGTCTGCGAAAAGATCCTGCCCGGTTTCGGCGAGCTGATGCGCAGTGTCTCCCTGCGGGCGGTTCCCACCGCGATCCTCTCGCGTCAAACGGCGGGCATTCGGGGCGAGTGTCTGATCGTCAACCTACCCGGCCAGCCCAAGGCGATCGGCGAGTGCCTCGACGCGGTCTTTCCCGCCATCCCCTACTGCGTCGACCTCATCGGAGGCCCCTATCTCGAAACCGATGAGTCGCGCCTGGTCGCCTTCCGTCCGGCCAAGGCCAAGCGCAAGGCCTAGCCGTGCGCGCTCTCCTCGGGTTCAGCCTGCTCCTTGCATACGCCCTCTTCTGCTCCTGCATCGGCGCGGCGCCCTCGGAGCGGGTCGTGACGGTGAATTCCGCCACGGAAGAGGGCTCCCCTCGCATCCTCTGCATCTTCGCCCACCCCGACGACGAAACCTCGGTCGCCGGCAGCCTCTACAAGAGCGCCACCCTGCTCGGAGCCCGGGTCGACTTGGTCGTGATCACCGACGGTCAGGGGGGCTTCAAGTACTCGACCCTCGCCGAGCGCCGCTACGGGCTCGAACTCACCCGCGAGGAGGTCGGGCGAGCCCACCTGCCGCGCATCCGCCGGGCTGAGATGGTCGCCGGCTGCAAGTGGCTGGAAGCCCACCAGGTGCACTTCCTCGGCCAAACCGACCTGCGCTACACGACCGACCCCCACGAGGTGCTCGACCCCGAGGCGGGGGTCTGGGACCTGGAAGGGGTCGAGCGGTACCTCGAAGGACTGCTGCGCCGCGGGCGGTACGATTTCGTGCTCACCATGGCCCCCTCGCCGAGCACCCACGGCCACCACCAGGCGGCGACGGTCCTGGCAGGGCGCGCCGTCGCCGCCATCGAGATGGCCCACCGTCCGGTCTGCCTGGGAGTCGTTCTCGAGGACGCCGAGAGTGGAACTCCCAGCCTGCCCGCGCCCCTGGCGGACTACCCCGAGACCCGCCTGCGGCCCGGACCACCCCTGGTCTTCGATCGCACCCAGCCCATCGGCTACGGGGGACGGCTGGACTACCGCGTCCTGGTCGATTTCGTCATCGCCGAGCATCGCTCCCAGGGGACGATGCAACTCGCCATGCTGCGCGGTCTGCGCGAGCACTACTTCCTCTTTGCCGTCTCCCCCCCCGATGGTGCAGAGCGCGCTGCGCAGTGGATGGAGGCCCTGGCCGCGCCCCAGTTTCCCATCCGCACCTACGGGCCGAGTGCCGGAGTCGGAGCCAGGTGAAGCTGGAGCGGCGTCTCGACTCCCTCGATGCCCTGCGTGGCTTCGACATGCTCTGGATCGTGGGCGGAGCCGAGGTCCTGCGTACCCTGGCCGAGCACCCCGGAGGATCCTTCTGGCGCGCTCTCGCCGCCCAGACCCACCACGTCGAGTGGAACGGCTTTCGAGCCTGGGACGGGATCTTCCCCCTCTTTCTCTTCCTGGCGGGGGTCTCCATGCCCCTCTCCTTCGCGGCACGCCGCGCGCGGGGTGCGACGGGGAGCGACCTGGCACGCCACGCTCTCCGGCGGGGACTCACCCTGGTGCTACTCGGGGCGATCTACAACGGGCTCCTCGCCTTCGACTGGGACCACCAGCGCTGGGCCAGCGTCCTGGGACGCATCGGCCTGGCCTGGATGCTGGCCGCCTGGATCGTCCTCTGCTTCCCCGGGGTGCGCGGCCAACTCCTGTGGTGCGTGGGATTGCTCCTGTTCTATTGGGCCCTGCTCGCCTGGGTCCCGGTGCCCGGCCTGGGCCATGCCTCGCTGGAACCGGGGAAGACCCTGGTGGACTGGGTCGACCGACACTTTCTGCCCGGTCGGCTCCACCGCGGGGTTCGCGATCCCGAGGGGCTGCTGGCGACCCTGCCGGCGATCGCGACCTGCCTGTCGGGCGTCCTGGCGGGTCGCCACCTCTCCGGAGGGCCCGCCTCCCAGCGCGGTGGGAGCCGCGCCCTGATCCTGGCCCTCGCCGGTGTCTCGTCCCTCTTCCTCGGACTGCTCTGGAACCAGGTCCTGCCGATCAACAAGAACCTGTGGACCCCCTCGCTCGTGGCGGTCACCTCGGGAGGTGGTGCGATCCTCCTGGCCCTCTTCTACTGGGTGATCGACGTGCGCGGCCATACCCGCTGGGCCCTACCCCTGCGGGTTCTCGGCCTGAATGCGATCACGGTCTACCTCCTGGAACGTTTCATCGATTTCCCCACCCTGGCGCAGCTCCTCTTGGGCCAGACCGTCCCCAGCCGGCTGCACCCGGCCCTCTTCGCCGCCCTCCCCCTCCTGCTCGCCTGGAGCCTGCTCTGGGTGCTCTACCGCAGGGGAATCTTCCTACGGGTCTGAGACCCTATGGGTCAGAGACCCTATGGGTCAGAGACCCCTGCCGGCCGGAGGGGTGCCGGGCCGGAAGGAAGTCAGGGTCGCTCCACGGGCCGCACGACGAGCACGCGACCGCTGTCGTCCAGCGCTCCCTCGCCCGCGCGGTCCCAGGTGGGATCCCCCAGGATGAGCTCCTCACGGGGCCCCTCCCCCTCCGGGCTCGCGATCATGTCGGCGATGGCGAACCCCTGTACGAAATGGTCGGCCGCGTCTTCGGCCGGGGAAACCACCAGGGGGTCCCTGCCGGGATCGGCGCCGTCCCAGATGAAGAGGCTGCGGGGCTGCAAGGCGGCCAGGACGAAGTCCACTTGCTCGTCCCCCACCAGGTTGCCGATCCCCGTCCGAAAACCGAGCAGGTCTCGCGCCTTGGCGCTGGAGCGGTGCAGCTCCTCGCAGATGCCGAGGCCGGGACCGAAGACGAAGCCCAGTCCGGTGTCTTGGAGACTGTCCCAGTCCTCCCGGGGAGCTCCGACGACTAGATGATCGGAGCGGGCCGCCAGATGCATCCCGAAGCGCGGCTTGTCGATCAGGCTGCCATCGGGTTGTTCGACCACCTCGAAGAGGTCCTCCGCGATGGGGGTCGGGAAGACGAAGACCTGGCCGGCAAAGGGAAAGCCCTGGCTGTTGGCGTTCCCCGGAGTCGAGACGAAGAGGCTGCCCGCTGGGCCGGCCGACCCGTCGTAGGCCAGGAGGTGGCCGAAGTTGCCATAGACCACCGGGAAGGGGTTGGAGAGCTCCAGGGTGGGTTCGAGATCCTCCTCGGTAACGGCTCCAAAGAGGTGGCCGTAGACCCACACCGCTCCGGCATCGATCCCCTCGGGCACCTGGGAGGTGGAAACCAGCGCGTGGGGAGCGGCGACGGCCAGATCCTCCAGGCCGTCCCCGTCCATGTCGCCACAGATGAGGCTCTCACCGAAGTTGCCGCCCCGGGGAGCGGAGAGGCGCACGGGGGGGGATACGAGCCCACTCCCCAGGCCGGTAACGCCCAGACCGAAGACGAAAACCGCGCCCCGATTCTCCTCGTCGCCTTCCGGCCCGTATTGGGATGCGCCGACGACCAGTTCGACCTCCGGGTCGTCATCGAGCTGCCCCACGGCCAGGCTGGCGCCGAAGTGGCTCTTGCCACCTCCACTCACCGGCAGGGTCACAGGCCCGTCCATGCCCAGGGCCTGGGTCACGGTGTAGTGGGCGTCCTGCCCCTCGCCCTCGCGCAGGGCGATGTAGACGACCTCCTCGCCCATGGCCCCGATGAAGAGGTCGAGGTCCCCATCCAGGTCGATGTCCGCTGGGAGCACGCTCTCTCCGAAATGCGCCCCCTGGGTCGGAAAGGGCGGGTACACCTCGATCCTGGTGGGGAGATCCCCGCCGGAGGAGCCACCGTTGCTCTCCCCACTGCCCCCACCGGGAGCCGCGGCGGAGGCGCCGCAACCGCAGAGGGCGAGAGCGGAGAGGCCGGCCAGGAAGAGACGGCTCACCGGCAAGAGGAGTCGGACTCGTGTCTGCTCTCCGGCCGGACGGGTTGCGCGGAGGAAGCGCGGGGGGACAAGCATGGGCTCTATCCGAAAGGAGGATGTGTCGCAGGGATCGACGAGGGAACGGGAGGGATCCGGCAGGCCCTGACCCCCGCCCTAGGGCGAGTGACGCAGGACGTTACGGAGCGCTTCCTCGGTTCTTTCCCGCTCCGGCTTGATCTTCGCCGCGGATACCTTTCGGCTACGAGCGGGCCTCATCGAGCATGGCCGCCAGCCGCCCGAGCCCCAGGCGCAGATTCTCCATGGAGGGTCCGTAAGAGAATCGCATCCATGATCGATAGGGGGATTCCCCAGGCCGACCTCCTCCGGGGTTCACATCGAAGAACTCCCCCGGAACGGTCATCACCCGCCGCTCGAGGGCCGCCCGAAAGAAGGCCTGGCCGTCGTCGAAGGGCGCCGGCAGCTTCTCGAGGCACCCCCAACAGTAGAAGGTGCCCCGGGGCTCGGGCGCCAAGCGGATCCCCATCGCACGCAGGGCGGAGGCCATCGTGTTGCGCTTGGCGGCGAAGACCCGTCGCAGCGCGCGGGTCTCCTGGTCGGCCCGCTGGGGCTCGAGCACGGTCAGGGCGGCTCGCTGGGCGGGTCGCGAAGGGCCCCCATCGATCGCCGAGCCGGTACGGGCCAGGCTCTCGATCCAGTCCGCCGGACCCACCGTCCAACCGATGCGCCAGCCCGGGTAGCGAAAGCACTTGGTGAGTCCGTCGAAGAGCAGCACCGGGTCGCGGTTGACATCCTCGACCCACGCGGCGGTACTCACCGGGCCCCCTGCCGGACCGAGTTCATCCCCCTCGCCCGCATAGGTGAAATGGCTGTAGAACTCATCCGCGAGCAGGAGCAGGCCCCTCTCTCGGGCCAGGGCCACCAGGTCCGCCAGCTCCTCCCCCGCGAGCACGTTTCCGGTCGGATTGCAGGGATTCGAAAAGAGGTAGGCGCCGAGCTCGTGGTCCCGCGCCTCCTCCGCGAGCCGTGCCGCGTCGATGCGAAACCCGTCCTCCTCACGCCCCCGGATGCCGATCGGGTTCAGCCGCCCAAGGTGCATGGCGAGCATGTCTTCGTAGGCTGTGTAGTCCGGTAGCTGGTAGCCGACACTTCCCGCGCCGAGCGCAGCCATGCAGCGCGTGAGCGCGAGGCGTCCCCCGCCCGCGATCGCCACGTTCTCGGGTCCATAGCGGGAACGCTTGCCTTCCCGGTAGAGACGGTTGTAGTGCTCGGCCACGGCCCGGCGCAGTTCCGGGAGGCCCTCGAGCGGCCCGTAGGCGCAATCGGCCGCCTCCAGCTCGATCTCGAGCACGCGTGGTGGAGCTCCCCTGAGCGGGCCCACCTCCGGCTGGCCCTGTCCCAAGTTGCACCAGTCGGGGTGCCCGTTGACGAAACCGAGTTTGGCGGCCTCGGCCACGACATGGATGACCCCCATGTAGGGAACATCTCGTAGGGGAGAGGGGCGGACAGACACGGCGCCAGGGAGGGTATCCTGCCGGCCGAGTTCCGGAAACGGATCCCCATGACCTACGAAACGATCACCCCCCAGACCGCCCGCGAGCGCCTCGCCTCGGGGGACTGGACCTTCCTCGACGTCCGCACCCCCCAGGAGTTCGAGGCCGGCCATGTCCCCGGTGCCTACAACGTCCCCCTGCTGCTCGCGGGTCCCCGAGGCATGCAGGCGAACCCGGACTTCCTCGCCACCGTGCAGCGCCACTTCCAGCTCGGCGAAGCTCTGATCCTCGGCTGCCGCATCGGTCGACGCTCGGCCGTCGCCTGCGAAGAGCTCGCCGGCAAGGGCTGGACGACCCTGGCCAACATGGACGGGGGCTTCAGCGGCAGGCGCGATCTGCTCGGTCGCCTTCTGGTTGCCGGCTGGGAGGAGCTGCACTTCCCCGTCGACATCGACCCCCTGCCCGGCCGCTCCTATGCGGAGTTGAGAGGCGCGCCCGAGGACTCGCCGTCCTAGCGCCAAGCCTCCGCCGGCAGGGGCACGATGCGCCCGCGCTCATTCTCGACGAGCAGGAGGCCCAGGAGGGCGCCATCCGCACGTGCCACGACGGCCGCCCCATCGTAATCCTCCTCGAAGGAGATCGTTTCGTCGACGAGCCAGCCATCCTCCCCAGGAACCAAACGTGAGGCAGCGACAGCCCGAGGAGCCCGCCCACTCGCGGTGAAGATCGCCACCCCCTCGGTCTCTATCCCCAGGGGTCGCACCCCCTCCTGCCCCTGGGCCCTGCCGCCCAGTCGCGCTCCCTTTTCGAGTTCCAGCGAGCGGCGCGCGAGTCCCTCTCCGGTCCATTCCGGCTCTCCCGAGAGATCGACCTCGACCCCGTCGACCTCGAGCACGGCGCTCCCCGCGTGGGCCCCTGCGGGAGCACGCAGGAGATCCAGCGGCCCGATGACGCCTCCCGGAACGACCAGGACCCAGCCCATACGCCGCTTCTCACGGGTGAAGATGCGGCCCTCTTTCCAGCGCAGCACCGCCCGCCCAACGGGGGGGCGTGGGGAGAGGGG
>JALWOP010000054.1 GCA_027083445.1 Planctomycetota bacterium | reverse complement strand
CTCCCTCACGGTTGAGCCCGGGGAGGGGGGGGTCGAGGTCCTCTGGGAGGAGGAGAGCGCCCAACTTCCGGCCAACCTGCGCCAGGCGGTGACCTCGGCTCTCCAGAATGAGGCCCTCTCGGGGCCGCGCCTCGGCTATCCCCTGGATTCGGTGCGCATTCGGGTCACGGGGGTCCAGCGGCACCCGGAGCGAGAGGCCGAGGCGGGCTACGCCCTGGCGGCGACCCTGGCCCTGCGGGAAGCCCTGGGGGAGGCGCCTTCCTGCCTCCTGGAGCCCCGCATGAGGGTCGAAGTTCAGGCCCCCGAGGAGTTTGCCAGCGGGATCATCGCCGATCTGGGGGCCCGCCATGCGGAGGTGGGGGAGGTCAAGAGCGAGGGCAACCTCCGCACGGTGACCGCCACGGTGCCCCTGGCCCAGATGTTCGGATACTCGACGGTGGTCCGCTCCCTCTCCCAGGGGCGCGCCTCCTGGTCGATGACACCGGCGGGGTTCGTGGTCGTCCCGGAGGGGGAGCTGGCGGGGCGGGGTCTTCTTTAGGAATCGAGCCTTTTCTCCCGGGGCCGTTGATTCTCCGTGGGCCAGTCTGTATTTTGCTCGGCCCTCCAACCCATCTGGACGCCAACTCCCCAGACCCGTTCTGGACCGATCGGTGGTGGAGCTCGGGCCCTGCCCGGGTCGTCCTTCCCCGAGTCCTGCCCTGACGAGTCATCCCCAGTTCAGGCGCCCCGGTGGGTCCCCCCAGAAACCCTCCGAAACACCCCGCGACCCCCCAGCTCCCCGCATGGCCGAGAAGATTCAGATCCGCATGGAGGCCTACGACCACGAGGCACTCGATCAATCGAGTGCCGAGATCGTGGAGACGGCCCGCCGGACGGGTGCCCGGGTCGCCGGGCCGATCCCGCTCCCGACCCGGGTCGAGAAGTACACGGTTCTGCGCTCACCCTTCATCGACAAGAAGTCCCGGGAACAGTTCGAGATCCGAACCCACAAGCGACTGATCTACATCTCGGAGCCGACCGCTCAGACCGTCGACTCCCTCTCCTCCCTAAACATGCCCGCCGGGGTCGATATCCGCATCAAGGCCTGACGGCCGAGAGCGCCCGGGCGATCCAGCGGGGTCGCGCGAGCGTCGGTGATCCCTGCCAACCAACCCAGCAACCAAGCAACTCAGCCAGCCCAACCCGCTCGTTCCACCGGCACATTCGGTTGGCGCCCATGGCTGGTACCGCTTGGAGAGTGAGCACTACTCCGAAGGTCTCCCTTCCACTGCCCTCACCGGACTGCCCGCTCTCCCGCTTCGCATCCGTCCCGCACTGCTTTCCATTCACCGGCACGCATCCTGTGTGCCATTCATCGTTTCCGCCGCGTGGCCCGGCGTCCAGGAACCCAGGGTTCCTTCGGGTCGAACCGGCACACCGACTTCTCGAGGATCATGACGCTGATTCTAGGGCGCAAAAGGGGTATGACCCAGCTGTTCGCAGAGGACGGCACGGCCACGGGCTGCACCGTGCTGCAGGCCGGGCCCTGCGTGGTCATGCAGATCCGCAGCCGTGAGCGCGACGGCTACGATGCCATCCAGTGGGGGTTCGAGGACGTGCCCGACCAGCGGGTGGCCAAACCCCAGAGGGAGGCCGCCAAGAAGGCCAATCAGGCGCCCAAGCGGGTCCTGCGCGAGGAGCGCTTGGACGGGCCGGCCGAGTTGGAGGTGGGTGACAGCATCGAGGCTTCGGTCTTCGAGGTCGGGGACCTGGTCGACGTCACCGGGACGACCAAGGGACGTGGCTTCGCCGGGACGATCAAGCGTCACGGCTTCCATCGGGGCCCCAAGACCCACGGCTCGATGAACTACCGCCGTCCGGGCTCCATCGGCTGCTCGGCCTACCCGGGACGCGTCATCAAGGGCATGCGCATGTCCGGGCATTACGGTGCGAAGCGCCACACGACCAAGAACCTCGAGGTGATGCGGGTCGACACCAAGCGCGGCTTGATCTTCGTCAAGGGGGCCGTTCCGGGTCCCAACGGAGGCCTCGTCCAGGTGCGCACCGCCAAGACGGGCGTGAAGAAGGGCTAATCTCCCCATGCAGGTCAAGAGCTACAAAGCCGGCAGTTGCGGCCAGATCGATTTCGACGACTCGCCCTTCGGAGGCAAGGTGCTCTACCGCACCTTGAAGGACGCGGTGGTGATGCACCAGGCGAACCAGCGCCAGGGCACCGTCAAGACCAAGGGGCGTTCCGAAGTCGCCGGCACGAACAAGAAGCCCTATCGCCAGAAGCACACGGGCCGGGCCCGCGCCGGCGACCGCAAGTCGCCGATCTGGCGTGGGGGGGGGACCGTCTTCGGGCCCAAGCCCCGGGACTACAGCTACCACATGCCCGCCAAGGCCCGGCGGGTGGCCCTACGCAGTGCCCTGGCGGGCAAGCTCCAGGACGACGAGGTGGTGATCGCCGACCTGGGTGAGTTCACCAGCCCCTCCGCCAAGAGTGCGCGCAAGGTGCTCCAGGACCTGGGCAGTCCCCGCCGTGCTTGCATCGTCATCGAGAAGCCGGACGTCAACCTCTGGAAGTCCTTCCGCAACTTCCCGCGGGTCAACGTGCGTACCGCCGACGAACTGTGCGCCTACGACGTCGTCAACGGCGGCCTGATCATCGCCGAGCGGGCTGCCCTCGAGAAGCTCGCCCAGCGGGTCGGCGTGAAGCAAGGAGGCCAAGCGTGAGCTCGATCGATCGCATGTACCGCCTGGTGGCCCGTCCGGTGATCACCGAGAAGGGCAGCATGGACCAGGCCGACCGGAACGCCTATCACTTCCGCGTGCCGCTGGACGCCAACAAGGTGGAGATCCGCCAGGCCGTGGAACGTGTGTTCGGAGTCAAGGTCACCGCCGTCAATACCTCCCGTGTGCGCGGCAAGAGCCGTCGCCGCGGATGGGTGGCGGGCCAGCGTCCCGATTGGAAGAAGGCCCGGGTGACCCTGGGTGAGGGCCACACGATCGACGTCCTCTAGGACGCCAAGGAGACGAACGTGGGTATCCGCAAATACAAACCGACCTCGCCCGGGCGACGGCATGGCAGTGTTCTCGACTATTCCGAGATCACCTGCACCAAGCCTGAGAAGTCCCTGCTGCGCCCCCTCAAGAAGACAGGGGGCCGCAACAACCATGGACGCATCACCTGCCGTCACCGCGGAGGGGGACACAAGCGCAAGTACCGCCTGATCGACTTCAAGCGCAACAAGGACGGGGTGCCGGCCAGGGTGCACTCGATCCAGTACGACCCCAACCGCACCTGCTTCATCGCCCTCTTGCACTATGCCGACGGCGAGAAGCGCTACATCTTGGCGCCCATCGGCCTCCAGGTCGGCCAGACGGTCTCCTCCGGTCCGGGGGCGGAGCCCAACCCGGGTAACGCGATGGCCCTGGCGGATATCCCCATCGGTGTTCAGATCCACAACATCGAGCTCAAGATCGGGCGCGGAGGCCAGCTCTGTCGCTCTGCGGGAACCGCCGCCCAACTCCAGGCCCGCGAAGGGGACTACGCCGTGGTGCTCCTCCCCTCCGGTGAGCTTCGCCGCATCCACGTCAAGTGCCGGGCCACCATCGGCCGGGTGGGCAACACCGATCACCAGAACGTCAAGCTCGGCAAGGCCGGACGCAAGCGCCACCTGGGGCGTCGCCCCCACGTGCGCGGTACAGCGATGAACCCCGTCGATCACCCGATGGGCGGTGGCGAGGGACGCACGGCCGGTGGTCGTCACCCCTGCTCCCCGAGCGGTGTGTTGGCGAAGGGTGGTCGCACCCGCCGCCGAAACAACCCGACCAACAAGTTCATCATTCGTCGCCGGAAGAAGCGGAAGTAGAGCGCCTCATGAGCCGGAGCATGAAAAAGGGGCCCTACGTCGACCCCAAACTAGCCAAGAAGATCGATGCCCAGAACGAGGCGGGAACCAAGAACCCGGTCAAGACCTGGGCTCGGGCCTGCACGATCACTCCCGACTTCATCGGTCACACCTTCCTCGTCCACAACGGCAACAAGCACCTCAAGGTGTATGTCACCGAGGATATGGTGGGGCACAAGCTGGGCGAATTCGCCCCGACCCGCCAGTTCCGTGGCCACACCAACAAGAAGGAGGGCATCAAGGCCCGCTGAGGTAGGCCGAGCTTTCACCCGCCATGGACGCCACCATCAAACAGTTCCGAGCCAAGCACCGCTATGCGCGTCTGACCGCCCGCAAGGCGCGTCTGATCGCCGACATGATCCGCGGTCGCTCGGCCAACGAAGCCCTCGAGCTACTCGAGTTCGCTCCCCAGCGGGCGGCCGCCTTCTACAAGAAGGTGCTGCAGTCCGCCGTGGCGAACGCCGCTCAGGATCCGACCGCCGACCTCAACCGCCTGGTCGTGGTCGACGCACGGGCGGACGAGGGCCCGATGCTGCAAAACCGTCTGCGCTGGCGTCCCGGCCCCCAGGGTCGCGCCATGCCCTTCGCCAAGAAGACCAGTCACTTGACCGTCGTCGTGGCGGATCTCTCCCAGGAGCCGACGGCTCCGGGTGGGGCATCCTCCCAGGCCGCAGCCGAGGATCAGGAGTAAACCGCATGGGACAGAAGATCCATCCGACCGGCTATCGCCTGGGGACCATCGAGCCCTGGGCCTCCCGCTGGCATGGCGGCAAGCGCGAGTTCAAGGCGCTCCTGCTGCAGGACAAGAACATTCGAGACCACATCCGCAAGGAGTATGGGTCGGCCGGTATTCCCCGCATCGAGATCGAGCGCACGGGGGAGGCGGTCAACGTCATCATCTACACCGCCCGCCCTGGGGTACTCGTGGGGCGCAAGGGCGTGCGGATCGAGCAGCTCAAGAACGAGTTGCAGAAGATCGCCGGGATGACGGTCCACCTCACCATCCACGAGGTGAAGCGCCCGGAACTCTCCGCTCCCCTGGTCGCCGAGGTGATCGCAGACGCTCTCAAGCGCCGCATGGCCTTCCGCCGTGCCATCAAGAAGGCGATTCAGACCACGATGCAGGCCGGTGCGAAGGGCATCAAGGTCGAGATCAACGGCCGCCTCGGTGGTGCGGACATGGCTCGTACGGCCAAGGAGCGCGAGGGGCGGGTGCCCCTCTCCACCCTGCAGGCCAATGTCGAGTACGGCACTGCCGCCAGTCGTACGACCTACGGAATCATCGGCGTCAAGGTTTGGATCTACAAGGGCGACATCGAGCGCGGACAGAAGGTCAACTACCGTCAGGCCGCCGGAGGCGGGAGCCGCCTCGAACGGGGTGGCCGTCGCGGCGGTGGCCGGCGAGGAGGTGAACGCTGATGGCTTACATGCCCAAGCGCATCCGCCACCGCAAGGTGCAGCGCGGACGCATCAAGGGATACGCAACCCGGGGCAACCGGGTCTCCTTCGGCGACTACGGTTTGCAGGCCCTCGATGCCGGCTGGATCACCGGACGTCAACTCGAGGCGGCACGTGTGGCCGCCAACCGTGCGACCGAGGGGGCGGCCAAGATCTGGATTCGGGTCTTTCCCGACAAGCCGGTCTCCGCGAAACCCGCGGAAACCCGCATGGGCAAGGGCAAGGGCGACATCGACCGTTGGTGCGCCGTAGTCAAGCCTGGAACCGTGCTCTTCGAGCTCGGCAACGTCCCCGAGGAGAAGGCCAAGCTCGCCTTCAAGCGGGTGGCCCACAAGATGCCCATCAAGGTGCGCATGGTGAGGCGCCTGCCCACCAGTTGACCCTGGGATCGGGAGGCGATGCCCGGGTGCTGGCGAGCTCCCCGGCTACGTCCCCGCACCCGAGGCAAGGTGCCACTCCAGAAGGAAACCTGCGATGAAGATCGAAGAAGTCCGAAGCAAGACCAACACGGAGCTCGAGTACGAGCTCGGCAGCCTGAAGAAGGAGCTCTTCGAGCTGCGCTTCAAGAACGCCACCGACTCGTCGGCAAGCCCGGCGCGTATCCGTCAGTTGCGGCGCGCCGTGGCGCGGGTGCAGACCGTGATGCACGAGCGGAACCTCGGCATCCGAGGCCAGGAGGTCCAGTAGCCATGAACGAGCGCAATAGCCGCCGTGTCATCCAGGGCGTGGTCACCAGCGACAAGATGGACCAGACGATCGTCGTCGCCGTCGAACGTCGCTTCCGCCACCCCAAGTATCAGAAGTACGTACGTAAGCACTCCAAGGTCTATGCCCACGACGAGAAGGGTGCGGCGCACACCGGGGATACGGTGGAACTCATGGAGTGTCGGCCGCTGTCCAAGCTGAAGCGCTGGCGCCTGGTGAAGGTCGTGGAGACCGCCGTGTTGCCAGGCTCAGGAATCCGCAGTGGCGAATCGACTGCCGTCGAGGGAGGTGCCTCATGATCCAGATGCAGACCTACCTGGACGTGGCGGACAACACCGGTGCAAAGCAGGCCCAGTGCATCAAGGTCCTGGGCGGAACCCACCGTCGCTACGCCGGCTTGGGCGATGTCATCGTCGCCACCGTCAAGCGTTCGATCCCCGGGTCGGAAGTCAAGCCGGGGACGATCGTGAAGGGCGTCATCGTGCGCACCAAGAAGGCCACGCGTCGCTCCGACGGATCCTATGTGCGCTTCGACCGCAACGCGATGGTGATCGTGGACGCGGACGGCAACCCCAAGGGGACACGCATCTTCGGCGCTGTGGCTCGGGAACTGCGTGACCGTAGCTTCATGAAGATCGTTTCCCTGGCCCAGGAGGTGATCTAGTGGCCAAGAGCAAGCTGCGCAGTGGTGACCAGGTAATCATCATCGCCGGGAACGACAAGGGGCGCACCGGAACGGTGCGCAAGGTCCTGAGGGACAAGACGGACGGCTCCCGTGGGAACCGCATCCTCGTCGAGGGCGTCAACATGCGCGTCAAGCACAAGAAGCCGACCCAACAGAACCCCCAGGGGGAACGTGTCGTGCAGGAGTTCCCGATTCACGCCAGCAATGCCATGCTCGTGGATCCGGCCACAGGCAAGGGCACGCGCAAGCGTCCCCAGGAGGGCTGAGCGCCATGCCGCGTCTCAAGGACAAGTACGAAAGCGAAGTACGGCCGAAGCTCAAGGAGAGCTTCGGCATCAAGAACGACTTGGCGGTCCCGGGCCTCGAGAAGATCGTGGTCAACATGGGAGTCAAGGGTGCGGTCGAGTCGAAGGCCCGGGTCGAGACGGCCAGTCGGGACCTGGCCATCGTGACCGGCCAGAAGCCGACGGTGCGCCACGCCAAGAAGTCGGTGGCCGGTTTCAAGCTGCGTGAGGGTATGCCGATCGGTTGTGCGGTCACCCTGCGCCGGGATCGCATGTGGGAGTTCGCCGACCGCCTGATCTCCATCGTTCTTCCTCGTATCCGCGACTTCCGCGGAGTCAAGGACAAGCTCGACGGCCGGGGCAACTACACCGTGGGCCTGGCCGAGCAGACCGTTTTCCCCGAGATCGACTTCGACCGCGTCGAGTTCCAGCAGGGGATGGATATCACCTTCGTGACCACTGCGGCGAACGACGAACAGGGATACGCCCTCCTCAAGGAGCTCGGGATGCCCTTCCGGGATCGCAATGCGGAGGGCAACTGACCATGGCTAAGAAGTCACTCATCGCCAAGAGCAGCCGCCCGGCCAAGTACAAGACCCGGGAATACACACGCTGCACGTTCTGTGGCCGCCCGCGGGCCGTCTATCGCAAGTTCGGGATCTGCCGCATCTGTCTGCGCGAGCGGGCACACCTCGGTGAGATCCCTGGGATGCGCAAGTCCTCGTGGTAGGGGCCAAGGAGTAAGTGCCATGATGACCGACCCTGTCGCAGACATGCTGACCCGAATTCGCAACGCCAATGCCATCGGCAGCGCGAGCGTGTCGATGCCGGCCTCGCGCCTGCGCGTGTCCATTGCCGAGGTCCTCAAGGAAGAGGGCTTCGTGAGCAGCTACAGCGTCGAGGAGGGCAAGCCCTCATCGACCCTGACCCTGGAATTGAAGTACGGCATCGACGGTGAGCGCGTCATTCGCGGCATCGATCGGGTCAGTCGCCCCGGATGCCGGGTCTACCGCGGCGTCGATGAGCTCCAGCCCGTCTTGCGCGGTCAAGGCATCCACGTCATTTCGACCCCCAAGGGCGTCATCTCGGACCGCAAGGCACGGGAACTCCGTGTCGGTGGTGAGGTCCTGGCGCGGGTCTTCTGAATCCCCAGCCGCACCAGAGGAGCAATCGATGTCTCGTATCGGCAAACAACCCATCGAAATCCCGGCCGGGGTCACCGTGGACGCCAAGGGCCAGGAGGTCACGGTCAAGGGCTCCAAGGGATCCCTTTCGCTGACCGTGCGTCCTGAGATCGACGTCCTTGTCGAGGGCAACCAGGTCAAGGTCACCCCCAACGGTAGTGGGGCGGCTCGGGAGGCGCGGGCTTTCCACGGGATGACTCGGGCCCTGCTTCAGAACATGGTCACCGGTGTCTCCAAGGGCTTCGAGAAGAAGCTCGAGATCGTCGGGGTCGGTTGGAACGCCCAGGCCCAGCCCAAGCAGGTCGTGCTCAACATCGGTTTTTGCCACCCGGTGAACATTCCCCTCCCCGAGGGGGTGAGCGCGGAATGCCCCAACCCCACCGCCATCACCATCTCTGGCGCCGATCGGCAGGCCGTGGGGCAGGTTGCGGCCAAGATCCGCGCCGTCCGTCCGCCCGAGCCCTACAAGGGCAAGGGCATTCGCTACCAGGGCGAATACGTCCGTCGCAAGGCTGGGAAGACCTTCGGGAGCTGATCGAGATGTTGAAGTCCGCCAAGATTCAGAAGCAGAAGCGCATCCTGCGCCGCAAGCGGCACATCCGCCGTCGCCTGCGCCTGGAGGCCGACGTGCCGCGCCTGTCGGTCAACCGCAGTTGCAAGCACATCTCGGCCCAGGTCGTCGACGACAAGACCGGCCGTACCCTGGCCGCCGCCACGACGACGGCCAAGGCGCTCGGCGAGCAGCTCGCCGGGAAGACCAAGACCGAACGCGCTGCCGTTATCGGCGCGGAGATCGCCCGCAAGGCCAAGGAAGCGGGGGTCGAGAGCGTCGTCTTCGACCGCGGCCACTCCAAGTACCACGGGCGCGTCAAGGCGCTCGCCGATGCCGCCCGTGAGGGAGGGCTCAAGTTCTAGGCATGAAGCACAAGCTCGAATACCTGGACCACACCGAGGTCGAGAAGCTCGAAAACCTTGCGGAGCAGTTGATCAAGGTCAACCGCTGCGCGGCCGTGGTGAAGGGGGGACGGCGTTTCTCCTTCTCCGCTCTCTGCGTGGTGGGGAACCACGAGGGCATCGTCGGCCACGGCTTCGGGAAGGCTCGCCAGGTTCCCTCCGCCATCGAGAAGGCCGGCAAGGACGGGCGCAAGCACCTGATGCCGGTGCCGCTCACCTCCTGGGGGAGCATCCCCCATGAGGTCGAGGGGGAGTACTGCGGTGCCCGCGTGCGCCTCATCCCCGCCTCGGGCGGTACGGGGATCATCGCCGGTTCGTCGGTGCGTGCCGTCGCCGAGATGGCCGGCATCAAGAACCTGCTCACCAAGTCATACGGATCGACCAACCCGATCAACCTGGTCAAGGCGACTCTCGACGCCCTGTCCCAGCTCCGCACCCACGAGCAGACCGCCAGCCTGCGCGGCGTCGAACTCTGAACCGAGAAGGGCCGAAGATTCCATGGACCTCAAGACCGTCACCTCCAAGGGAACCAAGTACAAGTCCCGCAGTCGCGTGGGCCGGGGAATCGGTTCGGGCAACGGCAAGACCTCGGGACGGGGTCACAAGGGTCGTGGGTCCCGCTCCGGTGCCAGCCGTCGTCCCGGATACGAGGGCGGGCAGATGCCGATCTACCGGCGAGTTCCCAAGCGTGGGTTCACGAATGCTCGCTTCCGCACGGATTACACCACGATCAACGTCGACAAGCTGAACGGCTTCGAGGACGGGGCCGTGGTGGACCTCGATTCCGTCCTGGCCGCGGGCCTGGTGAGCAAGAACTCCGACCTTCTCAAGGTGCTCGGCAACGGCACCCTGGAGCGGCGGCTGACCGTCCGCGCTCAGAAGTGCAGCCGTGCGGCGGCCGAGAAGATTCGTGCCGCGGGCGGTGAGATCATCTATCTCGATGCCAAGGGCCGGGTCGAGGGAGAAGCGACCCCGGGCGCATCCGAGACGGTCGATGGCGCGGATAGGACCCAGGCTGCCGGCGAGGCGCCGGCCACCGACGCTTCGGGCGCCGGTGATTCCGAAGTGACCG
Source organism: Planctomycetota bacterium (assembly GCA_027083445.1). Classification (GTDB taxonomy): domain Bacteria; phylum Planctomycetota; class UBA1135; order UBA1135; genus JALWOP01. The sequence continues at coordinate 19,038 of JALWOP010000054.1, read as the reverse complement.
GGGAGGCCGGCGGCGAGGACGCCTAGGCGTGCAAGGCAACTTCCTGCAGCTCTTCAAGATCCCGGAGACCCGGGAGAACCTGTTCCGGACCCTCGGGCTTCTGGTCTGCTACCGCATCGGTTTCCAGATCCCGATCCCTGGAATGGATCCGTCGTTCGTGAGCGACATGTCGAACGGCGGCCTGCTCGGGTTGCTGTCCGCCCTCTCGGGAGGGCGCCTGGGGGATACGACCATCTTCGCCCTGGGCATCATGCCCTACATCTCGGCATCGATCATCTTCTCGATGCTGACCAAGGTTTCACCCGCCCTGGAGGAGATCTCGAAAGAGGGGGCGTCGGGGCAGAAAAAGATCAATCAGTGGACCCGCCTGGCAACCGTGCCGATCGCTCTGGTCCAGGCGATCTTCATCTACACGGGCGTCTTCTCGAGTACTGCGGGCATGATCGCCACCGACATGCAGCATCACCCCATCGCCATGGCGATGATCGTCATCTGCGGTCTGGTAGCGGGCGCGATGCTGGTGATGTGGATCGGTGAGTTGATCACCGAATACGGGGTGGGCAACGGCGCTTCGCTGATCATCATGGCGGGCATCATCGCGCGTCTGCCCGCCAACATGCTGACGATCTCGTCCCAGCCGGACTTCTGGCAGACTCTGATGTTCCTGATCGGTGTCTGGGTCGTGACGATCTTCGTCGTCGTCTTCATGCACAAGGGTGCCCGCCGGGTGCCGATCCAGTACGCACGACTGCAACGCGGCCGAAGGGTCTACGGCGGCCAGCGCCACTTCCTGCCCCTCAAGGTGAACATGGCGGGCGTGATGCCCATCATCTTTGCCTCTGTGCTCTTCGTGATCCCCGGGATCTTCTTCCAGTGGCTCGGCTGGGGGTACATGCAGCAGGTCTTCTCGGACCAGACCGGCTTCGTGCACGTCACGCTCTATGCGGCCCTGATCTTCTCCTTCTCGTTCTTCTGGAACCGGTTGATGTTCAACCCCGAGGAGATCGCCAACAACCTGCGTGAGCACGGCAGCTTCATCCCCGGCATCCGTCCGGGGGTCAAAACCGCCGAGTACCTGTCGAACACCCTGACGCGCATCACCCTGGCAGGGGCGGCTTTCCTGGCCCTGGTGGCGGTCCTCCCGGCCTTCATCACCTCGGGCTCGGGCCTGACCCCGACCATGCGCTACTTCCTGGGGGGCACCTCGGTCCTGATCGTGGTCGGCGTGGCGCTCGAAGTGGTCGACAAGCTCCAGTCGATGCTGGTCATGCGCCAGTACGAGACCGCCGGTGGTTCGACCGACAAGTCGGGTGGCGGCAAGGCGGGCGCCGGTGCGGCAAGCTGGACCCAGACCGGAGGCTCCCAGTCATGACCCGGGTCGTGGTGATGATGGGTGCTCCCGGCGCCGGTAAGGGGACCCAGGCCCTGCGTCTCTCGCAGGAACTGGGGTTGCCCCACATTGCGACCGGTGACCTCTTTCGGGAGAACCTCTCCAAGGGGACCCCCCTGGGAGAGAAGGCTCGCGGCTACATGAACGCCGGCCAGCTGGTCCCCGACGCCCTCGTCATCGACATGCTCTTCGATCGGGTGAGCCAGGACGACTGCCGGGAGGGTTACCTCCTGGACGGTTTCCCGCGTACCGTGGCCCAGGCCGAGAGTCTGCTCGAGCGCCTGGGGGAGACCCCGGGCAATGGGGTCAACCTCACCGTGGTCAACCTCGTCGTGCCCGATGAGGTCATCGTGGAGCGTGCCTCCGGTCGGCTGCTCTGCCGGGGCTGTGACGCCATCTACCATCGCACCTTCTCTCCCCCCGAGGGAGAGGCCTGTGATGCCTGTGGCGGCGAACTCTACCAGCGCGATGACGACCGGGCGGAGGTCGTCGTCGAGCGCCTCAAGGCCTATCATGAGCAGACCGAGCCGGTCGTGGCCTGGTTCCAATCCTGGAGCGGAGAGCCGGCCGTGACCGTTTGCGAGGTGGACGGGAACCGGAAGCCCGAAGAGGTCTTCGAGGCCTGCGTCGATTGCGTGAAGGAGGTCGCCTAGTGGCGAAGGAAGAGCCGATCACGGTCGAGGCGACCGTCATCGAGTGCCTCCCGAACGCTCGCTTTCGCGCGCGCCTCGAGTCCGGGCACGAGATCCTGGCCCACGTCAGCGGCAAGATGCGAATGCACTACATTCGCATCCTCGCCGGCGACAAGATCACTGTTGAAATGTCCCCCTATGACCTCACCAAGGGTCGCATCATCTGCCGCGGCGAGCGGCGCAAGGGCAGCGGCAGACGCCGCCGCCGACGGAGACGGAGATGAAAGTACGAAGCAGCGTCCGGCGCATGTGCGCGCAGTGCAAGATCGTGCGGCGTCGAGGAGTCGTGCGGGTGATCTGCAAGGCAGACCCGCGGCACAAGCAACGTCAGGGCAAGTGAAGCTCTGCGAGTAGAGTTCTCCGGGCAAGTGAATCCCCCCAGCACCCATCAGGCATAGGCATCCCGCCAAAAAAGGTTATCCATGGCACGCGTCGTCGGAGTCGACATCCCCAACAACAAGCGTCTCGAGATCGCGCTGACCTACATCTTCGGTGTGGGTCGCCCTACGGCGCTCAAGATCTGCAAGGAACTCGGGCTGGACCCCGCCATGAAGGCCCGGGACCTGACCGAGGAGCAGATCGCCAACCTCGCCGGGCACTTGAACAAGGAGTACGTCGTCGAGGGGCAGCTACGCCGCCAGCTCGCTGCGGCCATCTCGCGCCTGCGGGACATCAACTGCTACCGAGGTCTGCGTCACCGGCGGAGCCTGCCCGTCCGCGGACAACGGACGAGGACCAATGCCCGCAGCCGCAAGGGTCCCAAGAAGACCGTCGCCGGCAAGAAGTCCGTCAAGGGAATGAAGTAGGGGTGCAGAAGTAGGGAACCCGTAAGGCTGAACCGAAAGAGCCATGGCCAAGTCCAGCAAACGCATCAAGAAGAAGAACGTCGTCAAGGGCATCGCCCACATCAAGGCGACCTTCAACAACACCCACGTCACGATCACCACCACCACGGGAGACACGATCTCATGGGGGACCGCCGGCTCGATGGGCTTCAAGGGGACGCGCAAGAGCACCCCCTTCGCAGCGCAACGTGCCGCTGACTCCGCGGCCTCGGCTGCCCAACGTCACGGCCTGAAAGAGGTCGAAGTCCGCGTCAAGGGGGCCGGTTCGGGGCGTGAGTCCGCTGTCCGGGCCCTGGCCAATGCCGGCCTGCGCGTCACGCTGATCGAGGATGTCACCCCCCTGCCCCACAACGGTTGCCGCGCCAAGAAGCGACGCCGTAACTAGGCCCCCGGCCCCAGCTCATGCGCACGAGAATGCAGACCGTTTCCTATCTCACCCGGACCTCGCAGCGAGGACTCTAGACCATGGCTCGTTACACCGGACCCAAGGTCAAGCAGTGTCGCCGAGAGGGGATGAACCTCTTCTTCCTCGGCCAAAACACCTCCAGCGGCAAGGTCGCTATTCTGCAGAAGCGCGACTACCCCCCCGGGGTGCACGCTCAGAGCCGGCGCAAGATCACCGAGTACGGTGTGCGCCTGCGCGAGAAGCAGAAGCTCAAGCGCATCTTCGGCGTACTCGAGCGGCAATTCATGCTCTACTTCCGCGAGGCGGAGCGCATGAAGGGCAATACGGGTGAGAACCTGCTCAGCCTGCTCACGCGGCGCTTGGACAACGTGGTCCTGACCGCGGGCTTTGCCGTGACCCTGCCTCAGGCTCGTCAGTGGGTGAACCACGGCCACTTCACGGTCAACGGCAAGAGGGTCACGATTCCCTCCTACCAGATGAAGCCGGGGGACGTCGTGGCTCCGCGTGCCAAGGAGAACACCAAGAAGTTGGTCTCCGAGGCCATCGACATCACCAAGGGAGCCGAGGTTCCCGGCTGGCTGGACGTCAATTCCGATGCGATGACGGCCACCGTCACGAGCGTCCCCGGACGCGCCGATTTCCAGTTCCCGATCCAAGAGCAGCTCATCGTCGAGTTGTGCTCGAAGTAGCAGGCCCGACAGAAGCAAGAGAACCCACAGGGGAGGAGGGTAAGACCCATGAGGATTCGATGGCGTAACTTCGAGCTGCCCAGCAAGGTGCAGCCGGACGCGGACTCACTCACCCAGGAGTATGGTCGCTTCCACATCGAGCCGTTCGAGCGGGGCTTCGGCCATACGATCGGCAACGGCTTGAGGCGCGTACTGCTCTCATCGATCGAGGGTGCCGCGGTGACCGCGGTGCGCATCGAGGGGGCGGCCCATGAGTTCGACTCCCTCGAGGGAGTTTACGAGGATGTGGCCGACATCATCCTCAATCTCAAGCGGCTGCGGATTCAGTACAACGGCTCCGAGCCGATCGTCTGCCACATTCGCAAGGACTCGGAAGGCCCCGTGACCGGCGCCGATATCGAGTGCCCCGGTGAGGCGCGAGTGGTCAACACCGACCTCCACATCTGCACGCTGACCATGGACCGTGAGTTCGAGGTCGAGTTGGATGTGCGTACCGGGCGCGGCTATGTGCCTGCCGAGGAGAACCGCCACGAGGAACAGCAGCTCGGGACGATTCCCGTCGCCTCGGTCTACTCACCTGTCCTGCGGGTGCGGTACTCGATCGAGGCTACGCGGGTCGGCAAGTTCACCAACTACGACCGACTCGTCCTCGAGATCTGGACGGACGGTACGGTGACCCCTGAGCTGGCCCTGGTTGAAGCGGCGAAGATCTATCGCAAGCACCTGAACCCCTTCGTGCTTTACGGCTCGAGCCAGGATCAGGAGCCGGTGCTGGAGACCCCCGCAGCTTCGGAGTTCAACCAGGCCAACCAGCAGAACAGCGAGCTGATGCAGATGCTCGAGTCTCCCATCGCGGAACTCGAACTCTCCGTCCGGGCCCGCAACTGTCTGGATGGAGCTGATCTGCGGACCCTGCGCGATCTGGTCTCGATGGCCGAATCCGAGGTCATGAACCTGAAGAATCTGGGCAAGACCAGCCTGACCGAGATCAAGGCCAAGCTCGCCGAGCGCGGCTTGTCCCTCGGCATGTCCTTGGAGTCCTGACAGCACACCCCCCAAGAGAGCCCTGAATGGAAGCCAAGTGGCGAACCAGGGCCAGGAGCTTTACTGATGCGACATCGCAGAGCCGGCTACAAGCTCGGACGCACGACCAGCCACCGGATTGCCATGACCCGGAACATGGCGGTCTCCCTGATTGAGCACGAGCGGATCATCACCACCCTGCCCAAGGCGAAGGCGATCAAGCCCTTCGTCGAGAAGCTCGTCACCCTGGCCAAGGACCCCTGCCAACACAACCGCCGGCGGGCCTTTGCAAAGCTGCGCAGCAAGGAGGCGACCGCCAAGCTCTTCGACGTGCTCGGGCCGCGCTTCTTGGAGCGTCCGGGGGGCTACTGCCGCATCCTCAAGCTGGCCAAGCGCCGCTTGGGCGATGGGGGCGAGCGGGCCATTCTCGAGTTCGTCGAGCGCACCCCCAAGGAGGTCGAAACGGGGAGCGCCGCTGAGTAGGTGAATCACGAGTGCCGCGGCAGAGTGCTGAGGCGACAACTACCCTGAAGCAGGGGGCGACCGGGTCGGCCCAGAGGCCGGCCCGGTCGCGTGCATGGGTAGGTGGGGTGATGCGCAGACCCATGGATCCCTCGCCGGAGCTGGAGCCGGGGGGCCTCGCTGGACGGGCTCGCGGGGGGGAATCGCTCTTCTTGTTGGCGAAGCGTATTGGCTCTGGGGGGGAGGGATCCCTAGCCTGCACGGGAGGAGGCTTGGGAACCTTTGGGCCGAGCGTGTCTCTACCCCCCTGAACCGGCGCGGATGCCCCCGCGCCGACGGAGAACGAGTCGATGCAAACCAGTACATCCCGACGCTGTGACGCTTCCCCGCCGGGTGCCCCTTTCCCGCCGGCCCGCTGCGGTGCAGCCCCCGGCCGCTCGAGGGGCCTCTGGGCCGGGTCGATACCCGCCCTGCTCCTCCTGTCGGCCTGTGGCTGGAGTGGACCGGCGCTTGGGGTCGACCCCGTGGAGGAGCTGCTGGAGAGTGCGGCACCCCCTTCCGGGAGTGCGCCCACCAGCGGCTTCGAGGCCTCCGATTCGGGGGAAGGGGCGGGGGTCTGGAGCCTGGATGGGATCCTGGCGGAAATCAGCCGCGCAAACCCAACCTTGGGTCGTGCCCAGGCCCACCTGGAAGAGGCCCAGGCCCTCCTGGCCGAGGCGCGCGCAGCCTACTACCCAGAGGTCAGCCTCGGGCTGGACTACGTCGCCACCGACAACCCCGGCCAGGCCTTCGGTCTCTTGCTCAACCAAGAGAAGCTGGAGCTGGGACCTTCCTTTGACGCGACTCCGGGTTGGACGGAGAACTGGCGCAAGGAGTTGCGTCTGGACTGGCCCCTGTTCCGGCCGGGACGAACCGAGGGGGTCGATGCGGCCCGGGAGGGGAGCCGAGCGGCCGAGCTCGCGGGTCGGGCGGCGGAGCGGCGGCTCCTGAACGCGGGCATCCAGGCCTGGATCGGTCTTGGGGTGGCTCGCCGCTTGGAGGATGTGGCGCGCTCGGCCGAGGCGGTCGTCGAGCGGCGTCTGGAAGAGACCCGCTCGCGTTGGGAAGCGGGAGCCGCGGTACGCGCCGACGTGCTCCGACTCGAGGCGCGGCTGGCGGGCAGCCGACAGGCGACGGCCCAGGCCGCCCTCGCCGCGACCAAGGCGGAGTCGGCCCTGGCTCGTCTGATGGGTCGGGCTGCCGGCACCCCCCTCGAACTCTCCCCTGAGCAGCCGGTGGTCGGCTCGAGTTTGCCCGAGGAGCTCGAGGAACTCCTCGACCTGGCCCGCAGCCAGCGACTCGATCTCCTGGCCGCCGCCCATCGGGTGCGCATGGCTCAGTACAGTGCCGAGGCCGTACGGGCCGCCCGCCTGCCTCGCCTCGGGCTCTTCGCGGCCTACGACATCGACGGCAACGGGCCGGGGATCGACACGGACCTGGACTCTGGGATCCTCGGGATCGGCCTGCGGCTGCCCCTTTCGGCCCGCAGCGGACCCCGGACCGAAGCGGCCCGTGCCCGCGCACGGGCCGCGCGGGCGGAACTCGACAGGCTGGCCCTCGAAGTGACCCAAGAGGTGCGCGATGGCTGGGAGGAACTGCACGTGGCCGAGCAGTCGGTGGAGTGGGCACGCACCGCGGCTACAGCGGCCGAGGAGGCCTTCCGCATCGTTTCGGAGGCACAGGATGCGGGTGGGGCAACGGTCACGGACGTCCTCGAAGCCGAGGACGCCCGCAGGCAGGCACAGATGCGAGAGGTCGTCGCGCAGGCAGGTGTGGCACTGGCGCGGGCCAAGTTGGTTGCGGCAACGGGAGGCGTACGATGAATCCCTGGCTACGTAGACTCGTGATCCTGGTCCTCCTCGGGGCCCTCATCCTGGTCCTGCTTAGGTTCCAGGGCATCATCCTGCGGCCCGAACACGAGACCGTTTCCGTTCCCCTTCCACCCGCTCTGGAGGCGGACGCCCACACCGCGACGGTGGAGCTGCGAGGGGTCTGGGCCGTCGAGACCTTCTCCGGTTTCGTCGAGGCGATCGATCCCGCTTCGGTCGCCCCCCGTGTCATGGCCCCGGTCCTCTCGGTCACGGTTCGCGAGGGGCAATCGGTGCACCGGGGGGATGTGCTCATCTCCCTCGACGATCGGGATGCCCAGGCGCGCCTGGCCCAGGCACAGTCGGCGCTGGCAGCTGCCGAGGCAGCGGCTCTTCAAGCTCGACTCGCCTTCGAACGGGCCGAGCGCCTGCTCCAGGCCGAGGCGATGAGCCAGGCCCAGTGGGAGGCCGCACGGGCGGCGAACGCCGGCGCCCAGGCAGAGGTCGAGCGGCTTCAGCGCGCCGTTGACGAGGCTCGCACGGCCCAGAGCTGGTACGAGCTGCGAGCTCCGTTCGACGGACGGGTCCTCGAGCGCAAGGCCGACCCGGGAGACCTGGCCCTCCCCGGGCGTCCCCTGCTCACGCTCTATCGCCGGGAGGCGTTGCGTCTTGGCGTCGCGGTTCCCGAGGAGCGAGTCGCGGGCCTCTCGGTCGGCGCGGAATTCGCACTGCGCTTCGACGACCGCGGCGAGAGGCTCGGCACCCTCGAGCGCATTCTGCCCGCTGCGGATGCCTCCAGCGGGACGGTGACCCTGCACCTGCGTCTCGCCGACCCGTCGGCTCTCTCGCCGGGGACGCTGGGGCGGGTCGACCTTCCGGTCGGGGAGCGGGAGGTTCTCCTGATCCCCAGCGCGGCTGTGCAGCGTGTCGGTCAGATCGAGCGCGTGCAGCGAGTGATCGACGGCCGCGTCGTACCGGTCACGATCCGCACCGGAAAGCTGCATGGGGAAGATGTCGAGGTCCTGAGCGGCCTCGCGCCCGAAGACGTCGTCGTATTGCCGTGAGGCGAGCATGAGCGAGATGAGCACCGCCAGTCAGACGGACCAGACGATCACCTCACGCATCGTCCAGGCGTTCCTAGGGAGCAACTTCTCGATTCTCTTGATCTTGCTCTGCCTCGGCATGGGCGCCGTCGCATTGCTGGCGACCCCCCGCGAGGAGGATCCGCAGATCGTCGTACCCTTCATCGACGTCTTCATCGAGACGCCGGGCGTCTCCGTCGAGGAGACCCAGTCCCTGGCTGCAGAGCCCCTCGAGCGTCTGCTGCTCGAGATTCCAGGCGTCGAACACGTCTACTCGGCTACCTGGCCCGGACGCGCGATGGTGACCGTGCGCTTCGAGGTCGGTCAGGATCGTGAGAAGGCCCTGGTCAACGTCTACAACAAGATCGACTCGAACCTGGATCGGGTTCCGCCCCAGGTCGAACGCTGGATGGTGCGACCGGTCGAGATCGATGACGTTCCCATCCTGACCCTCACCCTCTACAGCGCAGAGGACGGGAAGGATCTGGTGCGCTATGCCGACGAGATTGCGGCACGCTTGCAGACCGTTCCCGACGTGGCACGTGTCGAGGTCGTGGGGGGGCAGCGGCGCAGCCTGCGCGTGCTCCTGGATGCCGGGCGGCTCGAGGCGCGCGGCGTCAGTCCCTCGGAGGTGCTGGCCGCCATTCAAGGCAGCAACGCCAATGTGCGCGCCGGCCTACTGAGAGAGAGCCAAGGGGAGCGCATGGTCGAGGTGGGCTCCTTCTTGCGCAGCGCGGAAGAACTGGGGGAGGTGGTCGTGACCAGTCGGGGTGGGCGCCCCGTCCATGTGCGGGACCTGGGCACGATCCTTGATGGGCCGGAGGAACCGACCCACTACACACGCATCGCCTTCGGCCCCTCGGCGCAGGCCGTCGATCGTGGCGATCCGGTCGGGGCGGAGTGGATCGATGGGGTCTTGCATCCCGCTGTGACCCTCTCCCTGGCCAAGCGCAAGGGGACCAATGCGGTGGTCGTCGCCGAGCGAGCGCTCGAACGCTTCGACGAGCTGCGCACGGAACTTCTGCCGGAAGGGGTCCATGCGCGCGTGACGCGGAACTACGGCGAGACAGCTAACGAGAAGGTCAACGAGCTGGTCGGCCACCTTCTGATCGCGGTGGGCACGATCGTCGTCCTCGTCGGAGCCAGCCTCGGCTGGCGCGCGGCGATGATCGTCGCCCTGGCCGTTCCCCTGACCCTGGCCGTGACCCTCTTCGCCGACCTGGTCGTGGGCTACACGATCAACCGTGTGACCCTCTTCGCCCTGATCCTCTCCCTGGGACTGCTCGTCGACGATCCCATCGTGGACGTGGAGAACATCCACCGGCACCTCTCGCTGGGCAAGCTACCCCCCCGCCAGGCAACCCTCTTCGCGGTCAATGAGGTGCGTCCCCCGGTGATTCTGGCGACGGTTGCGGTCATCGTCTCCTTCCTGCCGCTCTTCTTCGTGACGGGGATGATGGGACCCTACATGCGGCCGATGCCCTTCAACGTGCCGGTCGCCATGCTGCTCTCACTGGTCGTGGCCTTCACCGTCACGCCCTGGGCCACCTATCACCTGCTCAAGAACCATGTCGGGCCCGGCAAGGGACAGCACGAGCTCCAAGAAGGCTGGGTCATTCGCTCCTATCGCCGGGTGGCGGGATTCCTGCTGGAAACGCGCACCCGGAGCATCTTCACGCTGGTCCTGATCGGACTCTCTCTGGTCGGTTCCCTGGTGATGGCGGCCTTGGGACTGGTGCCCCTCAAGATGTTGCCCTTCGACAACAAGAGCGAGTTCCAGATCGTCGTCGACGCACCCGAGGGCTCGACTCTGGAGGAGACCGACCTGGCGATCGCCGATCTGGCTCGAGCCGGACTCACGATTCCCGAGGTCACCGACATCTCCACCTACACGGGGACCGCCTCGCCGCATGACTTCAACGGCCTGGTGAGGCACTATTTCCTGCGCCGGGGGAGCCATGTGGGGGATCTGCGGTTGAACCTCCTCCCGCGCCACGAGCGCAGCCGGCAAGCCCATGAGATCGTGCTCGCTGCTAGACCGCTCTTCGAGGAGGTCGCCGAGCGGCACGGGGTACGCATCTCCGTGGTCGAAACGCCTCCCGGACCTCCGGTCCTGGCGGGAGTCGTGGCGGAAGTCTACGGCCCTGAGGGGGTCCGACCCGAGGAACTCGACCGGGTAGCCGCGGGGGTCGAGCGGCGTTTCGCGGCGATTCCCTATCTGCGGGATGTCGACAGCTATGTCGAGACGGAGCGTCCCCGCACACTCTATGAGGTCGACCGAGAGAAGGCCGCCCTGCGGGGCGTGGTGCCTGCGGAAGTGGGGCGCGTGGTCGCGCTGGCACTCTCCGGTGTTCAGGCCGGGGTCTTGCACGTGCCCGGTGAACGGCTGCCCCTGCCGATTCGTCTGGAGTTGCCCAGAGCGGAGCGTTCCACGGAGGAAGACATCCTTTCCCTGGGGGTGCGCAGCCGCTCTGGAGACCTGGTCCCCCTGGGCTCTCTCGTGCACCGCCGGGAGGTAGCGGAGGATCGCGTGGCCTATCGCAAGGATCTGCGTGACGTACAGTACGTGGTGGGTGAAGCGGTGGGCCGGAGTCCCGTGGATGCGATCTTCGCCCTCAAGCGGGACCTGGCGGAGAACCCCTTGCCGGAGGGCTACCGCGTCGATCTGGCGGGAGAGGGAGAGTGGCAGATCACCATCGAGGTCTTCCGGGATCTAGGGCTGGCCTTCGCGGCCGCCCTGGCGGGGATCTACGTTCTTCTGGTGGCCCAGACCAAATCGTTCGGCATCTCAGGGCTGATCATGCTCGCCATACCGCTGACGATGATCGGGATCTTCCCGGGGTTTTGGCTGCTGAACGCCCTCATGGCCCACCCGATTGGAGGCTTCGAGAACCCGATCTTCTTTACCGCAACGGGCATGATCGGCGTGATCGCTCTGGCGGGGATCGTGGTGCGCAACTCGATCATCCTGGTCGATTTCATCGAGCAGAACCGCGCCTGCGGCCTCTCCACCATGCACTCCTGCATCGAGGCGGGGGCGGTGCGGCTGCGCCCGATCGTACTGACGGCCGGTGCGGCGGTCATGGGGGCGTGGGTGATCGTCTTCGACCCGATCTTCTCCGGTCTGGCCTGGTCCTTCGTCTTCGGGGTCGTGGCAAGTACGGCCTTTACCCTACTGGTGATTCCCATCGCGTATGCCCTACTGCGGGGAGAAGTTCCCGAGGATCTGAAACGCCAGGAGGCGTGAACAGATGGAGAAGCGGGGGAGCCTTTCCACGCGGCCTCGGCGCCACTGGAGCCCCGCGTTTGGCCTCTGGATCAGACGCGCACCAAACCGACGCGCTCGTGCCCGAGCAGTTCAGCCAGTTCCCGTGCGAGCTGCTCGGAGATCTGGATGCGGTACTGCGGTCCGGCGACGACCCTGCGCTTGACGCCATCCGTACCCGAGACGGAGAGGTAGAGGGGGCTCTTGCCGCGGTGGCCGGCCAGGACCTCGCGCAGCCGGGGCAGGTTTTCGGCGTCGGTGGGGGAGAGCATGATCTGGATGCCGCCTCGGAAGTGTTCCAAGGCCTCTTCGAGGGGATAGACCTCTTCGCCGATCAGGGCGGGTTCCTCCCCGGAGTCCTCGACCTTGCCCCGCACCAGCACGACAGCCCCATCCTCGACCACCTCGCGACACTCCTCGTAGGTGCGCGGGAAGAGAGTCACTTGCACGCTGCCGTGTAGGTCCTCCAGGCGCAGGCGGCACATCTTCTGACCGGCGAGCCGGCCGCTCTTGATCACCACCTCCGCCTTCTGCATGACCAGGCCGGCGATGCCGACCAGGGTGCCCGCTTCGAGCCGCTCCAGGTCCGGGATGCGGCACGAAGAGAGCAACTCCACCAGCCCGGCCCGCTCCTGGAGAGGGTGTCCCGAGAGGTAGAATCCCAGGACTGCGTACTCGTGGGCGAGGGTCTCGCTCGGATCCCAGGCATTGCGCGGGTCGAGCCCGGCGGTGGAGGGGGCGGTCTCATCCTCCTCCGCGCCGAAAGCATCAAACATCGATGCCTGGCCCGAGCGGCGATCGGCGGCCGCATCGGATGCCTCGCGCAGGGTGGCTTCGACCGAGGCGAACAGAGATCCGCGCTCCTGGTGGGTCTCATCGAAGGCGCCGGCGCGGATCAGCGCTTCCCAGGCGATCTTGCCCACGTCGTGGGGATCGCAGGCCCGGCAAAGCTCGCTGAAGGTGAGCGCCTTGCCTGCGCGGACAAGCTCGTCCCGGGCCGAGCAGAGCGCTTCGATGGCCTTGCGGCCCGTACCCTTGATGGCACCGAAGCCGAAGCGGATCGCGTCGGAGCCTTCCGGCGTGAATTCCCACTGGGAATGAGCCGCCGAGGGGGGCAGGATGCGGATGTTCGACTTGCGGCAGTCGTCGATGAAGTCCTTGACCTTGTCGGAATCACCCATCTCGCAGGAGAAGTTCGCCGCGAGGAAGGCCGTGCGGTAGTTGGCCTTCATGTAGGCCGTCTGATAGGTGATCAGGGCATAGGCCGCGGAGTGGGACTTGTTGAAGCCGTAGCCTCCGAACTTGACGATGTTCTCCCAAATCTCCTCGGCGACCTTGCGATCGCAGCCATTGGCGACCGCGCCGTCGAGGAACTGGGCCGAGAACTTCTGCATGATCTCGGGCTTCTTCTTGCCCATCGCCTTGCGCAGATTGTCGGCGTCGTTGAGGGAGAATCCAGCCAACTCCACCGAGGCGAGCATCACCTGTTCTTGGTAGACGATGCAGCCGTAGGTGTCCTCGAGGATCGCTTCCAGGCTCTCGTGGGGGTAGCTGATCGGCTCTTCACCGTGCTTGCGCCGGCAGAACATGTCGACCATGCCCGACTCAAGGGGGCCGGGCCGGTAGAGGGCCAGCACGGCGACCAGGTCCTCGAAACAGTCGGGCCGCAGACGCGCGAGCAGCTTGCGCATACCCTCGGATTCGAGCTGAAAGACCCCCAGGGTGTCGCCCGCCATGAGCAGTTCGAAGGTCCGGGGATCCTTGGGAGGCAGGTTCTCGAGGTCGGGCGGTTCGCCGCCCATGGCGGCGATGTTGCGCAGGGCCTTGTCGAGGATGGTCAGGGTGCGCAGCCCCAGATAGTCCATCTTCAAGAGCCCCAGCTCCTCGAGGGTCGGGGCGGCGAACTGGGTCGTGATGTCCTCGCCGTTGCGCGCCAGGGGCACGTACTCGACTGTGGCCTTCGGGGTGATGACCACACCCGCTGCGTGGGTGGAAACGTGGCGGGCGAGACCCTCGAGCGGGATCGAGTAGCGGAAAAGCTCCTCCCACTCCGGGGAGGAAGCGGCCAGGGCCTTGAGGTCGGGATCCTCGGCCAGGGCCTTCTCCAGGGGCGGTGCTCCCGGACCGGCGGGGATCTTCTTCGCCGCCTTGTCGACCTCGCGCAGGGGCAGGTCGAGTACGCGGGCCACGTCTCGCACCACGGTGCGCGAAGCCATGGTGCCGAAGGTCACGATCTGGGTGACGTTCTCGTGCCCGTAGCGCTGGCGTGTGTACTCGATGACGCGCTCGCGACCCTCCTTGCAGAAATCGATGTCGATATCGGGCATGGAGACTCGGCTCGAATTCAGAAAGCGCTCGAAGAGCAGCCCGTACTCCAGGGGGTCGAGGCGCGTGATGTCCAAGAGGTAGGCGACGATGGACCCTGCCGCCGAGCCCCGTCCGGGGCCGACGGGGATGCCGTTGTCCCGCGCCCAGCGGATCAGGTCCCAGACGATCAGGAAGTACGAGACGAATCCCAGCTCCCGGATGACCTTTTTCTCGTGCTCGAGCCGTTCCCGGGCTCGAGAGGCGTCGGGTCCATAGCGTTCGAGGAAGGCCTCATCCAGCAGCCGGTCGAATAGAGCGTCAGGGTCTTCGCCGCTGTCGGAAACGAATTCGGGCACATGGTACTTGCCAAACTCGAGTTCAACGTTCACCTGCTCGGCTACGTCCATCGTCGCCCGGAGCGTCTCCGGCAGGTCGTGAAAGACCGCGGCCATCTCTTCGCGCGTTCGGAAGAAGAGGGAATCGGTCTCGAACTTGAAGCGCTTCTCGTCGCTGCGTTTGGCGCCGGTATTGATGCAGAGCAGGATGTCTTGGGCCTGGCAGTCCTCGTGGCGCAGATAGTGGATGTCGTTGGTCGCGACCAGCGGGATGCCGGTGCGCCTACCGAGTCGCACCAGGGCCTCGTTGACGTCGTTCTGGATCTCGATGCCGTTGCGTTGCAGCTCGAGCCAGAAGTGCTGTGGCCCGAAGAGGTCCCGCAGGTGAGCTGCGAGGTCCGCCGCCTGTTTCTCCTTGCCCCGGCGGAAGAGTTGGTTGATCTCTCCCGCCAGGCAACCCGAGAGACAGGTAATGCCGCGTGCGTGCTTTTCCAGCAGCGCCATGTCGATGCGGGGCCGGAAGTGGTAGCCCTCGACGAAAGCCGCCGAGGTCAAGCGCACCAGGTTCTTGTAGCCCTCCTGATTGCGGGCGATCAGGGTCAGGTGGCTATAGCCGTTGCCGTGCTTCTTGCTGTGAGGCTCGTGCATCGACCGCTGGGCGATGTAGACCTCGCAGCCGATCAGGGGGCGGATGTCCTCCTTGCGGCAGGCCTTGTACAGCTCGACGGCTCCGTACATGTTGCCGTGGTCAGTGAGAGCCAGGGCTCCCTGGCCATCCTGCTTGCAGGCGTCGACCAGACGGGAGATGCGGTTCGCCCCATCGAGCAGGCTGTACTCGGAGTGGACGTGCAGGTGGACGAAGTCGGGGGCCGCCATGGTCCTTGGGCTGGTTTGTCCTCGAGCCGGTTTCGTGGGGGAGGGGGAGCTCTCAGCCGCGCAGGAGCAGGCTGAGGAGACCCTTCTGGGTATGCAGACGGTTTTCTGCCTGGGTGTAGAGCAAGCTGCGCGGTCCGTCGAGGACCTCGTCGGTGACTTCCAGGTTGCGACGCACGGGCATGGGATGCATCAGGCGAGCATTCTCCCCGCGGGCCATGAGGGGCTCGTCGATGGTCCAGCCCCGGGCGGCGGCCAACTTGTTGGCGGCCAGGGTTGGTTGGTCGTAGGTCTCGAGGGACTGCCAGGAGCGGGCGTAGACCACATGGGCTCCTGGAACGGCCTCGCCCAGCTCGAGTCCAGTCTCGAACTCGACTCCACGCTTGGCTGCGGAGTCGCGGGCCTGCTCGAGGACTCCGCTGTCGAGCTCGAAGCCGGGGGGGTGGGCGACCCGCACGTGGGCCCCCGAGCGCAGGGCGGTCATCAGGAAGGAGTGGACGACCGAGGGGCTGGCGGGGGTGGGTGAGGTGGTCCAGGTGATCGCCACCCGCTTGCCGGCCAGATCGCCCAGGGTCTCACGCAGGGTCAGGAGGTCGGCCAGTCCTTGGAGCGGATGCCAGAGGGCGCTCTCCATGTTGATGACCGGGACCTCGGCGTGGGCCGCCCAGGCCCGGATACTCTCGTCGCGCCGCTCGACTTCCCACGGGGCTCCGGTCAGTGCCGGGCGGATCGCGAGGGCCGTGACGTAGCGCGAGAGGACGGCGGCGGCGTCCCGGATGTGTTCGGGGGCCTTGCCGTCCATGACCGTGCCCTCCCGGGCTTCGAGGGTCCAGAAATCGGAGGCCGCGGTCAGGTGCAGGGTGTTGCCGCCGAGCTGGTGGATCGCGGCTTCGAGGGAGGCCCGGGTGCGCAGGGAACCCCGAAAGAAGAGCAGCCCCACCGTTCGTCCGGCCAGATCCATCCGGGTCACCCCGCGCTTGAGCCGGGCCGAGAGGTCGAGGATGTCCTCGAGCTCCCGGTCGCTCTGATCCTCGAGCCGGATGAAGTGCGCGGGGGTGGAGCCGGGGGTCATGGGCCCAGGATAGTGCCCCTCGGGGGCGAGTCCAACGATCGGTTCGCCGGCCTCCTTCCGTCTTGACAGGTCCGTCTTGACAGGCCCGCGGGGCTCCCGTACAAACTTGCGCCGCGCACCCATAGCTCAACTGGATAGAGCACCTGACTACGGATCAGGAGGTTTCAGGTTCGAATCCTGATGGGTGTACCAGTACAGGGTCGCGTGGCCGCACGCGACGACAGACGAACCCAGGTGCCGGAGAACCCAGGTGCCGGGCCTAGGTGCCGGATTCGGGTGCCGGGAGAGGACCATGGCCTACGATACGCCCGAAGAGTCCCAAGAGAGCGCGGGCTCGGAGAGGTGGGGGGCCCCGGCCTCCAGGCCTGGCCTCGGAGTCCCGGGAGATGAAACCCGGGCAGATGGAATCCCCGAAGAGGCCGGCCCGGCACGGGATCGGCCGGCGCCGTTTGACAACCAAGCCCCCGGAGAGACCCATTCCCCGGGGGCGGAGGAGCCGCCTCCCCGCGTGGGCGCGCCCAGCCTGGATCAAGCCCGGATGGAAGAAGCTCTGGCCGAGGCCCGGCGTGCCTGGGAGTGCCATGACGAGGTCCCCATCGGCGCGATCATCGTCCTGGACGGTGAGGTGATCGGGCGGGGCTACAACCGCGTCCGTACGGATGGGACCCCCCTGGCCCACGCCGAGTTGCTCGCCTTGACCCAGGCGGTGCAGCACCTCGGCGCCCCACGCATCCCCGGCGCGATCGTCTACACTACGGTAGAGCCCTGCGCCATGTGCGCTGGAGCGCTCCTACATGCCCGCGTCGCGCGGGTGGTGTGGGGCGTGCGTGACCCCAAGTTCGGCGGCTGCGTCTCCCTCGCGAACATTCTCAGTGACCCGCGTGCCAACCACCGCGCGGAACTCACCGAGGGGGTCCGCGCGGATGAGGCCCGTGAGCTCCTTCAATCGTTCTTTCGAAGCAAACGCGCGATGCAAGCGCGGCCCGAGTGAGTCCGAGTTCCCCCTTGGGGGGCCACGGGCCTGGGCTGCGATGTGTCCGTCTCCCCACGGAGAGGTGCCAGAGTGGCTGAATGGACTGGTTTCGAAAACCAGCGTGTCCTTCGGGGCACCGGGGGTTCAAATCCCTCCCTCTCCGCCATTTTTCCGAGCCATCCTCCCGAGCCCCTCGGGGATGCTCAGGGTGTCGGAGACGCTTCGAACGAGTCCACCGGAGAGGTGACGGAGCGGCTGAACGTGCACGCTTGGAAAGCGTGTGTGTCGGTAACGGCACCGGGGGTTCGAATCCCCCCCTCTCCGCCATCCACGTGAATCTTCCGAGCCCGGCGATGGGCCCGGTCCCACGCGAGATCTCCCTCCGAACCGGGTCAGGCCGGGAACGGAGCAGCCCTAAGGATCAGGAGGTCGGCGCGAGGTGCCCGGGCCTTTCGGCGGGCTCGGTTCATTCTCTCGCCGCTCCCGGACCCCTTGGAACTTCGGTCCTACGGCGCGTCGGCCACGCTAACCTGTAAGAGAGCGCCGGGGGGCGTTCCAGAGCCATGTCCTACCTCGTCCTCGCCCGCAAGTACCGACCCAAGACCTTCTCCGAGGTCGCCGGTCAAGAGGCCTCGACCCGCACCTTGCAGGGGGCGATCGCCGAGGGGCGCGTGGGTCACGCCTACCTATTCACCGGACCGCGGGGCACGGGCAAGACCACTTCGGCCCGACTCTTCGCCAAGGCCCTCAACTGTGAACAGGGGCCTGCCGCCGAACCCTGTGGCGAGTGCGAGCGCTGCTTGGGCCTCGATGCGGGCAGTGAGGCGGATGTGATCGAGATCGACGCCGCCTCCAACACCGGCGTCGACCACATCCGCGACCTACGGGACCAAGCGGCCTTCGCGCCCATGCGCGCCCGCTTCAAGATCTACATCGTCGACGAGGTCCACATGCTCTCCAAGGCGGCTTTCAACGCCCTCTTGAAGACCCTGGAGGAGCCGCCTGCCCATGTGAAGTTCCTCTTTGCGACGACCGAGCTGCACAAGGTTCCCGACACGATCCGCTCCAGGTGTCAGATCCTGCGGCTCTCTCCTCTGCCCGAGGCGACCATCGCCGCCAAGCTCGACGAGGTCTTCGAGCTCGAGGGGGTCGAGGCCGAAGAGGGGGTCAGCGCCGAGCTCGCGCGCCGGGCCAGGGGAGGGATGCGCGACGCCCTCTCCCTCGCCGATCAGCTCCTGGCCGCCGCCGGGGATCGACCCGGCCTCGAGGACTGCCGCCGTTTGGCTGCCGAGGGCTCGGCGGACTCGATGGCTGCCGTAGTCGAGTGTCTTCTGGCGGAGGATCGACCCGGCCTCTTGGCAGCCCTTCCGGCCACCCAGGGGGTGGAGGCCGAATTCCTCGGCGGTCTGCTCGACCACCTGCGGGCCTGTCTACTCGGTGCCCTCCTCGGAGAGGGGGCTCCGGTGATGCCGCCGGGGGCTGATGATGGCGCAACCCGCGAGAGCTGGGCCGCGCGGGGCAAGGCGATCGGTGCTCGACGACTCGAGACCTGGTTGACCGAGCTCTTGGCGGCGCGCGAGCGCATGCGGCTCCTGCCCAGCCATGCACGTCTGATCCTCGAGGTGACCCTGCTCGACCTCTGTCGCTCGGAGAGCAGCCTCTCCCTGGACGAGATCGCCGCACGTCTGGCCGCGCTCGAAGCCCAGTTGGGGGGGGGAGGGAGAGGCGCTGCACCCGCGGAGCTCTCGCCCACCCCCCGCCCCGCCGCGGGGAGCCC
>JALWOP010000053.1 GCA_027083445.1 Planctomycetota bacterium | reverse complement strand
AGTCGGCTCGGGGTTGATTGTGGGGATGGGGAGCCTATCGTCCCCCCGGATGAACATCGTCATCGTAGGAGCGGGGGAGGTCGGCCACCACCTAGCGGACATTCTCTCGCGGGACCGTCATGCGGTCGCGGTCGTCGACCCCGACCCGGCCAAGGCCAAGCGCATGAATGAGTCCCTCGACGTGCAGGCGATTCTGGGGGACGGAACGCGGGTCGATGTGCTCATGCAGGCGGGGGCCTCAAAGGCCGACCTGGCCGTCGCCGTCTCCGACAACGACCACGTCAACATGCTCGCCAGCGTGCTCGCCAAGTCCCTGGGAGCCAAGCGCGTCATCATGCGCCTGCGCGACACGGCGCGGCTCGAAGGCTATCGCTACTTCTACAAGCAGAGCCTGGGCTTCGACGTCGTTCTCTCGACCGAGGATCTGGCGGCGGAGGAGATCCTGGCCACGGTGCGCGAACGCCACGCCCTGGAGGTCGAATCCTTTGCCGACGGGCGGGTGCAGCTTCGGCGCCTTCGTCTGCGCGAGGAGAGCGAGCTGACCGATACGCCCCTGGCCGAGCTGCGTCTGCCGCGGGGGGTGCTCGTGGTGGCGGTCGCCCGTGGGGATCGTTTCTTCATGCCGACCGGCGAGGACAGTCTGCAGGTCGCCGACCACATCTACATCATCGGCGAGGCCCGCGACTGCGACGCCTTTGAGCGCCTTGCGGGTGAGAAGGCGGTTTGGAACCGCTCCGTCGTTTTGATGGGGGCGGGCAGCATCGGGCGTACGATCGCGCGGCGCCTGGCCAACTCGCCCGGGGTGACGGTCAAGGTCATCGAGCGCGATCCGGGCCGTGCCCGCGCCCTGGCGATGGGGACCGAGAAGGACACCTTGGTGCTGGAGGGGGATGCGACCGACTTGCAGGTCTTGATCGAGGAGCGCATCGGGGATGCCAACGTCTTCATCGCCACCACCGGGGACGACGAGGACAACATGATCGCCTGCCAACTGGCTCGTTCCCTGGGGGTCAAGCGCACGGTGGCCATGGTGAACAAGGCCAGCTACCGGCAGATTTACGACATGCTCGGCATCGACCAGGGCATTTCGCCGCGCATCCTATGCGCCAACGAGATCCTGCGGTTCGTGCGTTCGGGGTCGCCCTCATCCATCGCCGTCATCGGCGAGGGCAAGGCGGAGGTGCTCGAGCTACGCGCGCGCCTGGGCGAGGCCAAGCGCGTGCGGGATCTGGGCATGCCCCGTGGAGCGGTCATCGGAGCGGTCGTGCGGGGCGAGAAGGTGCGCATCCCCACCGGCGAGTCGATGATCGAGGACGGTGATCAGGTGATCGTCTTCACCCTGCCGGAGACCTTGGAGCAGGTCGAGCGCATCTTTCGGGGGTGACGCCGCCGGAGCGTGTTCCTCCGGAACCGTGTTCCCAGGAAGCGCCGACTAGAGAACGTCTTCGCGGTAGACGCGGTGCGGCTGTTGCAGTTGATCGCGGCGGTAGGTCACCAGTCGCCACAGATCCTCGGGCCCGACGACGGTCAGGTACTCGTGACCGTCGAGAGCGAGGCGCCCGGCGACCAGGCCGACCAGGCGTAGGTCGTGGGAGTTCTCTGGGTTGACCCAGAAGAGGCCGCTGCCGACCTGACCCTCTCTCTCCATGAAGTGGGGGGGGATGTCGACCAGGATGCCGTGAACGCGTTCGTCTGTGCGCACGGTGGTCCACTCATTCCAGCGGTCGTGCTCGCCTCTTCCCGAGAGCAAGAGGCGCTCCCCTGCGCGGGGGGTCTTGAAGCGCATGTGTGCCGCGGGCAGAGCGATCTCGGGCTCGGCGGTGTAGAGACCTCCACCGAGGGGTTCGATCACCGACGGTTCCAGGCTGGGGCCGTCCCCAAACCAGGCCTCGAGTTCCACTCGTCCGGAGGTCGCGGTAGCCCCGAGGAAGACGACTCCGTAGTTCGTCGAGACTCCGAGTTCGGTGCCGCCGCGCGTGTGGACGCGCAGCACGGGGTCGAAGGCCTCCCGAGTTCCGCGGCAGGCAGCCAAGAGGCAGAGGGGTAGGAAGAGGAGGCAGCGGAGGGACATGGCTGGGCAACTCATCGGCCGGGGGCGGGCACCCCTTG
>JALWOP010000052.1 GCA_027083445.1 Planctomycetota bacterium | reverse complement strand
CCCAAACCCCCCTGGCTGAAGGTCCCGCTGCCCGGAGGGGAGGGGTACACCCGGCTCAAGGCCCTGACCCGGCGCCTTGGGCTGAACACGGTCTGTGAGGAGGCGCGTTGCCCCAACGTGGGGGAGTGTTGGAAGGGGTCCCACGCGACGATGACCCTGATGGTGCTGGGGGATGAGTGCACCCGGCGCTGTCGTTTCTGTGCCGTACGCACCGTCGAGCGGGCAGCTCCTCCGGATCCACGCGAGCCGGAACACGTGGGCCAGGCAGTGGGTGAGCTCGGACTCGACTACGTCGTCCTGACTTCGGTCGATCGCGATGATCTGCCCGATGGGGGGGCGGCCCACTACGCCCAGTGCGTGCGCGAGGTCCGCTCCCACGCCCCCGGGACGGTAGTGGAGACCCTGATTCCCGATCTGGTCGGCGAGAACCTGGCCGTCCTGATGGAAGCGGCTCCCGATGTCTTGGCCCACAATGTCGAAGTCGTGGAACGCTTGCAGCGCAAGATCCGTGACCCGCGCTGCTCCTTCGAACGCTCCGTGGAGACCCTGCGCCAGGCCAAGAGCCTTCGGCCGGGAGTGTTTACGAAGTCCTCCGTGATGGTGGGGCTCGGGGAGGATGCTTCAGAGCTTCGAGAAGCGATGCTGCGACTGCGTGGGGCGGGAGTCGATTTCTTGACCGTCGGCCAGTATCTGCGTCCCACACCCCAGCACGCCCCCGTCGTGGAGTACGTCACTCCGGAGCGGTTCGAGGAGATTGAGCACGAGGGACGCGAGCTCGGATTCCAATACGTTGCCGCCGGCCCGCTCGTACGCTCGAGCTACCGGGCCGGCGAGTTCTTCGCCGCGCGCCTCGTTCGCCAACGCGATGCCCAGAACGCATGACCATGACTGAAGCAGATCTCTTGACCGTGATTGAAGCCGATGGGGGAACGCCCCCGGATTTTGACACGGGCCTCAGCGATGCTGAGCTCAGACGCGCCTACCGCGCCATGCTCTCGGTCCGCGCCTTCGATGACACCTGCATGAAGCTCCAACGCGCCGGCCGCATCGGCTTCTCGATTCCCAACCGGGGTATCGAGGCCACGCAGGTGGGGGCGGCGAGTGCCCTACGGCCGACGGACTTCTTCTTCCCCTCGTACCGGGACTTCGGCATGGCGCTCTACCTAGGCGTGCCGCCGGTGGAGATGATGCACAACATGTTCGGCGATGCGCTGGACTCGGCCAAGGGCCGGCAGATGCCGGTGCACTTCTCTTTTACCGAGCCGATCAAGTACTTCTCGATCTCCTCTCCGATCGGTACGCACATCCCCCAGGCGGTCGGAGCGGCGTATGCGTTCAAGCTCCGCGGCGAGGATCACGTCAGCCTGGTGAGTTTTGGCGATGGCGGCACCTCGAGCCTGGGATTCCACAGTGGCATGAACTTCGCGGGGGTCTGGAAGGCGCCGGTCATCTTCCTCTGCCAAAACAACGGCTGGGCCATCTCCTGTCCCTCCGACCATCAGACGGCTTCGGATGGTTTTGCGATCAAGGCAGCGGCCTATGGAATGCCCGGCATTACGGTTGATGGCAACGATCTTCTCGCCGTCCACCAGGTGGTGAGTGAGGCGGCCGAGCGCGCCCGCAAGGGGGAAGGACCGACGCTGATCGAGGCGCGGACCTATCGCATGGGTGGGCACTCGACCTCCGATGACCCGACCAAATACGTGCCCGCCGAGGAGCTCGCCAAGTGGGCCGAGAAGGATCCCGTGGAACGCTTCCGGCGCTACCTCGCCAAGCGGGGACTGTGGGATGAGGCGCTCGAAGAGCGCCTGCAAGCCGAGGTCAGCGCCGAAGTGCGGGATGCCGCCAAGGTGGCGGAGAACACTCCGGGGCCGGGCCTGGAGACCATCTTCAGTGACGTCTATGCGCAGCTCCCCCCCCACCTCCGCCGCCAAGGCGAGGCCGCCTTCGACCTAGCCAAACGCAAGGGTGAAGCCGGGGCCGGTGACGGCGCCTTCCCCCTCTAACTTTCGATTGAGACCATGAGCACTCTGACCCTGATCCAAGCCGTCAACGACGGCCTCAAGACAGCGATGCGCGGCGACGAGCGCGTACTCGTGCTGGGCGAGGACGTAGGTCCCAAGGGAGGCGTCTTCCTGGCGACCGAAGGGCTGACTTCCGAATTCGGTCCCGAGCGTTGCTTCGACACACCCCTGTCCGAAGACGGTATCATCGGCACGGCCATCGGCATGGCCGTCAACGGCCTGCGGCCCGTGGCGGAGATCCAGTTCCAGGACTTCATCTTCCCCGCCTTCGACCAGATCGTCTCGGAGGCGGCCAAGCTGCGCTATCGTTCCGGGGGGCAGTACACCGCGCCGATGGTGATCCGCACCCCCTACGGGGGAGGAATTCGGGGCGGCCTGTACCACAGCCAGTCCGGCGAGGCCTACTTCGCCCACACTCCCGGGCTCAAGGTCGTCATCCCCTCGACCCCACACGATGCCAAGGGGCTCCTCTTGGCCTCTATCGCCGACCCGGATCCGGTGCTGTTCCTAGAGCCCAAGGCTCTCTATCGCAGCGTGAAAGGTGAGGTGCCCGAGGGGGATTACCGAGTGGACCTCTCCACCCTGCGCACCGTTCGTCCGGGCAAGGACGTGACCGTGTTCTGCTACGGGGCCATGGTCCCGGTCTGCGAGCGAGCGGCGCAGCAAGCCGCCGAGCAGGGCATCGATTGCCTGGTCGTCGATCTGCGGACGCTCACACCCCTCGACGAAGAGGGAGTGCTCGAGGCCGCCAAGGCCACGGGCCGTGTCGTCACGGTGCATGAGGCTCCGCGCTTCTGCGGCTATGGAGCCGAAATCAGCGCCCTGATCGCCGAGAACGTCATCGAGTACATGGAAGCGCCTATTCGCCGCGTGACCGGCTTCGATACTCCCTTCCCGAACACCCTCGAGCACCACTACATGCCGGACGAGCGCCGTGTCCTCGACGCGATTGAGAGTGTCGCAAGGTTCTGATCATGATGGAGTTCAAGCTACCCGACATCGGCGAAGGCATCGCTGAGGGCGAGATCGTCAAGTGGCTCGTGAAGGAGGGCCAGGCTGTCGAGGAACACCAGCCGGTCGTCGAAGTGATGACCGACAAGGCGACGGTCGAGATCCCCGCACCAGCTCCCGGGACAATCACCAAGCTCCGGGTCGAAGAGGGGGCGACGGTGCCTGTGGGGACGGCTCTCTTCGACATCGACACAGGCCAGGCAGCCGGGACGGAACCTGCACAGGAGGGGAACCCGCAGTCAGCCACTCCTGCACCCGCATCCGCTGGGAGTACCCAGGTGCTCGACTTTCGTCTGCCGGATGTCGGCGAAGGAATCGCTGAGGGTGAGATCGTGCGTTGGCTGGTTCAGGATGGCCAGGCTGTCGAGGAACATCAGCCTGTCGTCGAGGTCATGACCGACAAGGCGACCGTGGAGATCCCAGCCCCTGCCCCCGGCCGCATCGTCGAGCGCCTGGTTTCCGAAGGCCAGATGGTCCCTGTCGGCGAGGTGATCTTCCGTCTGGAAACCGCCGGCGCCACGGATGCGACGGCTCAGGCTCCGGAATCGGTCAGCGCAGGCGCCGGCATCCAGGCCGGGCCCAAGCCGGCGAGCAATTCTCCCGTCCAGAGTGGACGCGTGCGCGCCGTGCCGAGTGCCCGGCGCGTAGCTCGTGAACTCGGGGTCGACCTCGCACAGGTCAGCGGCAGTGGACGAGGCGGGATCATTCGCCGGGGTGATGTCGAGGCGTTCGCCGCATCCGGACCCCGTTCGGAGTCCTCCGCGATCGACGAAGCCGTCGAGAGGCCTGCGACGACTACCCTGGGCAGTGAGCAACGGATTCCCTTCCGAGGTGTGCGCCGCAAGATCGCCGAAGCGATGGTGCGCTCGAAGTACACCGCCACCCACTTCACCGTGGTCGAGGAAATCGATGTCACCGAGCTCGTCGCTCTGAGGCTCAAGGCCAAGGCCTTGGGTGCCGAGCGCGGGATCAAGGTCACCTATATGCCCTTCATCATGAAGGCGGTGGCCAAGGGGCTGGCTGAGCACCGCATGCTCAACGGACACCTGGATGAGGAGGC
The DNA here is from genome assembly GCA_027083445.1 of Planctomycetota bacterium. GTDB lineage: Bacteria > Planctomycetota > UBA1135 > UBA1135 > JALWOP01. Next base: position 25,392 of record JALWOP010000052.1, on the reverse strand, counting down.
GGGCGAGATCGTACTTCCCGCCAGGGTGAACCTGGGAATCGCAACCGACACACCGAGCGGCCTACTCGTGCCGGTCATTCGGGATGTGCAAGCCAAGGACGTCCTGCAACTCTCCGCCGAGCTGATGGATCTTGCCGAGCGCACACGTACCGGCAAGGTGCGGCCGGAGGAGTTGCGAGGTAGCACCTTCACCATCACCAATGCAGGCAACATCGGCGGCACGCTGGCAACACCGATCATCAACTGGCCCGATATCGCCATCCTTGGCGTTCACCGCATCGTCAAGCGTCCAGGAGTCGTTGAGACTCCGGAGGGTGACCAAATCGCCGTGCGTCAGTACATGAACCTCTCTTGCAGCGTGGATCACCGTCTCGCGGACGGGGCCGACGCGGCTCGCTTCCTGGCAGGCATGCGTCGCAGGCTGGAGGATCCCGGCCTGCTGGTGCTCTGACTCCGGATCATCTGACGTCAAAGCCACCATCGTGAGTTCAGCCCTGCAGATTCTCGCCGAGGACGGTCGCCTGGTCGGGCCGGAGCCCGATCTGGGGGCCGAGGAGCTCATCGCCCTCTTCGGGCACATGTTGAGGGTGCGCTGCCTCGACGAACGCATGCTCAAGCTGCAACGTGCGGGGCGTATCGGCTTTGTGGGAACCGCAACCGGACTCGAGGCCTCACTCATCGGCACGGCATCGGCACTGCAGCCCGAGGACTGGCTCTGGTCGGGGTTACGCGAGGGGGGGGCGGCCGTCATGCGTGGCCTGCCGCTCTCTGAGTACGTCGCCCAGATGTACTGCAACGCGAACGACACGGCCAAGGGGCGCCAGATGTGCAACCATTTCCAGCACAAGGCCTCGCACTATCCGAGCTGGTCCTCGGTGATCGGGACTCAGCTACCCCATGCAGTCGGAGCCGCCTTCGCAAGCCGCAATCGAGGGGAAAAGGTCGTCCACGCCGCCTATTGCGGCGACGGCGCCACCAGCTCCAACGGCTTCCACAGCGCCCTGAACTTTGCCGGTGTTTGGAAGGTTCCGGTCGTCTTCGTCGTTGTCGACAACGGGTGGGCGATCTCCGTCAGCTCGAAGGCTCAAACGGCGGCGACCTCCTTCGCAGCCAAGGCCCAGGCATATGGGTTCGAAGGGCGTGACATCGACGGAAACGACGTCCTCGCTTGTCGGGCGGCGATGGATGAGGCCACTCGCCAAGCTCGGAGCGGAGGCGGCCCGACTCTGCTCGTCCTGCGCACCTATCGCATGCTTGGGCACTCCTCGTCGGATGATCCCAGCAAGTACCGCGATGCCGGCGAGGTTGAGGCCTGGGCCGCGCGCGATCCGATCCAGCGCTTCGAGACCTGGCTCGTGCAGCAGGGGCTTTTGACCCCGGATGCACGCAGGCAGCGTGAGGAAGAGATTCGGGCCGAGATAGACGCGGTCATCCACGAACAGGAAGCTGCTCCACCGATGGCGCTGCGCACCCTCGTGGAAGACGTCTATGAACAGGTCCCCCGCCATTTGAGAGCACAGTTCAACGCCTTCCTGCGCGTCGCCGAGGAACGGGGTGATGCGCAACCGGGGGACGGAGCGTTTCCACTCTGACCCCCCTTCACCTCTCCAGGAGCAATCCATGACCAAGCGCAAGGTCGCCGTTATCGGGGCAGGACCCGCTGGATACGTCTGTGCCATCCGTCTCGCTCAGCTAGGCCAGGATCCGGTCGTGATCGAACGGGATGCTCTGGGCGGCACCTGCTTGAACATCGGCTGCATTCCTTCAAAAGCCTTGATCGCCGCCGGTAGCCTCCTCGAGAAGATCTCCCATGCGGGCACGATGGGGATTCAGGTCGAGGGAGTCGCGCTCGACGTGGCCCGACTGGTGGAGTGGAAGGCGGGTATCGTTGGCCGTCTGACCGGCGGCATCGGAGTTCTGCTCAAGAACCACAAGGTTCCGGTCATCCACGGTAGTGCGACTATCCGAGATGCTCGCCACGTAGAAGTGCAGGGCGAGAAGGGGGTCGAGAGCCTCGAAGTGGATGCGATCGTGATCGCCACGGGATCGATCCCGATCGAGATTCCGGGCTTTGCTTTCGATGAGGACGCGGTCTGGTCCTCGACCGGAGCTTTGGCCCCCAAGGATGTGCCGCAGCACCTGGTGGTCATCGGGGGCGGCTACATAGGTCTGGAACTGGGGATCATGTACCAAAAGCTCGGTTCCCGCGTCACGGTGCTGGAGGCAACCGGAGGAGCCTTGCCGGGGCAAGATCGTGACTGCGTCAAGGTGATCGAACGCAGCCTGAAGAAGCGCAAGATCAAACTCCTGACGAACACCTTTGCTCAGAGCTACGAACGCACGGCGGAGGGGCTCGCGGTGCAGATCAAGACACCCAAGGGTGAGGAGACGATCGTTTGTAATCAGATTCTCTCGACGGTGGGTCGCCGACCCTACAGTGAGGGCCTGGGCTTGGAGAACGTGGGCCTCGAAGTCGATCAGCGAGGCTTTCTCGCCGTCGATCGGGGTATGCGGACTCAGGTCTCCGGGATCTACGCCATCGGTGACATCGCCGGTCAGCCGATGCTGGCCCACAAGGCCAGCAAGGAGGGCCTAATCGCCGCCGCAGTCATCGCCGGCCAGCCCGAGGAGTTCGACGCTCGCTGCATCCCCGCGGTGATCTTCACGGCACCCGAGATGGCGTCGGTGGGGCTGACCGAGGAGCAGTGCGCCGAGCAAGGCCTAGAGGTCAAGGTCGGCTCCTTTCCCTTCGCCGCGTCAGGGCGCGCCATGTCGTTGATGGAGACCGAGGGTTTCGTCAAGGTCATCGCGGATGCGAAGAGTGATGAAGTCCTCGGGGTCCACATGGTCGGGCCGGAGGTGACCGAACTCATCGCAGAGGCCGCCCTGGCGATCGAGATGGGCGCCACTGCGGAGGACATCGCCCGAACGATCCACGCCCACCCGACTCTCCCGGAGGCTGTCATGGAGGCAGCCGAGGCGGTCCACGGTATGGCGGTTCACATTTTCCAGAAGCAACGGTGACCGACGGGGTCGGTACCCTTTTGGATGTGGTGCGGCTGGGGCGCAAGTCCTACGCCGAGACCCATAGACTGCAAGAAGAACTCCTAGAGCAGCGAATCGCCGGGAAGATTCGGGACACTCTGATCCTGGTCGAGCACGAACCCGTCATCACCGTCGGTCGAGGTGCCGGATCCGCGGAGCTTCGCGGTCTGCGCTGGCCCGTGGTGGAGGTCGAGCGCGGCGGCGAGGCGACCTATCACGGTCCTGGTCAGGTCGTGGCCTACCCGATCTATGCGCTCCCGGAGGGACGCAGAGACCTGCACCGCTACCTGCGCGATCTCGAGGAGGTGGTCCTGCGCGTCCTGGCGGAGGTTGGCGTCGAGGGGCATCGCAAGGAGGGTGCGACTGGAGTTTGGATCGGAAGCCACAAGGTGGCATCGATCGGCGTGGCCGTACGCCGCTGGGTGGCCTGGCACGGCCTAGCCCTCAACGTGCACACGGATCTGGAGGCCTTCAAGGGCTTTCGCCCCTGCGGGTTCGAGGCGAGTGTCATGACCCGTCTCGCGGATCATGCGGAACTCCCACCGACCAACCTCCTCTTCGAGATCCTGACCGTGAAACATTTTCTCTCGGTCTTCGGTTTGGAGTTGCCCCCCCCTTCGGCGCCGCAGTCCGGGGGATTCCCAGAACTGCCGATTCTTCCGTCCTGATCCGAGACGGGTTACAGGGCTGCATTCTTCGACTCCTCCTGGAGTCACCCCCTGGAGCGTTCCGAAGAGAAGGGCAGGGTGGAGCCGACTCTCCACCGACTTCCATAGCCCCTAGGTGCGGACATCCCGCCGCTCCAAGGACTAAGCCCCATGAGCGATCCCTCCCGAGAACACGCCCCTCAGCATGGGGGCGGCACGATCATCGACCCTGGAGCCCTGCAAGGGCTGCGTGAGCTGGGAGGTGAAGAGGATCCGGGCCTGCTCCTGGACCTGATCACAATGTTTCTCGACGATGCGGCAACTCGAGTGCAGGCACTCGAGGAGGCCTGGGAACGTGGGGATCTGGAGGGCGTGTCGAGATCGGCTCACACCCTGAAGTCATCCAGCGCCAGCATCGGGGCTCTGCCCTTTTCGAGTGTGTGCAAACAGATCGAGAAGGCGGCTCGGACAGGCCACGAAACGGACCTGCCCAGCTACGTCGAGCGCTGCCAGGGCATGTTCGCGGAGGTCTGCTCCGCCTTGGAGGAACTGCGCTCGAACCTCTGAGATCCTCCCAAGAAGCCAACTCTCTCTCCCACCCTTCTTCTCAAGCGCCCCCCCCAACGATGAACCTCAAGTCCTTCGAAGAGCTGAAACTGTCAGGAAACCTCCCGACTCCGGCAGGTGTAGGGATGAGGATCCTGCAGCTCACCCGCACAGAGAACTACAGTGCAGAGGAGATGGGGGAAGCCATCATGGCGGACTCCTCTCTCACCGGTCGGATTCTCAAGCTTGCCAACACTGCTTCGAACAGTGGCATGGAGCCGGTCACGACCGTGTCGGGGGCCATCATGCGGCTGGGTGGACGCACCGTCCGTGACCTGGCCCTGGCCTTCTCCCTCGTCTCCGAGCGTAGTGCCGGTACGTGCAAGGGGTTCGGCTACGAGGAGTATTGGTCTCTCTCCCTGGCACGGGCTGTGAATGCTCAGGTCATGACCCGTATTCTCGGCTGCGGCAAACCCGAGGAGGCGTACATCTGCGGTCTGCTCGGCAAGATCGGGCGCCTGGCCCTGGCCTCGGTCTATCCAGAGGTGTACGCGCGACTGATCGCAAGCGGTATCACGGACGACCTTCCTCTGCTCCTGGAAAGGGAGCAAGCGGAGTTTGATATCAATCACGCCCAAGTGGGGGCGTGCATGCTGGAAGAATGGGGCCTGCCGGATTCTTTTGGGGAAGCCGTGGAGGGCCTCTGCAGTTCTCGCGACCTTCCAGACTTGGACGAGGGAGTCACGAATCTGACTGCGGTGCTACGCTTCGCGGACGTGCTCGCGAGAGCGTTCCTCGCTGACGAGCACACCCCCAACCGGACGTGGGTTGAGATCGGTGAGGGCCTGGAGCTCCTTCGAGAACACCTGAAGCTGAAGCCGGAGGGGTTCATTCGCTTCGGGGATACCTGCATCAAGGAGTGGCAGGCATGGGGAGAAAGCCTGGACGTTTCCGTCCACGAAGGTCTCAAGTTCAAGATGCTGCTCGAGCAGGTAGCGCGAGCACGCAAGGCCATCGCGGAAGGTCAGGAGGAGCGCCCGCGGCCCAAACCGGAAACGGTACAAAAGAAAGCGTCCTCGAAGGTCACGGAACAGCATCCCGTACGCTTCAAGATCCTTGCCGTGGACGACGATCCAACCACTCGTCAGATCCTGGTGAAGTATCTGGAGGATCAGAACTACGAGGTCGTCGAAGCTCGCGGAGGAAAGGCCGGCCTCAAGGCGGCTCTGACCCACACGCCGGAGCTGGTCATATCGGACTGGCAGATGCCCGATATGGATGGGCTCGAGCTTTGCCGAGCTCTGCGCAAGACCGATGCCGGGCGCAACATGTACTTCTTGATGCTCTCGGGTCATGCATCGGAGGAGTTGGTCATCGAGTCCTTCGAAGCCGGAGTGGATGACTTCGTGACCAAGCCCTTCATCCCACGCCTCCTCATGGCGCGCATCAAGGGGGGCATCCGCCTGGCCCAACTGCAACGCAAGATCGAGCAGGACAAGCAGACCATGATGAAGCAGGTCGCCGAAATGGGCGTCCTGAATCGCAAGCTACGGGCAGCCTCGCTGACCGACGCCTTGACCGAGCTTCCCAACCGGCGCTACTGCATGAAGCGGCTCGAAAGTGAGTGGGCATCGATCAAGCGAACGCGCAGGCCGCTCTCCGTGGTCATGCTCGACATCGACAAGTTCAAGAGCGTCAATGATGAGCATGGACACGATGTCGGCGATATCGTCCTGAAGGAAACGGCCGATGTGCTGCGGGATTCGGTGCGCGCCTCCGACGAGATCTGCCGCCTGGGTGGGGAGGAGTTCTTGATCATCGCGAAGAATACCGACGAGGAGAACTGTGCTGTCGTTGCGGAACGCGTACGAGCAGCAATGGAGAGCCACGTCATCGACCATCCTGGCTTCGAGCGTGCGGTGACGGTGAGCTTGGGAATCGCCTGCTCCTCGGATGGCCATGAGAGCGTCCACAGCCTGCTCAAAGCGGCGGATGAGGCGGTCTACCTGGCGAAGGAGTCGGGGAGGAATCAGGTCCGCAAGGCAACTGAACTCGGGGCCAAGAAGAAGAGCGCGTGATTGGCAAGAAGTTCGATGAACTGCGGCTGACGGGCAATCTGCCTTCACCGTCTCCGATCGGGTTGCGGATCCTCGAGATAACGAGGAGCGACGACTACGATCAGGAAGAGCTCGAGCAGACGATCATGGCGGACCCGGCGCTCTCGGGTCGCATTCTGAAGCTGGCGAATAGCGCGTGCAATCGTGGGAGTGAGGTCATCGCCGACATTCCCCAAGCAGCCCGCCGCTTGGGCTCACGGACCGTGCGCACGACCGCGCTGGGCTTTACGCTCGTTGCCGACAACCGTCAGGGAGCGGCGAAGGATTTCGACTACGACCTGTACTGGTCCCGCGCCTTGGCTACGGCTACATCCGTGAGCCGACTGGTTCATTGCCTCGGGGGCCTGACTGCCGAGGATGCTTTCACCTGCGGCCTCCTGTGTGGAATCGGTACCCTGGCCCTGGCGAGCGTACACCCCGTGAGGTACTCGGATCTGGTCCTCAGTGAGCCCGGTGCCGGAGAGCAGCGCCTTGCCGAGCTGGAGATGGAGATCTTTGATATCGATCACTACGAGGTCGGAGCCGCTCTTCTCGCCGACTGGGGGCTTCCCGAGGAGTTTCAGCTCGCGACTCTGCTTCAGGATCGGGCCGAGGTGAACTTGGACGAGCCTCGCCTCGAGCTACTCGTGCGCTGCTTGCGTGCGGGCAAGGTGATTGCCGGTATCCTCGTACCGGGCACTCAAGACTGCGAGCCACATCAGTTCGAGCACTTGGCGGACGTTGCTCCTTCCCTGGAACTAGAGGAGTCCCGTCTATTGGAACTCTGCGATGAGATCGTGGAGGATTGGAAGGACTGGAGCGCAATCCTCGGTCTGCCCGCGGAGAACCGTGAACCCATCTCACACTCCTTTAGCCGTTGGAGAGAGGCCGGCTCCAAGGGAATGACCGGCGATGAGGAGGATGCAGCCAGCGAACCGCCGACCCTTCCGAGACCCTCCTCTACGACTCCGGTAGGTGAGTGGGTCGGTGATGTCGAGGAGCAGGTAACCGGGCCGACGCGAATCCTGCTCATCGACGACGACCAGCGAATGCTCAAGCTGCTCGCACACCACCTGCGCAAGGAAGGCTATGACATCACAACGGCGGAGAGCAGCGAGGAAGGCTTGGACAAGGCGCTACGTCTCCAGCCGCAGCTTGTCGTAACCGATTGGTTGATGCCCGGGATGAACGGGCTCGAGCTTTGCCGTACGCTGCGACAGTCCAAGGCTGGGCGTCGTATGTATGTGCTCATCGTGACTGCGCGCGAGGATGATGAGCGCGTTGTGGAGGCCTTCGCGGCCGGAGTGGATGACTACATCGTCAAGCCGTTCAACCCCCGCATTCTGCTGGCTCGCGTGCGTGCGGGCCAGCGCATGGTGCGGATGCGCGAACAGGTGGAAGCTGCCGAACGCGTGCGGCTGCGGCAGGTGGCTGAACTTGGGATCATGACTCGCAAACTGCGAGCCGCGGCCATGACCGACCCCCTGACCGAACTTCCCAACCGCCGCTATGCGATGAAACGACTCAAGCAGGAGTGGGACAGCGCGACCCGGACCGGGCGTCCACTCTCGGTCATCCTGGCCGACATCGATCACTTCAAATCGGTCAACGATCGTTTTGGCCACGACGCGGGTGATGCGGTCCTGCGGGAGGTCGCCGCCCTCATGCGAAAGGTCGGACGCAGCGGAGAGGTCCTCTGCCGCATCGGCGGTGAGGAGTTCCTGACCATCGATATGGCTTCGACGGCGGAGGAAGCCAGCCGAGGTGCCGAGCGTTTGCGTCAGGCAGCGGAGTCTCTCGACATCCAGTACCCGGGCTTTGAAGGGCGGATCACCATCAGCCTCGGAGTGGCGGAGCGAACCTCGAGAATGGCCGGCATCGACGATCTCATCAAGGCAGCCGATGAAGCTCTCTATGCGGCCAAGGCCCAGGGCCGAAACCGGACGGTCATCGCGGATCCCGGCGATGGCAAGCGCCTGCGCGCGTGAGGCAACAAGGCCGTGTCGCCAGGCAGGTTGAATCTGGGAGGGTCACTTCACAAACCAGGGGCTCGACCACGCCAGGGCCCCGTCCTGCTGTTCGACGCGCAGGTAGAGATAACCGCCGGTGGGGATGTCGTTCAGTTGCAGCGTACCTTCGAAGCGGCGTTGACCGCCTAGCTCGACCCGCTCAATGCGGTCGCTGTACACGAGGTCAAGGCTCTTCAAGCCGACCGTGCCGAGGATGAAGACACGCAAGAGAGGCTGAGCCGAAAGGGCCTCCAGCTCCGAACCCATCTGCGAGCCATCCAAGGTCGCCTGCAGGAGGATCCGAGGGCCACTGGTCGCGTAGCATCGGCGGGCTCGCAAGGAGGCATAGAGCCCCTCGCGCGTCAGGTCCTCGCTTAGAATGGCCGCCAATCCTCCACGGCCGACATGGTCACGGCTATACCCGTAAGCGGGGGAGAGGTGGGGTAGGCCGGGATGGCCGTCATGTCCATCGCCGCTGCCGATGAAGCCTAGTTTCATTCCAGAGTCTAGTTGGTCACGCACCGTGTTGCCCGGGATGGCACCGCGGATGAGCATGGGGGAGTCGAGAGCTTCGCTACTGCCATGCACACTCATGACTTCGGTGACGGGCTCGATTTGCGGCGGTGGCTTGAAGGTCCAGTTGGTCGGTACGGGATCGCCCGCGGAGTGGTGGGCTAGGGTGAGTACCGACTGACCCTCCAGCGCTTTCCAGAGCTTGCGGGGTGTATCGTAGGCGGGGTCGAGTGAACTCAGGATGCGACCGTCGTCGGAGAAGTAGAGCACGTGGCGGTGACCGTGAATCCAGTTGGTCCATTCAAAACCGACCAAGGCCACGAACTCTCCGGGCTGATGGGCGGCACGGGCGGCCCGAACCAACCGACTCCAGATCTCGGGGTGCTGGTCGACGAAACGCACTCCGAAGTGGTCGTGGTCGGTGAGAGCTGCCGCATCCAGGCCTGCGGCTTCGCGTGCGTAACGCCACCAATCCTCCGGAGTCCCAGTCCCATCGGAGAGTTGGGAGTGACCGTGCAGGTCAGCCCAGCGAATGCGTGGGAGGCTGGTCGAAACGGCCAAGGGGGCGGCCTCGGCGCGCAGAGTTCGGCCATCGAGCTCGGTCTCGACGGCGAGCCGAACGACGCCCTCGGCGAGGGCCGTGCCTTGGAAGCTCAGCGTGCCCCGGTCCTGGGGTCGCAGGGTGACCTGCTGGGGAAAGTCCCAGCCCGCTGGGCGTTGGGTGATTCGTAGGGTGGCCTGCGAACCCTCGGCGAGGTTCGCCATTTCATCGAGGAGCGCGACATGGAACTTCAAGGACTCCCCTGGTCTCGCCACGCTCGGTCCGTTCAGGACCAGGCGGGTGAAGGGCCGCGCCGTGACGGTGATGCGAGGAGAGTCATCCAGGATGCGCGTGACACCGTCGCCGTCTCCATCCACCGCCAACCAGAGGCGGGCTTCGCGCTCGGCGTAGCGGTCGGCCGCGGCGCCGACGGAGCCGGCTCCATAGACCAAGCGCACCTTCGCGCCTTCGGTGAGGCCGGCCCCGCGCAGGATGGCGGTCACCGAGCCCGCACCGCCTGGGCCTGTGCTTTGCTCGAAGGTCTCGAAGCGGAGTCCGGGGACCGAACTCTCGATGGTGGTATAACCGGCGTAGTTCGCATCCCTTGTTTGGGGCTGGGACCAGTTCCAGAAGGGATCGGGTAGAAAGCGCAGGGCACCCCCTTCAGCGATACCCCGGGGGCCTGCGGTGTAGATCAGGGTCCAGGTTCCCAACTCACCGCATTCGATGCGCGCCTCTTCTCCGTCTGCGAGGACCAACTCCACCGATCCCCCCCCATCCGCCGGGCTGCGCTGGGCTGCAAGGTCCGCCAGGAGGATTTCGGCCTGTTCGCGGCGTGCGGAAGGAGGGTCCAGGTCGTCCTCCTTGCGCACGGGACTCGACGAGGGGGGCGCCGCGCCGCCGCAGCCGAGGAGGAGGAAGAGCAGGGGCATGATCCAGGCCATGGCGACAAGATCGTAGCGCGACGGGGGCGGGTGGGCTCATCGCCGCGGAGGTCCCTAGAATGGCCCCCCATGTCCTTCGAGCACGAACGCCTTCTATCCCATGTGAACGGAGTGTGGGACGACACGATCGTTCCGACCCTCGTCGACTACATTCGCATCCCCAACAAGTCGCCCGCCTTCGATGCCGACTGGGAGGCGCACGGCTTCATGGAAGAGGCCGCCGCGCTGATCGCAAACTGGTGTCGAGAGCGACCGATTCCGGGGCTAACCGTCGAGATCGTGCGCCTGGAAGGGCGCACCCCGCTCATCTATATGGAGGTTCCCGGTTCCGGACCGGGGACGGTGCTCCTCTATGGACACCTTGACAAGCAGCCCGAGATGACAGGCTGGCGCGAGGGGCTGGGGCCCTGGGAACCCAAGCTGGTCGAGGATCGGCTCTACGGTCGCGGCGGAGCTGACGACGGCTATTCAGCCTTTGCCTCGTTGGCGGCGATCGAAGCCCTGGAGGCCCAGGGGCTGCCCCATGCGCGTTGCGTCATCCTGATCGAGGGCTGTGAAGAGAGTGGCAGCTACGACCTACCCCACTACATCGATCACCTCGCCGATCGTATCGGTGCGGTCGACCTGGTCGTCTGTCTCGACTCAGGGGCGGGGGATTACGAGCGGCTGTGGTTGACCACGAGTCTGCGAGGTTTTGTCAGTGGAGAGCTTTGCGTCTCAACCCTCACCGAGGGAGTGCACTCAGGGGATGCCAGCGGCATCGTTCCTTCGAGCTTCCGCGTGGCGCGCGCTCTCCTCGACCGCATCGAGGACGTCGCTAGCGGCGAGGTCACGGTCGAAGAGCTCTCGGTTGCGATTCCCGAGGATCGCATCCGGCAGGCCGCGGAGGCGGCGCGGATTCTGGGCGAGAGCGTCTATGCCAAGTTTCCCTTCCAAAGCGGTGTCAGGCCGGTCCTTGCCGACCCGGCCGAACTCGTGCTCAACCGGACCTGGAGACCCGCGCTCTCCGTTACCGGAGCAGCAGGACTTCCGGCTCTGGCGGACGCGGGCAACGTGCTGCGACCGCAGACGGTGCTCAAGCTCTCGATTCGCATCCCTCCGACCTGTGATCCGGCCCGGGGGGTGGAGGCCGTAGGGCGCCGGCTCACCACCGATCCGCCCTACGGGGCCCAGGTCGAGTGGCGCAACACCGAGGGGGCGAGCGGATGGGCCGCGCCCCCCCTGGCCGATTGGCTCGAAGAGAGCATCGACCTCGCGTCGGCCCACTACTTCCAGGGCAATCCGGCGGCCAAGATGGGGGAGGGGGGCACGATCCCCTTCATGGGCATGCTCGGTGAGAAGTTCCCCCGGGCCCAGTTCCTGATCACCGGAGTTCTGGGACCCGCCTCCAACGCCCACGGGCCCAACGAGTTCCTACACATTCCCACCGGCAAGCGCCTGACCGCCTGCGTGGCGGAGGTTCTGATGCGCCATGCCGAGCGCGGCGGGGGCTGATCGCCCTCTCAGGGGCCCAGGAAGGGGACTTGCGGCATTTCGAACGTTCGTTTAGAACCATCGTTCGTCATGGCCGATTCCAGCACCCGGGAGAAGCTCATCGCCGCAGGGGAGCGCCTCTTCGCCGATCGAGGCTTTGCAGGAGCCTCCCTGCGGGAGATCACCCGCGAGGCAGGCACGAACCTGGCAGCGGTCAATTACCACTTCGGTTCCAAGGAGGGCTTGCTGCGGGCGGTTCTCGAGGGGCGCCTGGGGCCGATCTGCCGCCAGCGTCTCGAACATCTGGAAGCCCTGGAGAGTCGGGGCGAGCTCTCGATCGAGGGGCTCCTGGAGGGGTTCGCCCAGCCTCTGCTCGATCCGGCTCTGCGTCCCAACCAGGCCTTCTTGCATCTCATGGGACGGGTTCACCACTCCGACCACGCCATCGTGACCGATGTGTTGCGCGACATCTTCAGTCCCGTGGCCGATCGCTACGTGGCGGCGCTCTCGACCCTCCTCCCCGAGGTTCCCCGCGGTCTTTGCTTCCAACGCCTGCAATTCGTCGTTGGGGCGTTGGTCCACAGCCTCTTCACCCAGTGTCGGGTTCACGCTCCCGAGGGGGAAGACGCTGCCGGCCTCGTCGATGACGAGAGCTTCCTCTGGGAGTTCATCGGCTTCTGTGCGGCCGGCCTGCGTAGGCCTCCGGTGAGCGGTAGCGAAGGGGGTGAGGTGTGAAAGCCGCGCTCTCCTTGGCACTCGTTTTCTGCGCGGCTTGCCGCAGCACCGTGCCGGGTGCCGTCCCGCCGGTGGATCCGGCGGCAGCTCTCACCCCCGCCCCAGGCTGGACGGCGCCCACCGCAGTCGAGGGGCCGGATCTGCACGAGGCCTTCTGGGAACAACTCGGCAGTCCACGCTTGAACGCGCTGGTCGAGGAGGGGCTCGAACGCAGTCCCAACCTCGCCCTGGCGGCACAGCGGGTACTCTCCGCGGCGGCAGCTCTGGAGAGTGCCGCTGCGGCGGACCTACCGAGCATTCAGGCCAGCCTCTCATCGAGCCGTTCCCGGGTCAACTTCATCGGCCTACCGGTACCGGGTACCTCGGGGGTCTTGACCAGTGAGAGCTCGAGCCATGCGCTCGGGGTCAGCATCGCCTGGGAGGTCGATCTGTGGGGCCGCCTGGCGACGGCGCAACGCGGGGCGGCCGCCAACCTGGAGGCAGAGAGCTTCGACTTCGTTGCCGCACGCCAGTCCCTCGCGGCCCAGATCGTCAAGGCGGCCCTTTCCCTTGTCGAGGCGCATGAGGCGGCGAGCTATGCCCGTGAGGCGCGTCGTATCGCCGAGGCCGAACTGCGCGACGCCTCCCGTCGGGTTGCAAGTGGCCAGGGCGGGGTCGAGGACGAGTGGGCTGCCCGAGCGGCTCTGGCCGAAGCCGATGCGACCCTGGCAGGGGCCCAACGTCGGGTCCAACTGCTCGGCCCGCCCCTGGCCCTACTCCTGGGAAGAGCCTCGGGCAGGGACAATCTGCTTGGCGAAGTCGAACTCGAGCAGCTCGCCTCGGAGTTACGCACGGCCGACCTTCCACCGCCCCCGCCGGCGGGTCTGCCGGCAGAGCTCCTCGCGCGGCGGCCGGATCTGGCGGCCCTCGAAGCGCGCCTGCGGGCGGCTCAAGCAGGGGCGGAGGTTGCCCACGCGGCGCTGCTACCCCAGCTCTCCCTGACCGGCAACGCGGGGACGAGCGGATCGGAGCTGCGCAACCTGCTCGATGGGGATTTCCAGGTCTGGAGCCTCGGCGCGAACCTCTTGGCCCCGCTCTGGAACGGGGGAGGGTTGCGGGCAGCGGAGGAGCAGGCAGTGGCCGACCGGGATGCAGCACTCCTGGCTTATGTGCAGGGAGCGTTGGTTGCCTTCTCCGAAGCCGATGCCGCTCTCAGCGCGGAACAGCTCCTGCGCAGCGAGCACGAGCGCCGACGCGAGGCGGTGGAGCTTCGCGCAGAGGCAGAGGCTCTTCTGTTGCGCAAGAACAAGCGCGGCAGCGCTCCGGCTGCGGTTGCCTTGGCAGCCCGCGCGGCAGCCGTTGCGGCGCGGCAAGCTGAACTCTCCACCTGGCGCGAACGCCTCACGCAACGCGTCGACCTTTGCCTGGCCCTCGGAGGCGGATTCGAACTCGGGACGACGCCATGAAGATCATTGCCCAGCTCATTCTCATCGTCCTGGTCATTGTCGCCTCAGTCGTCGGGCGTCGCTATCTGATCGACCACGCGCCGAAGGTGCCCGATAAGGTCGTGGAGCGCGAGCTTCCCTGGGTCGAGGTGGTGAGTGCACATCACGAAACCTATCGTCTGGAGGTTCTAGCAGAGGGAACCGTCACCGCTCCAGCGCGCCTCTCCCTTGCGCCGGAGGTTGCCGGCCGTGTGCTGCGCTTGGGCAAGGGCTTCGAGGAGGGCGGACATCTCAGCCAGGGCGATCTTTTGATCGCGATCGATCCCGCGGACTATCAACTTGCGCTGGATAGTGCCCGAGCCGAGCTCGCCGCCGCCGAGGCGGCTCTGCGTACCGAAGAGGTTGCGGCGGAGGTGGCCATCGAGGACTGGCGGGAGCTGAACGACGGCGACCCGCCGGCGCTGGTCAGTCGAGAACCACAGATCGCGGCAGCCAAGGCCCGGTTGGATGCGGCCGCCGTGGCGGTCAGCACCGCCGAACTGAACCTGGCGCGCACCCGTCTCAGCATGCCTTTCGACGGCCGCATCGTCACTCGTGCAGTCGAGCGCGCTCAGCGCGTGGACCCATCGAGCGCAGTAGCGGTGATCGAGCGCAGCGGAGCCCTCGAGGTACGCCTGCCACTGGATCTGCGCGCGATCGCGGCGCTGGATCTCGATCCCAGCGGCACAGGCGCAGAGGGGCTCGAGGTGCAACTCGAGGCATCCATCGGGGAGCAGGTACGACATTGGAGCGCGCGCGGATCCCGGACCGCAGCGGATCTCTCGCCGCTGGAACCCGTGGTGACCCTGATCGCTACCGTGGACCATGCACTCGACGGCGGCTCCATGCCCGTGCCGGGGATGTTCGTTCGCGCCACCATCCTCGGCCATGAGGTAGATGCCGTCGCCGTTCCCTCCGCGGCTCTCGACCTCGAGGACACACTGCTGCTCATGAACGAGGAGGGTATGCTCGAGCGGCGCAAGGTACGAGTGGCGCGGGCTCGAGCGCACGATTTGGACGAGGGGATGGTCTTGGTCACGCAGGGGCTCGCGGACGGAGAGCAGGTAGTGACCGTTCGCCCGGCGGTCTTTGTCGAGGGGATGCACGCGCGTGTCGCGGAGCATGCAGAAGAGGCGGGCCGGTGAAGGGTGCTATCCGCTGGTTCGCAGGCAACAGCGTTGCCGCGAACATGCTCATGTGGGCCGTCGTAGCCCTTGGGGTCTTGGCACTTCCCAAGCTGCGCATGGAGGTCATTCCGACCGTGGAGTCGGAGATCATCTCCGTCCAGGTCGCCTATCCGGGAGCCAGTCCCGAAGAGGTCGAAGAATCGATTTGCGCGCGCATCGAGGAGAATGTCGCGGGGATCGCAGGAGTCGACGAGATCATCTCGAAGGCTTCCGAGAACATGGGGCAGGTCAAGATCAAGCTCTTGACCGGCTCCGACCGGAACCGAGCCCTGTCCGATATCAAATCGGCCATCGATCGCATCGATAGCTTTCCCGCGGATGCGGAGGAGCCGGTCGTTGCACTGGTCGACATGAACCCCAGCGCCATGAAGGTCATGATCTGGGGCGATGCGGACCCGCGCGTGCTGCGGAGCGTGGCCTCCGATGTCCAAAACGGCTTGACCGGCCTTCCAGACATCTCCAAGGTCGAGCTCAAAAACGCTCCTCCACTCGAGATATCGATCGAGGTGTCCGAACAGCGCCTGCGTCGCTTTGGCCTGACCTTCGATGGGGTCGTGGCGGCTATCCAGCGTTCGTCTCTGGACCTTCCGGGGGGCATGATTCGGACCCAAGGGTCCCAGATCCTGCTGCGTGGAAAGGCTCAAGCCTATACGGGCGAAGATTTCGCGGCCCTACCCCTGCGTGCCCTCGAGGATGGTACACGCTTGCAGATTGGTGACGTAGCGACGGTCCGCGACGGGTTTGCGGAGACCGATCAGCAGACGCGCTTCAACGGGCATCCCGCCGTCATGCTCGAAGTGTTCCGCGTCGGCGAGCAGGATGCCCTTGCGATTGGTCCCCAGGCCAAGGAGTTCCTGGCCGAGTATGAGAAGACCCTACCCGAGGGATTGCACGTCACGATCGCTGGCGATGAGACGGTCATGTTGCGCGAGCGCCTCGAGCTGCTCCTACGCAATGCAGCCCAGGGACTAGTCCTAGTGATGATTGCCCTGGCGCTCTTCTTGCGCTTACGGCTGGCCCTGTGGGTGACCCTTGGAATCCCGATCTCCTTCCTAGGGGCGATCTGGCTCATGCCGGGGCTGGCGGTCTCGGTCAACATGATCTCCCTTTTCGGCTTCATTCTCGTCTTGGGGATCGTGGTCGACGATGCCATCGTGGTAGCGGAGAACGTCCACTACCACCGCACGGTCAAGAAGCTCAGCGGTCTTGAGGCTGCGCAGCTCGGAGCGACCGAGATGTTGAAGCCGGTGGCCTTTGCCGTGCTGACGACGATCGTTGCCTTCCTGCCCATGCTGTTCATGCCCGGGAGCATGGGAACCTTCTCGCGCAACATTCCACTGGTGGTGATTGCCGTCCTGACCTTCTCGGTGATCGAGTCTCTCTGCGTTCTGCCCGCGCACCTGCGTCACTTGCCATCTGGAGAAGAGGAGCGACGCTCACGGCCAGGCGTCTTGAGCCTCTTGCAGAAGGGCGTCAATCGTCTGCTGGAGGCCTTCATCGAGCGTGTCTATCAACCTTCCGTACGTTGGGCGGTCGGTTGGCGCTACTTGACCCTAGCCCTCGGGATTGCTCTATGGGTGGTCACGGTGCAGCTCCCCGAGCATGGCTACTTGAAGTTCAACTTCTTCCCGCAGATCGAAGCCGATTTCGTCAGCGTTCAGTTGACGATGCCTCCCGGTACGCCATCCGCGATCACCGAGAGGGAAACCCGGCGCATCGAAGATGCCGCCCGGAAACTGGCCGAAGAGCTGGCTGCACGAGAAGGATCCACGGTCATTCGCTCGACGTTGACATCGATTGGCGGGCAGCCCTATCGGGAGAAGTCCTCCCGGGCCACGGGATCGATGGGTAGCGACTACAACGGAGCCAACCTGGGCGAAGTCGCCCTTGAATTGGTCTCGGCGGAAGATCGCGAGATCAGCAGCAAGGAGGTTGCACGGCTTTGGCGCGAAAGCGTCGGACCCATCCCCGGAGCCGAATCGGTCAGTTTCTCGGCTGATCTGATGGGCGGAGATGGGGATGTCGACCTGCGTTTGGGTGGGAAGAATCTGGCGGAACTGGAAGCTGTCGCGGTTGAGATCGAAGCAGAGCTTTCAAGGACTCCCGGCGTCACCGGAGCTCGGGACAACTTCTCGGCCGGCAAGGACGAACTGCGATTGGAGCTCTTGCCCGCTGGTGAAGCGGCTGGGCTGACCTATCTAGATCTTGCGCGTCAAGTCCGTCAGGGGTTCTACGGCCAAGAAGTGCAGCGCGTCCAACGGGGCCGAGACGAGCTCAAGGTCTTTGTGCGTTACACGCAGCAGGAGCGACGTTCCCTGGCATCCTTGTTCGATGCCCGCATCCGTACGCCCGACGGGCGTATGCTGCCCTTTACCACGGTGGCACGGGTTCTACCGGGCAAGGGTTATGCGGCCATCAATCGCTCCAACCGCGGCCGAACGGTCGACGTCATCGCCGATGTCGACCGCAAGGTGCTCACCGCGAATGAGTTGGAGGGAATCCTGCTCGAGAGGATCCTGCCCCCCATTCTCAAACGACACCCGGATGTACGCACCAGCTACGAGGGCCCCCAGAAGGAACGCAAAGAGTTCATGATGACCATGGCCTCCAACGGGGTGGCGGCTCTGTTTGCGATCTTCATCCTCTTGGCGGTTCCGTTGCGCTCCTACAGCAAGGGGCTCGTCATCATGAGCGCCATCCCCTTCGGCTTGATCGGTGCCTTCTGGGGCCACCTCCTCTTGGGCTACGATCTGTCGATGTTCTCGATCATCGGAATCATGGCCCTGACCGGGGTGGTCGTGAACGACTCCCTGGTGATGATCGACTACATCTCGGTTCTGCGCGATGAGGGGTTGGGGGCCTTCGAGGCGGTGACCCAGGGGGCTCGGCGCCGATTCCGTGCCATTCTCTTGACCACCTTGACCACCTTCGCCGGGCTGACTCCACTGCTCTTGGAGAAGAGCATGCAGGCACGCTTCATGATCCCCATGGCCGTCAGTCTGGCCTTCGGGGTGCTCTTCGCGACCATGATCACCCTGATCCTCGTACCGGCGCTCTACATGATCGTGGAGGATCTTGCCCATCTTCCAGCGCTGCTCCTCGGTAGGGTGGTTGGGGCGCGCCGTTGATCGCGGGCGGGGCCCATGGGATCGGGGGGATCAGGGGGCTCCCGGCGTGGAGAGGGCTTTCTAGGGGGGACCTTTTTCTTCGGGAAGGGACGGTTTACGCTCGAAGAAGGAGTCGCCTCGCGCGTAGGTTCGATCCGTGGAATTCTTCACCGCCCTCTTCTTCATTATCGTCCTTGTCCTTGTGGGCAAGACGATTCAGGCCGGCAAACGGTCGGCCCAGGATTTCAAGCGCAAGCTGCGTCTCGACCCGGAGCTGCTCGAGCGCATGCGCCAGGTGCGCGAGCGCCTCGAGCACGGCGGTTCCCTGGGGGAATCGTTGAGCGGGGCCGAGCGTCTGGCCGCACAGGCTCTGGAGTCCCTCGAGCAGCGATTCGATTCTCCGCCCCCTACACCGGAGATCCTCGAGCCGGAAGTTCTTGATCCTGGGCGTGTCGATCCACACCCCGCTTCCCCGCTGGATTCTCCGCCGGCCGATCTCCCAGTCGAGGGGGCGCCGGCCACGGTCTCCTCGCTGGAGGACGAGCTTCCCGAACCTTCAGATGAGAGCCTGCGCCCAAGTCCCGAACTGGAGGGTTCCAGGGCGCCCGAGGCGGATTCGGGGCCTCTGCCTCCCCTCGGAGATCCCCTTGAGCGTGCTCGGGAACTCTTCGCGGAGGGCATTCCCGGCTTCGAGTCTCAGGAGGAGTTTCGCAGGAGTCACCAGGGGGAGCGTGTTCACTGGCGGGCGCGCGTTGACCGTGTCGATCCGCCTCCTCCGGGCCGGTCGGACGGGGAGGCGCGCATCGTAGCCCTGGTCGAGACCGAGGGCCTGCGTCCCCTTCGGATCGACCTCAAGATGGCTTCGGCTCCCGTCTTGGAGCGGGCCCAGGAGATCGAGTTCGAGGGCGTACTCGTCGAATGTGATCCCTATCTGCGCTCCTTCACCCTGGATCGGGTAAGCCTCCTGGGTTGACCCCGATGTTGCATTGGATCGTCCCGAGTCCGCGTGTAGCGGTCAGGTAGCATCAGTCCCGTCGATCGGCATGTCGCCCGTTGCGTGCGAGCGCTACTCTTTGGGTAATGGACCCGATCGATGTCCCCGAGGAATTACGCGCTCTCTCGCGCTCCTACGCTTCCTTCGTCTCGCTCTATCGGGCGGATACCGATGCGTTATGCGTTCAGGCCGAGGTCTCGGCCTGGTCTCTCGGACAGCACCTCTACCACCTTTGCCTTTCTGGCGACCTGGCCCTGCGCAACGTCCTTACCCTGGCACGGGGAAGGGGGCGACGCATCGTCCACGGAGGAGGACCCAACGCCCTGGCGCGCCGAGTTCTCCGCGAGGGCTGCTATCCCCGGGGCGAGAGCCAGGCCCCACGCATGGTTCAGCCCCCCGATCCGGTCGATCCAGCCCTTCTCGACCAAGAGATCGATCTCTTTGGAAGGGCGATCGCGGGGCTGGGCGAACATCAGGAGGCGATCCGGCGAGCAACGGGAAGGATTCCCCACCAGAACCTGGGTCACCTCAGCGCGCCCCAGTGGCTACGCTTCGCCCATCTGCACGCGCAGCACCACCTGGCGATCGCCCGCGACCTTGCCCAGGGAAGAGGTTGAGGCGAGCTGTGGGCCCCTATTGGGGTGGGCCTCCACTGGTGGGCCCTGTTGGACTCGAACCAACGACCTACCGATTATGAGTCAGCAGCTCTAACCAACTGAGCTAAGGGCCCGTCGTGCTCACCCTAGCGGCTGGACTCGAGGGTCGCCAGGGGCTCGGCGGGGCGTTGGGTTAGGCTGGTGGGGTGAAGTTCTTCCCCATGACCCTCGTCCTTTGCTCTCTCGGGCTCGCCCAGAATCGGGGCCGGGCCTACGGCCCCGAGCAGGTAGCCGGGGCGCCTGATGTCTCTTCTCCGGGTCGGGACGATCCCGCGGCCTGGGCACCATCCAGGGCAGGTGGGGGAGAGGAGTGGCTGGAGGTGCGCTACCCCCAACCCGTCCATCCGGTAGCCCTGCGCCTCTTCGAGAGCTTCCGCCCCGGCGCTCTGGTGCGGGTGACCGCCATCGACGGCGAGGGTCGCGAGATGGTCGCCTGGGAGGGAGCCGATCCGGGTCGCGGCGAGTCGGCGGTCGTGCTCATCCCCCTCCGGAGCGAAGGGAGCGTGGTCCGACTGCGCCTCGTGTTCGATACCAAGGCGATCCCCGGCTGGAACGAAATCGACGCCGTCGGTCTGCACGACATGCAGGGGCGGCTGTGGTGGGCCGAATCGGCGAGCGCGAGCTCGAGCGCTGCGGAGGGAGCCGCCGCACCCCCAGCGAAGACCTTGCCACCCCTCTTGGAGCTCGAGCCTTCCTGGCGCACATCCGCCGATGGCCTCTTGCCTCTTCTGATTCGCATGCGCAATGAGGAGGTGGATCAGCGCCTCGAGGATGAGCTGGTGAGTCAGGTGGTTGCCGTCCAGCGCGTACCGACGCCGGACGCCACCTTCGCGGGACGCTGGGAGAGCAATTACGGGCCCATGCGGCTGGAGGTCGAAGGCTCCGAGGTTCGCGGCTCCTATCCGGGTGGCCACCTGGTCGGCACCCTCGAGGGGAGGCGGCTCACCTTTCGATTCCAGGAGCCCGAGGGTCAGGGGCAGGGATGGTTCGAGCTGCTCCCCTCGGGAGAGGCTTTCCGGGGGCGTTATGGCTACGAGGGCAGCTCCCACACACGGCGCTGGAGGGGGCACCGCTCCCCAGGGCCGACCCCCGGCCTCACTTGGCTCGTTGTGTTGGAGGCTCCCTGGGAGGAGGGGCTCGCCGAGAAGCCCTATGCCTTCGGCGAGATGCTGGAGACCTTCTTCGCGGCCACTCCCGGGGTCGCCGTGCGCCGCCGCACCTTCACCGATGGGGAGAGTTTCGAGGGCTGGGCGCGCCAACTCGCCTGGCTCGACGGACCCGTGGTGCTGGTCATTTCCACCCACTCGACCCGCGAGGGGCTCGAGAGTCGCGACGAGCTGATCCCCCCTGCGCGGGTGGCCCGAGCCCTGGCGGGAGCCCACGACCTCCGGCTGGTGCATTTTTCCTCCTGCGAGACGATGGCGGGTGAGATGCCCTCTGCCGTTCTCGATGCCTGCCGAGACCAGCCCGCCTTCGCCGGAGTCTCGGGCTACGACGTGTCGGTCGACTGGATGGGGAGTGCTCTCTCTGAGTTCCTCTACCTCGATCTGATTCTGGAGCGAGGGCTCGAACCCTCCGTGGCGGCCAAGGAACTCCAGCGCCTCCTGGCCTTCACAGGAGATCAGGCCCCGGTGGGGAGCCCCATCCCTGCCTTGCACTTCCGTTTCGCCCCGGCGCACTGATCCCCGAAGCCGCCGGCAACACCGGCGTAGTGCATCACTCCGGGGTTCCACGCCCGCGGTACATCCAGGAGAGGATGCGCGGTCCCTGCATGGAGTAGTTCTCGAGCTCTTCGATGCGAAAGCCCGCGGCGCGGATTTCGTCGTCGATCTTGCGGTTGAGGTGGCAGCCCCCGAAGCAGAACTTTTGGATCCCGTTCAAGCGATCCTGCCAGCGGGCGATCCGGGGATCGGGATAGCGGCCATGCTCCAGGAACAGCAGCCGGCCGTCCGGACGCAGAACACGGCGTGCTTCAGCCAGAGCGCGCGCCAGGTCGGGGATGGTGCAGAGGGTCCAGGTCGTGGTGACCGTGTCCACGGAGGCGTCCTCCAGAGGGATCGATTCCCCTTCGAGACCGATCCACTGCACCGGAACGGGTGCCGCTGCTACCCGCTTGGCTGCCAGCTTGCGGTTCAGTAGGACCGGTTCGACGGCGAGCAGCTCTTCGACCTCCTCACCATAGTGGGGCAGGTTGTGTCCGGCCCCGAACCCGAGTTCGAGGACCCGGCCGCGGGCGCCCTCTAGGGCGCGGGCGCGTTGCTCAGCGAAGGAACTGCCGCCCATGCCCCAGGCGAGCATGCGCGGCAGTACTTGTTCAGCGTAGATGCCCAGATCGGTCTCCCTTCGCGAGGCCCCTCAAGAGCGCGCAGCGGCGACCTTCCTGCGAGGGGCCTTCTTCTTCGATGCGGGCTTCTTCGCTGTGACCTTCTTCTTCGAGCCGCCGGAGGTTTTCTTCGTCGTGGTGGCCTTGCTCGGAGCCTTCTTGCGCGTGGTGGTCTTGGTAGCGGCCTTCTTCGTTGTCGCCTTCTTGGCTGCGGGTTTCTTCGCAGCGGAGGGTTTGGGCGAGGGGGTTTTCTTCGCGGGAGCCTTCTTGGTGGTTCCGGCCTTGGCGGCAGCCTTCTTGGGAGCCGTTGCCTTGATAGCGCGAGTCTTCGCCACCGCAGGCTTCTTGGCGGCCCCTTTCTTCGCGGCGGTATTCTTCCCTGCAGTAGCCTTGCCTTTCGAGACCTTCGCGGCCTCACTGGCGGACACGCCCTTGCGGGGCTGGGGTTCGATCTCGACCACCCGCAACTTTTCGGCCTTGGGTTCTAGCTTGGCGAGGCGGCGCTCCTTGGCCCTCAGGTCGCGTTCGGCGGCGCGCTGCTTTTCCAAGGCGTCACGCAGCCGCACCTCGCTTGCCTTGAGCTGGGTCTGCAGCTCCTTGCGTGCGGCTTCGAGCTCGTTGATGCGCTGCTGTTGACCCCGATGATTGGCGCCCATGCTCTGCACCTGGCGCTTGAGGTCGGCCAGCTCGGCCTTCTGGCTCTCGATACGTCCGTTGAGGACGTCGATGCGGACCTCGCGCGTGTCGACCTCCTTCTTACCCTTGGCTAGCTGTCGGTTCAGAGTCGAGAGCTGGCGGCGAGCGCCGGTAAGCTCCCTGGAGCGTTCGTCGAGGTCGGCGATGCGCTTCTCGAGCTTCTCGCGTTCGCGCTCGCTCTTCTCTTGCAGGCTCTCGTAGCGCTTGCGCCACTCGTTGACTTCCTGCTCCCGTTCTTCGAGCTGAGCCGGAAGGGGTTCCAAGGTGGCGACGATCGCTGCCAAGCGTTCGATCTCCTCCCGCTTCTCGCGATCGACCTGTTCGAGCTTACCCTCGGTCTCGGCCAGGAGTTGTTCGGCTTCGCCGATCTGCTCGGGAAGGGCTACCAGCTTGGAGACTTGATCCCTCAGGGTGGCCAGTTCCTTGCTCTTCTTGGCGACGTAGCTCTTGTGCTCGGCGCGCAGTTCCTCGAGCTGCTTCTCGCGTTCAGCCAGCCGTTCGGGCATCGGTTCGAGCTTGACCAGGCGATCGGTCAGCTCACGCATACGCGACTCGCTCTGTTCCTGGAGTTCGGCGTGGCGTTTCTCGAGGACGCGCAGCTCCCCTTCCCGCTCCGCCAGGGCGAGTTGCATCGGCTCCAGCTTCTCGATCTTGGCTCGCAGTGCGGCGATCTCCTTGGTGGAGGATTCGACCAGTTGGTCGTGACGTTCGATTGCGGCGCGCAGTTCGGTCTCGCGACCCGCGAGCTGAGCGGGTAGGGGATCGAGCTCTTCCAGGCGCTCCCGTAGGGTGGCGACCTCCGCGCGGGCGGCGGCCAGTTCCTTCTCGTAGCGCTCGGACTTCTGACGAAGCTCCTTCTTGCGGTGTCCGAGCTCCTCTTGAACGGGAGTCAGCTCCTCGATGCGGGCCCGCAGATTCTCGATCTCGGTGCGGCTGGTGTGTTCGAGCTCCTCGAGGTGCGCGCGGGCTCCGCGCAGCTCCTCTTCGCGCTCGGCCAGCAGGGCGGGGTAGGGGGAGAGTTCGTCGATGCGCGTCTTGAGCGAGGCGATCTCTTCCTGGGAGCTGGTGAGCAGCTCCTCGTGGCGTTCGGTCGCCACGCGCAGTTGCTCCTCGCGCGCCTGGAGGCGATCCGGATAGGGAGCCAGCTCTTCGACGCGGGCCTCGAGGTCGGCGATCTGTACCTCACTGGACTCGCGCAGGGTACTCAGTTCGGCCTGGAGGGTGGAGAGCTCGGCTTCGCGTGCTTCGAGGCGGCGTTGCAGGGGCTCGACCTCCTTGGCGCTCTGCTCCGCGCTCTCCAGGCGTTCGCGGAGTTCCTGGAGCTCGGTTTCCCGTTCGGCGAGTCGGGCCGGAAGGGGCTCGAGTTCCGCCAGTCGCTTGCGCAGGCCTTCGATCTCGGTACGAGCTTCATGCTCGGCTTCGAGGTAGCGCTGCTCCCACTCCGCGACGCGCGCATTGGACGCCTCGAGCCGATCGGGGAAGGGCTCCAGGGTGCGGATGCGTTCCTCGAGCCCTTCGACCAGGCTGACCTTGCTCTCCTGAAGCGCGGCGTATTTCTCCTCCCAGTCGTGCAGGCGCTCGGCGTCGCGATGGACCTGCTCTTCGAGGGCCTGGGCGCGCTCCGTGGCGTGTTCGAGCTGGGCGGCCAGCCGTTCTCGCTCCTCGCTCAACTCGCGGAAGACCGAGGTCTTGCGCTTCGATTCGCTGAGGGCCTGGGCCAGTTCCTCCTCGAGCTTCTTCACCTTCTTTTGTAGCTCGAGCATCGTGATCGCGCGTTCCTCGAGCTCGCCTTCCCCTTGGCGCAGCATCTCCTGGGCCGAGACCAGTTCGCGCTCGAGTTCGGCGATGCGCCCCTCCTGGCTCTCGAAGGTGCTGCGAATCTTCTTGACCTCGATGTTGTTGCGGTTGAGGGCCGCGACGGCTGCCTCGCGGTCGGCCTCCGCCAGGCGGAACTTGCGATCCCACAGCTCCTGCTGCACCCGCCGCTGGTTGATGCCCCGCTGGACGACGACCAGGTAGGCGACGACGGAACCGATCAAGGCTCCGCCGAAGATGAAGAAGAGCTTCTCGAGCGTGGACGTGGTGCCCAGGAGCGCTCCCCCGAGCAGAGGGGTGAGGGACTCGAACATGGTTCGATGGGGGCGGTGGAATGCGCGGAAAGGAAGGCGGCGGCTTGCGGTTCCGCCAGGGAGCCATCGTAGCGCCCGGTCGGGGCCGAATCCCGTGGAATCCTCCTCTCGCTTTGGACGCTTGCCGGACACAGGAAGGTTGCCCGGATCGAGGCTCGGCATGGTCTAGGATGCCGCTGTGCGACCGCGAACCGTGATCCTTGCCCTGGCGCTCCTGATCGTCGCCGCCATCCTCGGGGTGGTGCTCGCTTCCCACCGCCGGCCCCCCTCGGGGCTGGTGAATGGACG
>JALWOP010000051.1 GCA_027083445.1 Planctomycetota bacterium | reverse complement strand
CCTGGAAAGCGGGCCTGACCCGCATCGTCCAGGCCTGGTACAGCGACCCCGCCAGCCCCGCCGGCTTCGGCCTGACCGACGCCTACCGCATCACCTTCGTGCCCTAGCAACCCAAGGAGGCACTCTCCTCCGGGCGCCGCCCGGCATCGCCGGGCGCAGTGCCGAGCGGCGCCTCTGTTCTTGCCTACTCCTTGCTCGATCGAAGCAGGGGAGCGGGGAGAATCGGGGCCCGCCCGAGCGACTGCACCCGTCCCCGACAGCAAGAACCGAAGATGCCCTGGATCAAGACCATTGCGCCCCGAGATGCCACGGGGCGACTGAAAAAGAGCTATGACGCCGCCGTAGCACGCGCCGGGCGCGTGTTCGGCATCGTGCGCTGCATGAGTCTGGCGCCGGCGGTGCTGGATGCCTCGATGGGACTCTACGGGCGCATCATGCACGCCAAGACCGGTCTCTCCCGGGTTCAGCGGGAACTCCTGGCGACCGTGGTCAGCCGAACCAACGACTGCCACTACTGAACACAAGCCCACGCCTGGGATCTCCGTGCCGAGCTCCCCGAAGAACGCAAGGGTCTCGAAGAGGTCGTTGCCCGCGATTGGCGCTCGGCCGAGCTGGACCCCGTCGAACAAGCCCTCTGCCGCTTCGCCGAGAAACTGACCCGTACACCCGCCGCCATGCAAGCCGAGGATGTCGCCAGCCTGCGCGCGGTTGGATGCGACGACATCGCCATCCACGACGCCATCCAAGTCATCAGCTACTTCAACTACATCAACCGCGTCGCCGACGCCGTCCATGTCGAACTCGAACCCGAGATGAGCCCCTACCCCGATTGAAACCCTGGGCCCGCGAGCTCAGTCAAGGCTCCAACGGGATCCCTCCGGCGAGTCCTCGATCACCACTCCCGCCTTGGAGAGACCGTCACGTAGGGCATCCGAGGTGGCGAAGTCCTTGCGCTCCCGGGCGGCGTCCCGCAAGGCCAGGGCTCCGTCGAGTAGTTGCCGCAGTACCGCTGAATCCAGACGGTCGAGATCGAAGGTCGAGCCCTCCGGGGCGTCCATCACCTCGATCCCTGCCGCCACGAGCAGGTCCCGCAGACCGTCGGCCGTGACGAAGTCCTTGCTCGCCCGGGCAGCATCCCGGGCCTCCAGCAGGACGCGGACCACTGCCGTGAGGCGCTCGTCATCCGCGGCCTCGCCCACCAGGCGCGCTCGATCTCCCGGCAAGAAGAGCCCGATCGTGCGCCCCAGGTCACGCAGCAAGAGGAGAGCCGCGTGCGAGTCCTCGTTCTCCCGCGCCAGCTTGGCCAGGCTGAAAAGGGCTCCGACCGCCTCCCCCGTGCCGAAATCGTCATCCATCGCTGCGACGAACTTCTCGCGCTGCTCCGCCAGGGCGGGCGGCAAATCCCGGGCAAGGATCTCGTCCAGGGCAGCACAGGCCTCCTCCTCGGCCAACTCCCCGAGCTGCTTCAAGAGGCGCGACAGGCCCTTGCGGGCGTCCTCCAGGTTCTTGGGCTCGAAATCCACCGGACGGCGATAGGGGCCGCGCACCAAGAAGAAGCGCAGGGTCGGGGCGCCATAGGTCGAGAGCAGCTTGGCGGCCTTGAATTGACCCGCGAACTCGGGGTCGGACATGCGCGGGTCGCTCTTGGCGATCTTGCGCCCCCCGTATTGGACCAGCCCATGATGCATCCACATGTTGGCGAAGGCGTCGCCGTGGGCCTCGCTCTGGGCGATCTCGTTTTCGTGGTGGGGGAACTTCAGGTCGTCGCCACCGCCGTGCAGATCGAAGTGGGGGCCGAGCAGACTGCGCGACATGACCGAGCACTCGATATGCCAACCGGGACGACCCGGACCCCAAGGGCTCTCCCAGGTGGGCTCCCCCGGCTTGGCTTTCTTCCACAGGGCGAAGTCCGCCGGATGACGCAGGTCACTGGATGCCGCCACCCGGGCCCCGGCCTGCATCTCCTCGACCGAACGGCCCGAGAGCTTGCCGTAGCCCTCCTGGCGCAGGACGTCGAAGTAGACCCCGTCCCGGGCCTCGTAGGCGCGGTCCTGCTCGACTAGGTCGGCGATGAACTCGATCATGCGGTCGACATAGTCCGTGCAGCGCGGGTGGTCGGTGATCGTCACCACCGAGAGTTCCCGCAGGTAGGCGAAGTACTGCTCCGTGTAGCGCTCCGCGATCGCCTTCCAGTCCTCCCCCGACTCGATGGCCCGGTTGATGATCTTGTCGTCGATGTCGGTGATGTTGTTGACGAAGCGCACCTGGTACCCCCGCGCGATCAACCAGCGGGCGATCGTGTCGAAGATCACCGGTCCCATCAGGTGTCCGATGTGACAGTCGTCGTAGACCGTCGGACCACAGGCATAGAGCCCGATGCGGCCGGGCTGGACCGGCTCGAGAGGACGTTTTTCCCGGCGCAGGCTGTCGTAGACGCGGATCGGCATGGCGGCGGGAGGATAGCAGCCCCCACCTCACTTTGGCCCCCGGCCCACCCCGGATCGGCCGGGGCGCTATCCTGGGACCCCGCCAGGCGGCGGACCGACCCATGCTAGAACAGACCAATCCCAGCCCCACCCCGCTCGAGATACCGAGACCCACGCGCGCCCAGGCCGAGGCCGCGGTACGGACCCTGATCGCCTGGGCCGGGGATGATCCGAGCCGCGAAGGCCTCCTGGAAACCCCGGGGCGCGTGGTGCGCTCCTACGAGGAGTTCTTTGCCGGCTACACCACGGATCCCGAGGAGTTCCTGAGCAAGACCTTCGAGGAGGTCGAAGGCTATGACGAGATGGTGACCGTGCGCGACATCGACCTGATGTCCCACTGCGAGCACCACATGGTGCCGATCATCGGCAAGGCTCACGTCGCCTACCTACCCCACAAACGGGTCGTCGGTCTCTCGAAGCTGGCACGGGTCGTCGAGGCCTTCGCGCGCCGCCTGCAGATCCAGGAGAAGCTCACCGTCCAGATCGCCGATACGATCGACCGTGTGCTCCAACCCAAGGGGGTCGCCGTCGTCATCGAAGCCCGCCACCAGTGCATGACGACGCGTGGGGTTTGCAAGCCGGACTCGGTCACCGTCACCAGCCGCATGACCGGTGGTTTCCGGGACAAGGTCACGACCCGCGAAGAGTTCCTGTCGATGATTCGCGCACGCTGAAGCGCGCGTGCCGATCAGAGGATTGAGAACCCCAGCCGCTGGAGGACCTGCGCGAGGCGCATCAGCGGCAGCCCGATGATGGCGGTGTAGTCCCGGCACTCAATGGCTTCGAAGAGGGCGATTCCGAGGCTCTCCAGCTTGTACCCTCCCGCGACCTCCTCGGTGCGGTCACGCTCGACGTAGCGCAGCGCCTGCTCGCGGGTGAGTGGGCGCAGGGTCATGCGGGCCACCTCGGTGAACTCGACACATTCGAGGGGGCCTAGGACGCAAACGCTCGTCACGAGCTGGTGCTCTCGGCCCGCCATGGCCAGGAGACGCTCGGCCGCTGCCTCGAGGCTGCCCGGCTTGCCGTAGCAGCGTCCCTCGAAAGCACAGACCTGATCGGAGCCGATCACCACCGCTTGGGGATGCTCCGCAGCGACCGCCTCGGCCTTGGCCCGAGCCAGGCGTGCGGCCAACGCCCGTGGTTCAAGGCCGGGGGATTCGAGCGCGCGCTCGTCGACTCCGGGGGAATGGCATTCGAATTCTAGACCCAGGCGGGCGAGCAACTCGCGCCGGTAGGGGGAGCGGCTCGCCAGCACCAGGGGACCCATCGCCGTCCCTAGCGCGGCAAGACTTCATCCAGCCAGGCGGTGATGGCGCCGTGGACCTCCTCGGCGCCCGCTTCCTGCAGGGGATGGTGACGCATCCCCGGGAAGGTGCGCAGGGAGACCGTCGGTCCCGCCAAGGCACGGCTCGCTTCCACCGAGGCGATCGGATCCTCTTCCCCGTGCAGCACGAGGAGAGGGACGCCGGTCTCGGCGATGCGCGGCAGGTAGAGCCGGGCGGCCTCGCCGGCCTGCTCGATGGCCCGGCGGCTGATCGTGTCGTGGGTGCCGTCCTCGCGGCACCAGGCCGCCGCCCGGGCGGCGTCGCGGGTCAGATCGTCTCCCCGATAGCCGATGCTGCCGGCGTCATCGCCCCGGGCCTTCTTGCCGAGGAGCTTCTTGAATCCCGTCGGTGTCGGCGGAGCTTGAAAGTGGGGCTCGTGCAGCGGAGCGACCAGGATCAGAGCCGCCGCCGCTCCGGGGTTCTCGAGGGCATAGGAGAGGGCGTAGAGGGCGCCCAGCCCCTGGCCGATGATGACCTTGGGCTCGTCGGGCATGCGGTAGGCGAGATGGTTTTGGATCTCGACCACGTCGCGCCAGACCTCCTTCAATCCCGCGCTGTGTCCGCGCGGGCCCTCGCTGCGGCCGTGACCACGCATGTCGGGTAGTGCCACCGCCCACCCGGCTTCCGCCAGGGCTCGGGCTAGATCCTGATAGCGGGCGCCGCTATCCCCGGCATCATGCAGGACGGTGACCGCGCCGCGCGGCTCTCCCCGCGCGGCGAGTTCCATCACGCTCAAGAGGAAGAGCCCCTTCATCGACGAGTGGGAGAGGCCCGAGGCCGCCTCTCCCGTCTCGGTGGATTCCCGCAGCTCCAGGTTGGTCAGTGTGAACTCATCGGCCATGACCGGCACAGGATAACGACCTCAGCGGCTGGCGTAGGTGCCCCCGTTCTCTTCCGCCAGCTTGCTGAGGAGGTAGGCATCCTGGGAGCCGGAGAGCCCGATGGTGTGGATGACGATCCCCGCCCTCTGGTTCTTCTCGCGCACGAAGTCGAGGATGCCTTCGGGATCGGTGACCACTCCGACCGAGGGATGCCCGTCGGTGAGCAGGAAGATCGTGTCGATTGCGGGTTCGGACCAGCTCTCCCCTCCGTCGGCCCCCGCCAACTCCAGGGCCAGCTTCAGGGCTCCGTAGATGTTCGTCCCACCCTCGGCCTCGAGGGACTCGACGTAGTCCTGGACCGAGACGCGCGTCTTGTCGTCCATCACCGCGAGCTTGTCCTTCCAGGTCCACACATCGCTGGCATAGAGCACCAGGTTGAAGTGCGCCCCGGGGCCCAGGCCCGAGAGGGCGCGCATCAGATCGCGCTTGGCGGCGGTGAGGCGCGACATCTCTCGGCCCCGGGGCAGGTCGGGAGGCAGGTTGGGGTCGTCGTCTGGGTTGTCCCGTGGGACGAGCGACCAGTTCATCGATCCCGACAGATCCAGGATGAAGAGCACCCGCCGGCTGGTGGTCTGGATCCCGAAGAAGGTGACCAGGTCGTCGTCGTGCCCGCTCGATTGCTGCTCCCGGGGCTCGGTGGCCGTGGGCACCTCGAACGTCTGGGCGTTGGCCTTCCACCAGCGCGCCCACAGCTCCGCATTGGTATGGAAATCCTGGCCGGTGAGGGAGCGCAGCGCTTCGCGCAGGTCGGTCGTCCAGCGTCCTTCGGAAGACTCCAGGCGTTCGATCATCGGCCCGATTCCGCGCTTCTCCCGCAAGAGGGCCAGGCTGCGCGCGGCCGAGGAACGAACGATCCAGGCCTCGTGGTCGAGGTAGGTATCGAGAAGGTCGTCGACGATCTCCCTGTCGCCCAGGCGAGCCAGGTCCTCGAGGGTGCGCGCGATGGCCGCGGGATCCTTCTCGTCGGTAAGGGCCTCGCGCAGGGCGGCCTGCGCCGGAGCGCAGGGAACCGACGCCAGGATCGAGAGCGAGCGTAGACGCTCAGCTCCCTTGGCCTTGCGCATCGCCCTCGTCAGGCTGCGCAGGGACTTGAGACGGGTCGCCTCGTCCTCGCGCGAGAGGGCCAGCCCCGCGGAGTGGACACAGGCGTCGAGCACGTGCGCAAGGAGGGCCAGGGTACGGCGGTCGCCGCTCGCCTCCCGGCGCAGCTTGTCGTACTGCTGGGCGGTGGCCTGCGAGAGGCGGCCCCCCATCTGGGCAGCCTCCTTCTGCATGCGCGCCTCCAACTTGCGCACCTCCGCTTCCTTTTTCGGCAGCTTGCGCTCGATCGCCTGGCTCCGGGCATCGATCGCGCCCAGGAACTTCTGCAGGCGAACCGCCGTCCCCGCTCGCCCAACCGTTCCGACGAGTTGCACCGCGGCCAGGAGGGTGGCGGGGTCCCCATCGGGGTCGATCGCTTCCCAGATACGCTCCTCGGCCTTGCGCCGAGCGCCGGCCCCGAGGCCCTCCAAGAGCCGCGTCGTCCCGGCGGAGAGGGCCGCCTGCCACGGCTGCTGGACCGCCAGGAGCTCCTCTTGCCTCTCGACCTCGTCGTGCAGGAGGCCGAGGCGTGTGGTCTGGGTCTGGAGCGAAGTCTCGAGACTGCCATCCTTCTTGGCTCGCAGGCGCAGGCCCGCGATGGTCCGCTCCCGTTGGGCAATGGCGGCACGTAAGGACGACAGCTCGCTCTGAGCCCCATCCAGCACTTCGGTGCAGTGGACGTAGGCCTCGAAGAGCGCCGGCAAAGCCCCCGGATCCCCCAGGTCGACCAGTGCATCCAATGCGGCCTGGCGTTTGCCCGAATCGCTGCGCACGGCTGCGTGCCGGAAGGCGGAAACGGCTTGATCGAGTTCATCGCCCGGTGCGACAGCGGGCGAGAGGAAGAGGCAACAGAAGAGAAGGAGGGCCATAATCGGGAAGGGTAGGGGTGGCGCCATCATAGGCGGGGATGAACCCCATCCGCAGTGAGGCGTGCTAGGATGACCCCCGGACGCGAGAGGTCCAGGCGATCGCTCCACGTGACTTCTGTCGGCGTGGGGAGGAAAGTCCGGGCACCTCGGATCAGGATGGTTGCTAACGGCAACCGGCCGTGAGGCTAGGGAAAGTGCCACAGAGAGAAGACCGCCTACCCCGTGCGCAAGCGCGGGCGGCAAGGGTGAAAGGGTGCGGTAAGAGCGCACCGCGGTCCTGGTGACAGGGCCGGCAGGGTAAACCCCATCCGGTGAAAGACCAAATAGGGGAGGCGCAACGGGCGATGATCCGCGTCCCGTCTCCCGGGTAGGTCGTTCGAGGCCGGCGGCGACGTCGGTCCCAGAGAAATGGTCGCCCCCTCCGGTGACGGAGGGACAGAACCCGGCTTATCGGACCTCTCGCGTCCTCCCTTCCCGTCTTCGATGGGCCGAGGTCGGCAACGGCTTGGACACCACAAGATGTAGCGTCGAGTTGGAGTGCCCACGCACCATCTTGACGGATGCGGCGATTGCCCTTACGGTGCGTCTACGCCCGGCGAGCCTGCCTGCCGCCGGACGATCCAGCCTGAACTGGGCGACCACCGCAAGCCGTCGCCGGTTAACCATGGAGTTCGTCTACGTCATCCCGCGCTCCGATCTGTTCCCCACCCACTACCCCCACGGGTTAGAGGTCTTTGGGGAATCGTTCCCCGAGGCGCAGACCCTGGACCGCATCCTGCGGCTCGGGTTCTTCGTCGAGCGCGAATACGCCGAGCGGACCCCATCCCTGAAGCAGGTCATTCCCTATTCCCTGGTCGTTCGCGGGGGGCGGTTTCTACGCCTGCGGCGAACCCGGGCGGGGGGGGAAGCGCGCCTGCATGACAAGCTTTCGCTCGGGGTCGGCGGTCACGTCAATCCCGAGGATCGACCGACCGAAGGAGGCACCCAGGCGGAGGGCGCGGGGGGCGATCTGCTCGCTCGCGCGACTCAGCGGGAGGTGGCGGAGGAGGAACTCGTCCTGGAGGGACCCTACACGCTACGGCGGGTCGGGCTGCTCAATGACGATTCCAATCCCGTCGGTGCGGTGCACGTCGGTCTGGTTCAAATCATCACGGTCGAGGGTCCCGTCAGCGTGCGGGAGACCGACCAATTGGAGGGGAGTTTCGTAGCCCGGGAGGAGTTGCAGGCGCAACTGGACGGGGGTGCGAACTTCGAAACGTGGTCCAGTCTTCTGATTCCGCATCTGGACCACCTGGTTCCCGCGTCCATTCAAAAACCCGTCACCGTCTCCCGGGAGTCCTGACGCCGCGCGCGTCATGGGGGAGGGGTGGCCCACCGCAACAGTGTTCATGTCCACCACGAAAAAGACCAAGCAACTGGGTCCGGAGAAGATTTACGACATGCTCCTCGGCGCCCGCACCGCAGACAAGATCACCCTGCACTTCAAGGACGGTCGCGCTGTCCATGGAGCCCTGATCTTCAACCCCTTCAAGGGGACCGGGCGCGTGATCAATATCGATCAGGAGGTTTCCACCGACTTCTCGGTCGACGACATCCGCGACCTGCGCATCAGCTAGGTCCCGATCGCATGTAAGCATACGGCGCGCTCCGCTCCCCTTTCTGTCAGGGGGTGGGGCGCGCCGCAACTTTGAGGGGGGTGGGGTTAACCGCGGCCCAGTCGGCTGCGTACGCTGGTTTGGTGAAGCGTCTCTCCTGCCTCCTACTCTCCTGTCTCCTCGCCTGCAGTCCCGATCATTCCTCTCCCAAGGCTGAGTCCCTTTGGCTGGTAGCCACCTCCGAAGGCGAGCTTCCCTTGGACCCGGCAGGGATCCTGCCGCGCATCTCCCGCTCGGAGAGCGTGACCCTGCCGCTGCTCGGCCCCCACGGCGTGACCCTGCGCAGGCAGGGGGGCCCGCAGCGTCCGCGCGTCTCCGTGGTCGTGCATGAGGTGGCTGAGCGCGTGCTACGTGTCGGTTCCGCCCTACGGATCGTCGGCCCGCCCGTGCTGCCCCTGGATGCGCGCGGCGCGGGCGACCTGCCGCATCTGGCCCGCTTGGACGGCGCTCTCGCAAGGGGAGAGACAACCCTCTCACGGGGTGCAGCCGCGCCGACGCAGTTGGTCCTGATCGGGGGAGCCGAGCCTACGAAGATCACGGTCGCCACCCGCTCTTTCGAGCTCCCCCCTGGGCCCTGCGCAGGTGTGATCACCGAGGTGCAAGGCGCGCAGGTGACCTTCGACGGAACGGTCGACCAGGCTTTCTTCGCCCGGGTTCGGGAGGCGAATCCCAAACCCGTCACCGTTCGGGAGGGCGAGCAGGGCGAACTCTTCATCGAGCCGCCCCAGGTGCAAGAGAACGAGAGCTGGACCCTGGTCTTCGACGATCTGCCCCCCACCGATGTGCGGCACCGGGAGGGCGAGAAGAGATCCGGCGCTGCTCTCTTGGTCGACGTCGCCCAGGAAGTCGGCCTCGACTTCGTACACTTCGAGGGTCCCGACGAACAGCTCGACATTCGACCTACCATGGGGCCGGGCGTGGCCTGGGGCGATGTCGACGGCGATGGTTATGTCGACCTCTATCTGGTCCAGGGGGGCGGACGTAGCCCCAGCGTGGTACCCGGTGACCGTCTCTACCACAACGACGGCCGGGGAGGCTTTCGCGACGTGACTCAGGCGGCAGGCCTGGGCGGGGAGGACGGCGCGGGAATGGGCGCCCTCCTAGCCGATCTCGACGGGGACGGGGACCTGGATCTCTATGTGGCCAACTACGGTGTCGATCGTCTCTATGCCAACGACGGCCAGGGCGTCTTCCACGACGTTACGGACGAGAGCGGCATCGAACCCATCGGACTGTGGTCCGCCGGTATCTCGGCGGCGGATATCGAAGGTGACGGGGATCTAGACCTCTATGTGACCTCCTATCTGGATTACGACCCCGCCAAGATGCCCGAGGCCCCCGAGATGGGGCGTTATCGACGCGAGGATCCGGTCGAGATGCTGCCCTTCGCCTTTCCGGGAGAGCGCAACCGCCTCCTGCTCAACGAGGGCGGCCTACACTTCCGAGACGTCACCGAGGCGTACGGGTTGGCCGACGCCCAGGGGCGCGGCATGCAATCGATCTTCTGGGATTTCGATGCCGACGGCGACCCAGATCTCTACATCGCCAACGATGTCTCCTACAACACGCTCTTTCGCAATGACGGCCAGGGGCACTTCACCGATGTCTCCTTTGCCACGGGGCTGGACGATCCCCGTGGCGGCATGGGACTGGCCGTGGGGGACACCGACCGTGATGGGGACGAGGACCTCTTGCTCACCAACTGGCAACTCGAGTCGAACGCTCTCTACGAGAACCTCCTGTTGGCACCCTTCGAGGCGCGCCACCGGCGAGCTACGTTTCACGATTCCACGGTGCGTGCGGGTTTGGGTGGAGCAGGGATCGGCGTGACCTCGTGGGGAGCGGTGCTCTTCGACCTCGAAGCCGACGGGGATCTGGACCTCCTGGTCGCCAACGGCTACACGAGCCCCGACTATCGCAGCACCGGGATCTGCGTCGGTCAGCCCAATCACCTCTTCCTGAAACAGGAGGACGGCAAGTTTCATCGCGTCGAAGGCCTGGCTGCGCTCGAGCGGCGCTTACCCTCCCGCGCCGCCGCGGCTTGCGACTATGACCGGGATGGAGACCTCGACATCCTGATCACCGCCAACAACGCTCCCGTAGAGCTCCTGCGCAACGATGCGCCCCGCCAGGGGCACTGGCTTGGGATCACCCTCCGAGGCGAGGGGGGCAATCGACACGCTATCGGGGCCGAGGTCACCGTCCACGCGGGCGACCTCTTGCTGGTTCGCAGCCTACGGTCCGGGACGAGCTACCTGGCCTGTGAACCCGCCGAGCTACTCTTCGGCTTGGGCGAGGCGGAGAGGGTACAGGTCGAAGTACGCTGGCCCTGGGGCAAGACCACGACCCATGGGATCGAGCAGGTCGACCGCTGGATCGAGCTGCCTTGAGACCTACCCCCGCTCAGAAGGGTTCAGCGGTGCCCCGGAGCGGATCCAGTCCTCGAGCAGCAGTGCCGCACTCCACGCATCCTTGCGCTGTTTGCGCTCTTTGCCCCGGTAGCCGGCAGCGGTCAGACGTGCCTCGGCTTCCTTGGTGGTCAGGCGCTCGTCGATGCGCACGATGGAGACCCCCGGAAAGCGCCTCGTCAGGGCTGCGCAGAATCGATCCACGTCGGCGGCACGGGGCCCACGACTGCCGTCCATGTTCAAGGGCTGGCCGACGATGAAAGCCTCGACATCGCGCTCCTCCAGGAGCTTGGCGATACGTTCGAGCAGAACCTCGCCGCTTCCCTCGACGGTCTCCAGGGGTTCGACCGACAGGTGCAGGGGATCGGTGACCGCGATCCCGGTACGGCGCGTGCCGTGGTCGAAGGCCAGGGCGGAGCCCCTCAAAGCCACTCCTCGGGGAGTTCGGTGACCAGCTCCTTCACCTCTTCGCTGCGGCTGCGCGGGCAGACGAGCACCGCGTTCCCAGAGCGTACGACGACCAAATCCTTGACTCCGATCAGAGCGGTCAAGCTGCCCTTCTCGGCCCAGACGACATTGTCCCGCGCGTCGATGGCCCAGAGGGATCCGCCACCGGTGAGCACGTTGCCTTTGACGTGGGGGGCAACTTCGGACAGAGCGCGCCAGGTACCGACATCGCTCCAGGAGTAGGCGACGGGGATGACTGCCCGTTCGGAAGCCTGCTCGAGCACGCCCACGTCGACCGGCAGGGACTCGACCCGGTCATAGGCCTGGGCGAGGTCGGGGCCGCGGGCATCGCGCAGCAGCTCCCAGGTCTTCGCTGCATGCCGTTCCAGGGCCGCGCTGATGGCCTGGGTCGACCAGAGGAACATGCCGCTGTTCCAAAGGAAGCGACCCGTTGCGAGGTACTCCGTGGCGCGATCCAGGTCCGGCTTCTCGTGGAAGGCATCGACCTCGAAGGCCTCGTAATCGCCGAAGGTACCCAGGGGCGAGCCGCGCTCGATGTAGCCGTAGCCCGTCGCGGGGAAGGTGGGCTCGATCCCGAAGGTCACCAGACGCCCCTGGGCAGCAAGATTCGCCCCCGCTTCCACGCTGGCCAGGTACTCTCCTTCGGGGGAGATCACATGGTCGGCGGGCAGCACGGCCTGGAGAGCGGCGGGATCCCGGCGGGCAACCTCGGCCGCCGCCAATGCCACCGCAGGGAGCGTGTTACGTCCGGCCGGCTCCAGGAGCAGATTCTCCGGTGGCAAGTCCGGGAGGGTTTGGCGCACCAAGTCGGCCTGGGACTGCCCCGCCACGACCAGGACGCGCTCGTCGGGAACCAGGGCCTGGAGCCGGGCACGGGTCGTCGCCAAGAGGGGGAGGTCCCCCGAGAGCGAGAGGAATTGCTTGGGTTTGGCGCGGCGGCTAGCAGGCCAGAAGCGGCTGCCCCCGCCCCCGGCCAGGATCACGGCGTAGAGGTCCGATCGCATCCGGCGCAGTCTACCCCCTCAGAGCCCGGCGGGGCTGACCTCCGCCCTGTCGCCCAGGTCTGCCCGAGCGGGTGGCGGGCCAGAGCGGTGCGCCACCTCAAAAACGCGGCGGGAGATCCGCGAGGCTGGGTAGGGGGAGCCGCTGCTTGTTGGAGGGTGGCGAGAAGAACTGTGAGAAGAGGCCGCGGACCACGACCTCCGGCCGGGCCATGTCCCCGCGCACCGAGATTCGCAGGAGGCTGTTTTGGATCTGGTAGAGGAGCCGCGTCAAGGGCCCGAACTGGTCGAGCAGGGCGTAGCGCACCTCGAGATCGTGGGAGAGAGTGCCGTCGAAATCGATCGTTCCCGACCCGACCAGTGAAAGCAGGTTCGACCGCAGCTCGAGGTCGGGAAAGGCAATCACCCCGTCCGCGACCCGGTAGTGGCCGGTCATGTTCGAGAAGGTCGCGGCGCTGGGGAAACCCAGGCGCGAGAGGACCGCTTGGAAGACGGGCACGGCCCAGAGGGCGGAGTCGAAGAGCTCAAACGAACCTCCCCCCCGGATCCCAGTCAAGTGCTGCATGTCCCCGCGCAGTTGCAAGGAAGCCTCGAGCAGTCCGCGGTTGGCGAAGCTCGAGTTGAAGACGCCGCGCAAGAGACGGCCGACCTCGACCTGCACCATGCGACCGGCCAGGATGAAGGGGTAGGGGGGCGCCAGGTCGATCGCGAAGAAGGTCGATCCACCTCGTCCAGCCAGGGAGCGCAGTCGTCCCCCCTCGAAGGCTCCATCGAGGGCTTCGATGGTCAAGCGCGGAGCGATGTAGGTCATCTGCAGGCGCGCATCGTCGAGCAGGCGGCCTGCGACCTCCCCCGAAAAGGATCTCACCCGAGCCAGAGCACGCACGCGGCCCTCCTCCACGCGCAGCTCAAAGCGCACCCCGCGAGCGAAGTTGACCTCGACGGGAACGCCGATCCGCACCGAGAGATCTCGTACGGAGAGCTGTCCGCCGAAACGCACTCCGTAGTTCCCGTGTGGGTCGCTGACCGCGGATAGATCGCTGCTCTCGATGTCGAAGTGGCCCGTGAGGTGGAGATCGTCCATCAGGGCACCCACCGTGGGCTCGTCCAAGAGGATTCCCAGGTGCGCACGATCCAGGGGGATGGCCTCGGCAGCCATGAGCGTCTTGAACTCCCAGCCGCCGTCTGGGAGAGGGCGCCAGCGGGCGTTTTCGAGGCGTACGGGAGTCTCCTCGAAGACCGCCCGCAATCCCGAAGCCGTCCACAGCTCCTCGCGGGGATCCCAGTGGACCTCTCCGCGGAGTTCCCTCAAGGGGGGCTGGTCGCTGATCCCCAGGTGGTCGAAGCGTAGAGCGGCGACAAGGCCCGTGGGCTCGAACTCACCCGTTCCAGGGGAGACCGATAGGGTGAAATCGAAATCCACCCGCCCCTGGCCATCGAGGCCCGCCGGATCAAAGGGCAGACCTCCCGACGAATCGGCATCCTCGAGCGTGGACTGGATGGCGTTCACCAGCTCCGGGTCGAGGGGGTCGATCCCGGCGCCCAGAACGCGCAGGCTTCCCTCGCCTTGGGGGGGGAAACGCCCCTCCACCCACACGGGTCGGTCCTCTCGCCAGCGACCCAACACCCCGAAGGAGATATCGGATTGGTCCGTCTCGCTCCAGGTGGCGATCAGGCGACCTTCGAGGTCGCGGGTCTCCAGGGGGAGGTCCGTGGGTCGCAGGCTCACCGCTCCGGTGACCGGCAGGATCTCCAAGCGTCGTTGGGGCTGATCGGTTGCGCTCTCCTGGGTCACCTCGACGCGCGCATCGACCCTCCCCGACACCCCGGCGGCCTCGATCCCCGCCAGGGCACGCGGTTCCTGGAGGGCGATGATTTCGCGCAGCTTGGGGTATCCGGAATCCAACCCGTCGATCGAAACCTCCCAGCGGCCGATCTCGGGCCCTTCGGAGTCGTATTCGCTGCGCCCCGAGATATGGACGGGGCCCTCCGCGGCGGGAGTCCCGCAGGTCAGTTGCAGGCCGGTTGCGGCTCTACCGCTCAAGCCTTCGCTCGACAGATGCAGCTTGCCGTTGATTCCCTCGCAGGGCAGGGGAAAGCCCGACCAGCGGGCAGCAACGTCCGAGAAGCCGATCTCCAGGTCCGTCTGCATCTCGAGCGGCGTGCTCTCCAGGGAGTCGGCCCTGCGCAGGAGTTCCAGGCGCACGCTGAGCCCTCCGCGGGTGGGCCGGTACTCGCTCCACAGCTCCTCACAACCCTCGACACCGCGCAGGCCTTCGAAGGCTGGGCGCAGGTCTTCGCTGACCGTGATGTGGTCCGATTCCACCAGCAGGTGGAAGCGCTCCGGCCCCAGGAAGCGTTGCTCGACGCGTCGCTTCCAGTGCGGGCTGAAGCGGACACTGCAACGGCCGCGTGCCTGGTCCTCACCGTGCCGGCCGACCATGTCGAAGATCGATACCTCCTCGGAGAGGGGCCTGCCGCCGTGGTGGGCATAGAACACCTTCCCGCGCAGCCCGGTCATTTCGAGGGGGAAGCCCTGATTGCGTGGTCCACCCGGAGTGGCCGGCCAACCGACGTAGGCCCCGGAGGCTTCACCCTTGGCAATCACGGCCACCACCCGATCGACTGGATCGATCCATCCCTCTTGCGGTGTCCAGCCCCTGGGGATGGCGACCCCAACGGCGACCTCGGCCTTGCCCGAAGGCTGGATGGCGGTCCACAGGTCCTCGAGCCATTCGGCATGAGCCCCGGCGTCGAGCAGATTCTCCTCAATCGGTAGCTCGGGAATGTGTACCCAGCCCTCGGCTAGGCGGCCCCGATCCGCGGCCTGACCGAGCAGCAGCGCGCCCTGGAAATCGATCCCGTTCCAGGAGGCCCGCACTCCGCCGCGGGCCTGCCAGGCACTGCGATCCCAGAGGGTCTTCGGGTGAGCCGGGTCGAAGGCGACCTCGAGCGTAACCGCGATGTTCTCGACGGGACGGGCCTGTGGATCCTCGAGCCAAGGCAGGATCGCCCGGCCGTCCTCGAAAGCAAGGTGGATGCTGCCCTTCGGCAGTACATCCCGTCCCAGTCGCCAGGTGGCGTGTGCTTCGAGGTCAAAGTGGGCCTGGGGTGCCAGCGAGCGCAAAGAGGCGAAGGACCCGGTGGGGGGCAGGTATTCGCTCGACAGGATCAGATCGCGCGCTGCCCCACGCACCTCGAGCCGGTCGTCGCCCACGAGGGCGCCCTCGAGGAAGATCGTACCCCCCTGGGGAGGCCCTGCTGCCGGGGCGAGGCGTCCCGTCAGCCGAGGTTTGCCCTGCCCGTCTCGGATCAAGGCCAGGTCGAGCTTGCCTACCGGAATCGAGCCGTCATGCGGTGTCTCGACCGAGAGGGAGAGACCGTGCACGATGAGTTCGGGCAACTGCGGTGTAGGGGTGGATCCGGGGGCCTCGAGCAGTGCCTGGAGACCATTGACCAGGGACGGTGAGAGCCGCAGCCGGGCCTCATCGGCCCGAGCTTGCTCGATCCTCACACCCCCTCTGGCGTCCCAGTCGAGGCGCACCTCGAGGCGTGCAATCGAGAGGTCGGGTTGCTCCCCCCCCAGCACCAGGTCATGCACGATCGCCGTCCGCCGGATCCAGGAGAATTCGATGTCGCCAATGTGGACACCAGCCACAGCGGGACCGAGTCGCGTGTCCAGGAGGTGAGCGATCCAACGCTCGGGGTAGCGTGTCTGTTCCAGGCCGAGGGCGAGCGCAAAGAACAGGGCACAGATCCAGCCCAGGACGCGGATGCCCAGTGCGAGAATCCGCACGAACCTGGACCGGTCGCTTCTGGTGGTCGTGGAGCCCATCCCCGCGCGTCAGCTTCGCGCGTTGCGGGGCACCTGTCCAGGCTCGGCCGGTATGCCGCGGGCGAGGGGAGGTTGAGCGGGGATACAGACCTCTTCGCCCCCGCGGTGGATCCGCGGCAGGCGGCAGAGCGCGCACCCGATCTCATAGGGGATCGTGCTCGCGGCCCGGGCCATGTCGGCCAGGGTGAGCGCATCGTCCCCGTCGCGACCGATCAGGGTCGCGACGTCACCGACCTGCACCCCCGGCAGGTGTCCCACATCGACGGTTGCGTAGTCCATGGAGAGGCGCCCAATCAACGGTGCGCGGCGGCCGCGGATCAGGACCTCGGCTCCATGCAGCCGCCATGGCAGTCCGTGACCATAGCCTATGGCCAGGGTGGCGATGCGTGTCGCCTGACGGGCGCGCCAGGTCGATCCGTAGCCGACAGGCGTTCCCTCGGGGATGTTCTTCATGAAGACCACCCGGGAGCGCAGGGAGAGGACCGGGGTCAAGCGGCGGGCATCCGGAAGGATCAGCGGCAGGGCCCCGTAGGCGGCGATTCCCGGGCGTACCGTGTTGAAGAGCCCCGGGTGAGCGGTTCGTCCCAGGCCGGTGAAGAGACCGGCGGAGTTGG
Organism: Planctomycetota bacterium; assembly: GCA_027083445.1. GTDB lineage: Bacteria > Planctomycetota > UBA1135 > UBA1135 > JALWOP01. Next base: position 12,873 of record JALWOP010000051.1, on the reverse strand, counting down.
CCATGTGGATCCATCCCACGCTCAGGCCGCGGGCCGCAAAGCCATTGACCAGGGAGGCAAAGCGCTCCGCCTGTTCGACCCCGAAGGGATCGAGCAGCCCCTCGGTGGGTGCCAGGTGCGACATCACACCGCCGAGCTCGAGCCCCTCTTCGCGCAGGACGATCTCGAGCAGCTCACCGGCCAGACGGGGAGGAACACCCAGACGACCCATCCCCGTGTCGATGTTGAGGTGGACCCGGGCCGGAAGCCCCAAACGTCGCGCGAGCTTGGCGAGGGAGCGGGCGCGGCCGGTGGTGTGCAGACCTAGGTGGATTTGATGACGCAGGCAGGCCGGCAGCTCCTCCTCGACCACCGTCCCGAGGACCAGAATCGGGCTGCGAATGCCTGCAGCACGTAGTTCGAGGGCCTCATGGGAGGTTCCGACGCCGAAGGCACCGACGCCGCAGCGCACCGCATGGTGCGCCACCGCCACCGCCCCGTGCCCGTAAGCGTCTTGCTTGACGACGAGCATGACGCGGATTCCGGGTCCGGCATGCTCGCGGATCACCGCCAAGTTGGCGCTGAGCGCGTCGAGGTCCACCTCCCTCCAGGCCCGCACGGCATCCATTGCAGCAAGCCTAGGAAGCGCGTGCTGCGGGTTCAACGCAGGCCTAGCCCCACGGTTCCCCTCCTCCCTGGGCAAGGAGTCCACACTCGATCGGATCCGGCTCGAGCGGCCCGAACTCGATCGATTCGCAGGGATGCCTTGCAACATCGTGCTTGACTCGCGTGTCGGCAGTTCCCATGCTCCACGGCGCGTCACGGATCTCTGCAAACCTTTCTAGAGCAAGAGACCCACAACAGGCCCACGGGCCGAAAGACATCATGGCCAAGAAGAAGGCGAAGAAGAAGGCAACCCGTAAGAAGGCAACCCGCAAGAAGACCACCCGTAAGAAGAAGAAGGCTTCCGGGGACTTGATCATCTCGAAGTCGCGCACCAAGGGGGCAGCTTCGCTCAACGTCTCCGGTGAATTCTACGGCGCTCTCAACGATGCGGTCCTGAACCTGATCGCCTGTGCCGAGGCGCGGGCCGAGGCGAACGGCCGTCGAACGCTGCGTCCCCACGATCTGTAGGGGTCCCCGCGATCTGTAGGGCCCATGCAGGGCCCTAGACCTGACTTTCGCGGCCCCACCGTCCCGGCTCCACCCTCCCTTGGGTTGGGTGCCGCGGCTGGTGGGGTCGCCGCCGTTCAGCGCCGCCGTTCAGCGCCGGCGAACTGTCGCCGCGAAGGGACGCAGGTAGAGCGGTTCGACGGTCTCCGGCCGGTCCCCGCCGTGTTCGAGGAACTGCCGTAGGGCGAGTTCCGCCACGGCATCCGCCCGGGCGCGGGTGCGACGCACCTCGACCCCATCCGGCAAGGGCTCGAGTCCGGCCGCCCGCAGTGCATCCTCGTCCGCGAGCAAGATGTCACCGGAGACGAGTTCGAGGCCCTCCTTCCGCTGCACTCGAGGGGGGTCCAGTTCGCGGAGTTCCGTCTCCCCGCGCTCAAAGCGTGCGCTGTAGAGCGCCCGGGCGCGAGCATCGATCAGGACCGTTCCGCGCTCACCGGGACGCAGAGCCAGGAAGGCGCGGGCAGCGACGGACGGTACGCCGACCAGGGCTGCGCCGGTGCCTCGCGCCAGGCCCTGCGCCGTGGCGATTCCGACCCGTAGACCGGTGTAGCTTCCCGGGCCCGTCCCGACGCAGATCAGCTCCAACTCTCTCGCGGAGCAGCCCGCCTCTTCCAACAACTCCGCCAGAGCAGGTAGGAGGTCGCTCGCGTGGCGTCGCTCAGCTTCGAGCTCACGCAGGTAGAGCCGGCCATCGACCGTAAGGGCAATCGAAGGTGGGCGCGTGGAGGTTTCCAGTGCGCAGATTCGCCTGGGGGCGTCTCGGGTCAAGCGGGAACTCCAAGCACGGATTGGATCAGGTCGGCCAGCTCCTGGGCACGCCTCTGGATGTGCTCTTCATCCTGGCCCTCGACCATCACGCGCGCCAGGTTTTCGGTGCCCGAGTAGCGCAGGAGAACGCGGCCGTCGTCTCCGAGCTCCTTCTCGATGGTTTGCTGGAGCGCCATGACCTCTGCCAGGGAGCTGAGGGCGGGCTTGCTACCGACCGGGACGTTGATCAGCACCTGGGGCATGGGGAGATAGGGGCTGGCCAGGGTGGAGAGAGCCTCTCCCGTGTCGACCATGACCTCCAGCACACGCAGGGCCGTGACGATCCCGTCCCCGATGTAGGCGTTGTCCGATCCGAAGATGATGTGTCCCGACTGCTCGCCACCGAGCTGCAGGTTCTCACGTCGCAGACCCTCCACGACGGCCCGGTCACCCACCGGTACCTCGACTACCGAGACCCCCACTTCCCGCAGGGCACGGTGCAGGCCGCGGTTGCTCATGACCGTGGCGACGATGCGTGAGTCGGAGTATTCCCCGCGTTCGGCGGCCCAGCGGGCGATGACCGTCAGGATGTGATCGCCGTGGATCAATCCTCCGCGTTCGTCGACCAGGATGCAGCGGTCCCCATCGCCATCGAGGGCGACGCCGACCCATGCGCCGTTGGAGCGGACAGCCTCCTGCAAGGCTTGGGGATGGGTAGAGCCGACTCCGTCGTTGATGTTGTCACCATCGGGGCTGCAGGCGATGGAGAGCACCTCGGCTCCGAGCTCTCCGAATACGCGCGGCCCGACCTCGCTGCCGCCCCCGTGGGCGCAATCGAGAACGATGCGGCGCCCTTCGAGGGAGAGGGCATGGCCGACCGAGTGAACCAGGTGGTCGACGTAGGCGTCGACGAGTTGCAGGTCGATCGGCACCTCACCGCCGTTGGGGTCCGCGCTGGGCTTCTCGCGCAAGGTGGCCTCGATGGCGCCCTGGTCTTCGTCGGAGAGCTTCCCACCGCTCGAAGAGAAGAGCTTGATCCCGTTGTCGCAGGCGGGGTTGTGGGAGGCGCTGAGCATCGCCCCCAGGGTGAAGGGGCCCTCGCGCGTCATCCAGGCCAGACCTGGCGTCGTGATGAGGCCCAGGCTGGTCGACTCGACCCCGGCCTGGCGCAATCCGGCGGCCAGGGCCCGCTCGAGCTGGGGTCCCGAGCGGCGACCGTCGTGGCCCAGCAGTGCCCGTCCGCCCTGCGGGCAGAGGACCAGACCGGCCGCACGTCCCACTGCGGCGACGGCCTCGGGGGTGAGCCAGTCCTCGTAGGCACGTCCGCGAATCCCGTCGGTTCCGAAGATAGCTTCGCTCATTCACCTTCTCGTTTCTCGAGGGTCAGCTCCGGATCGCTGACCAGTTCCACCCGCAGCTCGGCGTCGGGAGGCACTTCATCGACGATCTCGGCCAGCTCCTCGCGCCAATTCCCCAAACCGTGGTATTCGACTCTGCCGGTGGAGGTCCCCGGAGGGATGTCGTCGACGATGACAAAGCTTCGTAGCCGCTCCTGGACGAAGGTGCGCACCTGGATGCGCTCCTCGTCTCCAGAGTCCTCGTCGAGGAGCCCTCGCGCGAAAACCTCGAATTCAGCTTCGGTGTTGGGGGCGAGGAACTCGGGGGCATCCTCGGACTTTTCGAAGCGCAGGAGATAGATCGGCACGCGTACCTGCCCGAGAGAGATTTCACGCAGCACGATTGGGAACTGGATGCGCACCTGGTCCATCAGTTCAAGGTCACTGAACTCCTTCGCTAGAGCAACCGTGCGGTCGATGTCGTAGGTGTCGGCCAGACCGAGCACGACATCCGCGAAGCGCAGGTGCAGATCCTCGAGCAGATTGGCGGGCCCGCGCAGGCGTACCGTGTTGGGGTGGAATTGCAGCTTGTCCGTCCGAGCCTCGTAGCGGGGATCGAGGTTGTCGGTGATGATCGTGAGCATGTCCGGGGAGAGCGTCACCTCGATCTCCTCCAAGCCGACCACCGAGATGGGCAGGTCGACGCCGTCCCTCCAATAGGGGTCGACTCCCGGGTCGAGGGGGGGGAACCACTCGACCTCTTCCATCTGGATCTCCTGCTGACCGGGGCGTACATGCACGATACCTCCGGCCTGCACGATCGGATCGAGCTGGTCGCGCGTACCCTCGAAGCGCACGCTGCAGGTCTTGGGGGCGCTCTCGAGCTCCCAGCCGTCCTCGAGCACGACGATCAGTTCGCCTGCGCGAGCCAGTCCGGGTTCTCCGATGCTGGTCACGACCCGCAACTGTTTGTCCTTGGAGAAGCGCAGGTCTTGGTGCGCGCCGTAGAAGACCAGCGAAGCCAGAACGACAGCGGCGAGCTTTTGGCCCAGGTGCTCGGTGAAGAGCCGTTTCAGGAACGAGGTGCGTGAGGCACCCGCCTCGCCGTGCTCTTCTTCGTCCTCGGCATCCGCGATCCCCAGGCGCTTGGCAAGCAGGCCCTCCAGGTCCGCCGGCTTGATGCCGTGGTCCATCTTGCCGCCCTTGAAAACCGAGATGCGACCGGTCTCCTCGGAGACAGTCAGGGTGACCGCGTCCGTCTGCTCGGTAAGGCCGAGGGCCGCTCGGTGGCGCGTCCCGGTCGACTTGGAGATCTCGATGTTCTCGGTCAGAGGGAAGAGGCAGGATGCCGCGACCACCCGGTCACCGCGGACGATGACCGCACCATCGTGCAGCACGTTGCCGTGGTGAAAGAGGCTGTCGAACAGGTAGCGATTCGGTTCCGCATCGAGCTTGACACCCCCGTCGATGTAGGCGTCGAGGGGAGTCTTGCGCTCGAAGGCGATCAGGGCGCCCTGTTTCTTCTTGGCCATGACGGCCGCGGCCGCCGAGACCTCGGCCACCACATCCTGGCGTTGACTCCGCAGGAGGCGACCCAGCAGGGGGTTGCCCCCCAAGCTGACGATGCCACGGCGTAGCTCGGGCTGGAAGATGATGGCCAGGATGACGAAGACGAAGCCGAGGAAGCCCTGGATGATGAGCTTCAGCTCGAACCACTCCATCGCATCGGCCAGGCCCCACAAGCCGTAGACCCCGACGATCAACGCTAGACCGAGTCCACGCACCAAGCCGCTACCCCGCGTGGAACGCAGGAAAGCCAGGAGCAGATAGATCCCAATCGAAAGGATCAGGATCTGTAGGAGGGTCGTGGAGTCGAAAGTCACGGGTGAGCCGGAGGTCCGGGGTCCAGATCGACCATTTCGGGCAAGGACCCCAAGTGGGGATCCCACCTGGGGATCCTAGTGCTCGTGGGGGGGTGTTCGCAGGTGCAAACCGCTGAACCCGGCTTGGAGCAGGGCCCGGGCGACGGCGATGACCTCGGACATGACGCCCACATCGTGGACGCGCAGGAGCTCGGCCCCTCCCAGGACCGAGGCGGTCACGGCCGCGGCGGTGCCTCCCAGCCGTTCCTCGGGGCGATCGCGGCGCTTCGCGGAGCGCCAGTCATCCTGGCGCTCAGCCCCGGTGATATGGGCGATGAAGGATTTTCGGGATACGCCGACCAGGAGGGGGTAGCCCAGGGAGCGCAGCTCCCCGAGGCGGGCCAGGAGGGCCAGGTTGTGTTCCAGGCGCTTGCCGAAACCGATGCCGGGATCCAGGTAGATGCGGCTCGGATCGACTCCGGCCTCCCTCGCAGCCTGGACGCGACCGTGGAGGTGGCGCGCCACATCGGCTACCGGGTCCCCGTAGCGGGGATCGGCTTGCATGGTCCGCGGATCTCCCTGGGCGTGCATCAGGACCAACTCGCAGCCGCGCTCGGCGGCGAGCGGCAGCATGTCCGGGTCGAAGAGACCGCCGGAAACGTCGTTGATCATCACGGCCCCCGCATCGAGGGCCGCCCGGGCCACGACAGCCCGCCGGGTGTCGATCGAGACGGCGATGCCCTCGTCGGCGAGGCCACGCACCACCCCCGTGATCCGCCGCAACTCCTCCTCGGGGCTCACCGGCTGCGCTCCGGGCCGGGTGGACTCCCCGCCCACGTCGATCAGCTCGGCCCCCTCTTGCGACATGCGTCGTCCGTGGGCTAGGGCGAGTCCCGCATCGAGGTAGAGCCCCCCGTCGCTGAAGCTGTCCGGGGTGACGTTGAGCACGCCCATCACCCGGGGCCGTGCCGGTGGGGCCAGGGTCGAGAGCCAGGCTTCGTGTAGGGCTCTGAGCTCGGCCCGCTCCCGCCCCAGCCGCTCCAGGTGGTCGGGAGCGCAGGAGAGGATTCGTTCGCGCGAGTCGCACCCCCAGGCGTGGAAGGGTTCGATTCGGATCGCTTCATCCCCTTCCAACCGGGCGAGCAGGTTCGCGGGAAGGTCCGAGGGATCGAAGATCACCCGAGCCGCTCCGGAGGCTCCCGGCGGAGTGTTCCCCAAGGCCCGCGGCACGACGCGCTGGGCCGGGCAGGGCGAGGCGGGAGGGGGCCCGCTCGTAGAGGAGTCGGGCGGGGCGTTCACGCCGGAGAGAAGCCGGGCTCGCCGGGCAGTCCGCCTAGGTCGTCTCCGGTGTCGCGGGGACCCTCACCGGAGCCGTTCAAGGGACGGGCGTGGCCGGCCGCGGCGTCGGGCGTGGGGGGGGGCTCATCCGGGCGCAGGTCGGCGGGAGCCGTACCCTCGATCAAGCGCTGGATCTCCTCGGCATCCAGGGTCTCGTGGATCAAGAGGGCCTCCTTGAGGCGTTCAACCGCCGGGCGTTCGGCATGGATCAGCGAGCGAGCCCGCTCATAGGCTTCGCGCAGGATGCGCTCGATCTCCTTGTCGATGATTCGGGCGGTCTCCTCGGAGTGCCACTTCGAGGCCATCAGTTCGGTCCCGAGGAAGTCCGATCCTTGACGCTCAGCGTAGTTGATCGGGCCGACCTTTTCGCTCATGCCCAGCTCGGTCACCATGGCGCGTGCGAGTTCGGTGGCCCGGCGAATGTCGTCCGAAGCACCGGCCGAGATATCACCGACGAAGGTTTCCTCGGCGATGCGGCCCCCGAAGAGCGTCGCGAGCTGGGCCAGGAGGCGCTTGCGCTGCATGTGGTAGCTCTCCTTCTCGGGGAGCATCATCGTCGCTCCGAGGGCTCGTCCGCGGGGGACGATGGTCACCTTGTGCGGCACGTCGATCCCATCGAGGCTCGCTGCGACGATGGTGTGGCCGGCTTCATGGAAGGCCGTAATGGCTAGATCCTCTTCCTCGATCTTCTTGCTGGTCTTCTTGCGACCGTAGCGCACCTTGGCGGCCGCTTCCTCGAGGTGGCGCATCTCGATCACGTCGCAGTGCTCGAGTACAGCCATGATCGCAGCCTCGTTGACGATCGCCGCCAGGTCCGCGCCGGAGTATCCCGGCGTGCTGCGCGCCAGGGTGTTCACATCGACCCCCTCGGCGACCTTGACCTTCTTGAGGTGCACCGTGAGGATCTGTTTGCGCCCCTCGAGATCCGGCAGGTCGATGGCGACCTCGCGGTCGAAGCGTCCCGGCCGCAGGAGGGCGGGATCGAGTACATCGGGGCGGTTGGTCGCGGCCACGACGATGATGCCTTCGTCCGTTCCGAAGCCGTCCATCTCGACCAGGATGGCGTTCAGGGTCTGCTCGCGTTCGTCATGCCCCCCACCCATTCCGGAACCGCGGCGCCGACCGACGGCGTCGATCTCGTCCAGGAAGATGATGCAGGGGGAGTTCTCACGGGCCTGCTTGAACAGGTCGCGGACCCGGCTGGCGCCGACTCCGACGAACATCTCTACGAAATCCGAGCCGGAGATCGAGAAGAAGGGCACCTCCGCCTCGCCGGCAATGGCCTTGGCGAGCAGGGTCTTGCCGCAGCCCGGCGGGCCGACCAGCAGGACGCCGCGGGGGATGCGTCCACCGATGCGCGTGAAGCGTCCGGGGTTCTTGAGGAACTCGACGACCTCGCGCACCTCTTCCTTGGCCTCGACCGCGCCAGCGACATCGTCAAAGGTGACCCCGGTGTGGTTCTCCTTGGAGTAGAGCTGAGCGCGGGAGCGGCCGAAGCTCATCACGCCGGCGCCCGATCCCTGGTTGCGCATCTGGCGCATGAAGATCAGGAAGACACCGAAGATCAAGAGCCAGGGGCCCCAGGTGATCAGGATCAAGCCGAAGGTCGGGTCGGCCTTGCCGTAGCGCAGCCCCATGACCGGGTCATAGCTCAGGGTGTAGGCCTGGGAGTCGTAGGGCGGAGCGGACAGGCGTTCCTTGAGGGCTGCCAGGTCGGGCACGTGGGTGACCTCGAGCCAGGCCAGCTTGGAGTCGGAGTGGCGCGGATCGAGTCCCAGCCGCTCCGCGAGGGCCGTGCGTCCCGCCGCCTTCCATTGGTCGTAGCCGGCGGTCGTTCCCCGCACGATGAAGCGGTCTTCCTGGAGGGTGCGGGTTGCCTGGGGCTCGCTCCCCTGGGGCGCGTCACTCTTCACGGGTACCGGGACCGTCTCGTAGCGGATCAGGTGCCGGTGAACCTCGGGCACGAACAGACCCGCCTGGAGCAGGGCGTCGAAGTCGCCCGAGTCGATCTTGATCGGCACCCCCTTGGCCTTGGCCTGCTGGATTTCGTGCTCCCGGTTGCGCAGATCGGCCAGGCTGGTGGTGAAGGCTTCACCGTCGCGGGTTTGACCCACGACATCGCTTTCGCCCTTGAGCTCGACGCTCTCGATGTTGCCCGTGTGCAACTCCCACCAGAAGCGGTCCTGGGACCACTCGGTGGGGCCCGTCAGGTGGTCGCTCCCAAAGGCGAAGAGGACCACGATCAGGACGGTCAAAAAGAGCAAGAAGGAGCCGAACGGCCGGGGCCGGCGGGCCTTGTCGCCCTGGGGGCTCTGCTGGGTCTCCGACATGGATTCTCTATCGGCCGCTTTGGGCGTGGCCCGAAGCATGGGCCCGCCGGGGGGAATCAAACTGCCCGGGGTATCCGGTGTCCCGGGGTCTCAATCTACCGTCTGGGAGGCCGGGCTGGGCCCTCTCCCGTCACGGAGGCGTCTGGTGGGACGCTCAGGGGGGCGAGGAGGTCGAGCACGACCCGCTCCGCCAGGTTATCGAGGGCGCGGCGTCGGGCCTCGCTTTCGCCGGCGGGGTCGTCGACCGCATAGCCCACCTGGGTGGCTCTTACCACGGGTCCGGCGACGACTTCCTCGTGCTCGGGATCCCAGAGGCTGGCACGGGCGCGCACGGTCAACCCGGTCTCGACCAGGACGTTGCCCGTCGTGCGGATCCCGGGGCGGAAATGTACGTCGAGGATATCCCCCCGTAGAACCAGATCCGCCTCTCCTGGGGCCGACAGGGGCGCCTGGAGCCGGTCGCGCAGTACGGCGGTCAAGGCCGTGTGAAAGTCCCGTTCGATATCCCGCACCTGGCTGTCGTTGCCGAAGATCTCGACGCCGACACTGCCGTAGCCGGGCGCCAGGCGCAGGCCGGTCGAGTAGCCGCAGCCCGCCTGGGCGAGGAGTAGGGCGGCCAGGGCCAGGCGGCCCCCGAGGGCTCCCATGCCGGTTCGCATCAGGGAATCTCAGCCCCCCCGGATGCCGGGGTCGCCACCGGGAGGGACTCCAGGAAGGCGCGGACCTCCTCGACCTGTTCGTCGTCTCCACCCAGGCGTGCCAACTCCAGGGCACGCTCACCGTGATAGGTCGCGCCGGCTGGGTCCTTCACCCGCCGGTAGAAGCGCGCCACGACCAGGTCGTTGTCCGCCAGGCGGCGTAGAGCGTCCAGTCGATCGCGGCGTACCTCGTCCACGAGGCTCGCCTCGGCGCTGGCCTGGTGTTCCTCCAGCCAGGTCTCGAGTTCACGGCGGGCACGTTGGAGCTCGCTGCGGTCGTACTCGGGGCTGCGCAGCCGCACGAGGCGCAGGTGGGGAATGGCAGCCTGGGCGCGGACGACATAGGGGCTGTCGGGGAACCACAGGATCAGGTCCTGGTTCTTCTCGATCGCCAGTTCGTAGCGGTGGGATTCCTGGTAGAGCTGGGACAGGATGAAGAGGGCCTCCGCGCCTTCAGGGGCGGAGGGGTGATTCATCACCAGGTATTCCAGGACCTGGGGGGCGTTGGACTTGTACTTGAAGATGAGCATGTAGCGCCCATCGTCATTGGCGAGGTCCTTGCCGATCTCGAAGAGCAGGCTGGCGGCCTGCATGCGCCGGGGGTGGCGCGGGAACTTCCCGTCGAGACGACGCAGAAGGCGGAAAGCGCGCATGCGCTCTCCCTCCGCGAAGAGCAGCCGTGCCGCGCGGATGCCCGCCTCGACCGCCAGGACACGGGGAATATCCACATCGGTCAGCTCCTCCAGGGCGTGGTAGTCCTCGGAGTGGGAGATGACCTTTTCGGCTGCGCCCTCTAGGGCGACCTGGACCTCCTGGCGCAGCTGCGCGGGCAGACCGGGGGTGTTCTTGGCCGAGCGCAGCCGCTCGAGGGCCTTCTCGTAACGGCCTGCCTCCAGATCCTGCGCGGAGGCCTCGATCGCACCCGGCACCTCTTCGACGCTGAAGCGCGGAGGGATCCGGCGCTTGGTCGGTCCCGAAGAGCAGGCACCGACCAGGAGCAGGCAGAGGAGGGCGAGGAGACGCATCAGGGACTGGGGGCGTTGCGGTTGGCGGTGGCGAGGAGACGGCGGTGACCCACGGGGCGGGTCTCGAGGTGGTAATCGAGGAAGCGGGCGACGAAGTCAAGCAGTCGCAGGCGCAGGTCGGAGGACAGCTTGGGCAAGGAGCGGCCAGCTTGCAGGTCGGCCGCGGCGTCGAGCACATCCAGGGGTAGGGTACCCACCCGGCGGCCGGCCCTGCGTGCTTCCCGAGCGTGTTCTTGGCAGAGCCGTCCACCCGCGCCCGCCGAGAACGCGGCTCGGCCGGGGGAGACGGGCCGTGCCTCGTCGCCACAGGCCGCGCAGTGTCGCAAGGCGGGTGCCAGGCCCAGATTCTGCAGGAAGCTGAGTTCGAAGACAACGAGGGCCAGCTCCGGGTGCACCCTTGGGGGGGCCGAGTCCAGGGTCTCGAGCAGCCCCTCGATCGAGGCGAACAGGCGCGGGTTCGCATCGGCGGGCCTTACGGCCAGATCGCACAGCTCGAGGGCGGTCAGGGCGGCCCGGTAGGCCTCCAGGTCCTCGGTGATCCTGCGCCGACGCCGACCGATGCGTCCCGTACGTAGGATTCCCAGCTCCGATGATCGGGGAGTCGACCACTCCAGCTCCAGGGTGTCGAAGAGGTCGAGCACGGCGAAGAAGCGCGAGGTGGGGCGGTAGGCTCCCTTGGCCAGGAGGTGTACCCGCCCGTAGGACTCCGTAAACAGGTGCACGACGAGCGACGACTCCCCAAAGGGGGTGCGACCCAAGACCAGCGCCCTCCCCGAGCGGACGGCCATCAGGCGCTGCGCTGCACGCGCACCTTGAGCACGCGCCGGTCGCTGGCCTCGGCGACCGAGAAGAGAATGTCGTCCCGGCTGAAGCTCTCACCCTCCTGGGGCAGGCGGCCGAGCTCCGCCAGGACGAAGCCCCCGAGGGTCTCGTAGGCCTCCTCCTCGGGGATGTGTAGGCCCAGGGCCTCGTTGACCTCGGAGACGTGCAGTCCGGCCTGGACCTCGAAGAGGCCCGGATCGACCTCGCGGACCGGTTCCTCGCCGTCGGGGTGCTCTTCCAACTCGCCGACGAGCTCAGCCAGGACGTCGGTCAAGGTGACCAGGCCGGCCGTGCCGCCGTACTCGTCGACGACGATGGCCATCTTCTCCTTCTGGCTGCGGAAGCGTTCGAGGAGTTCGGATACGAGCATCGTCTCGGGGACGAGCAGGGGCGGCTGAACCAGGTCCTGCAGGGGAGGTGCGTGATCCGCCACCAGGGCGCGTGTGATGGCGAAGGCGTTGATCGTCCCGATGATGTTGTCGATCGAGTCATCGTAGACCGGCATGCGCGAGTGGCCGACATCGGTCAGGCGCTTGGCCGCTTCGGTCAGGGATGCCTCGCGGGCGATCCCATCGATCTCGGTGCGCGGAGTCATCACCTCCGCCGCATCGACCCCGCGGAAGTCGAGCACGTTCTCGATCAGGGTCTTCTCGGACTCTTCCAGCTCGGCGCTCTCCGCTCCCTCGGCCACCTCGCGCAGCCCTTCGACCAGGCGGCGGGTCGAGCTCGACTCATCCTCGATGTGCATGGCGCGCAAGACGGCGGCGCGCAGAGCTTCGAGGGTGACGACCAGCCAAGAGACCGGGAGTTGGAAGACATAGAAGATCGGCAGGGTGCTCCGCAGCAGGCCGTCCCCCCAGGCGCGGGCCAGGGAGGCGGGCAGTGCCTCGGTGAGCAGGAGCAGGGCCGGAGCGGCGATCAGGACCGCCAGGGCGATGTGCCCCGCATCGAAGGTGCCGTCGGTGGTCAGCCACCCGGCGAGCAAGGCGACGAAGAGCAGGTCGCAGGTGATCTTGTAGATCCCGGCGCTGAGGGCCAGCCGGTCCGCTCGCTCCAGCAGGGATTCCAGGCGTCGTCGGCGGGATCCCGTTGCGGCGTCGGCCAGCACGCGCGAGGGCAGCGCTCGGCCCAGGGCGGCCCGCATGGTGCCCAGAAGGCCGGAGAGGGCCAGGATGAGGAGCAGCCAGAGGGCATGCTCGAACCAGGGATGCAGGTTGCCCGCTGGCAGCAGCGCGAGGAGGGCCGGAGGTGGCTCGTTCAAGGTCGGAGGCTAGGGGGCCTGGTGGATGCCCGCCGTGGTTGCCCGGTGGGACCGGTCGAGGCGGGCAGGGGTTGCGTCAACCCCCAGGATATCGGCTGGAAAGCCCTCCTGCCGCGCGCTTTCCCTGCCCCAAGGGCGCGGGCAAGGATGATACGGGCGCGGAACATCGGTGGGTCTGTGGAGAGCGCTTTGTAGGCATAAGTCTATATTCCACAATGCCTTATGTTTCCTGGAGGCCCCCTTGGCACGCGGGGTGCATCCCCGAGGGGGATGGTTCGACTCCAACCCTGTCCCCCCGCCC
>JALWOP010000050.1 GCA_027083445.1 Planctomycetota bacterium | reverse complement strand
CCCACGGCCCCGCCCCCTGGAAAGCGGGCCTGACCCGCATCGTCCAGGCCTGGTACAGCGACCCCGCCAGCCCCGCCGGCTTCGGCCTGACCGACGCCTACCGCATCACCTTCGTGCCCTAGCAACCAAGGAGGCACTCTCTCTCGACCCTGCCCTGCGCCCCTTCAAAGGCGGCGCAGGGCGCTGTTTCAATCAGGGCAGCCCGCATCGCCACTACCCTCCGCAATCGAGTGAATCCTTGCCCCCTCGCGAGATATCCTGCTATCGTGGAACTCTCTCCTGCGTTCGCATTCTGAGGTATCCACCGGTCGCATGAGGCCATCCTTTCCCATTCGAGCGACGTCCTCCGCCGACGGGCTGCTCAGCCCCCTCTTCGATATAGCGCTCGACTACGAGAACGGGGATATTGCGATATTCTACCTGGCCCAGCGCCGGGCTGGGGAGAAGGAGTTGCTGGTCTCGGACTTGAGTGGCGGGATTCGGATGTACGGAAAGGAGTGAGGGTACGGAGATGCAGATAGCGAAGATGCAAGAACGTGCGATTGTAATGGCTCTCGTGTGGCTCTCTGCCCCGGCTTTCCCCCAGGAGCAGCTGATGGAGGTCGTGGGCCGTGTGAGTGGGAACAGAGTGAACTCCGTGGCCCCGGTGGGGGATTTGACTGGCGACGGTACGCTGGATTTCGTTGTGGGGACCGATACCCATGGTCCATACGGCGGGTTTGTGCTAGTCGTCGATGGCGCGAGCGGAGAGGTCATTCGAGAGCACTCCGGCCCACTCCATCACCAAATCGGTTGGTGGATCGTCAAGGGGATCGGGGATTTCGACGGCGACGGAGTGCCGGATTATTGCACAGGTAGCCCCCTGAGTGGCTACCTGAACGCAGACGGCGAGGTCTGGGTCTGGAGCGGTAAGACGGGTGATCTGCTTACCTACATCATCGGTTCGAAATTCTCCGAAGAGTGGTTCGGCAGCTACATCGCGCCCCTCGGTGACGTGGATGGTGATGGATTCGACGACTTTGCTACTGGATGGGAGTATGAAGGGGAGATCTCGATCATCGGTGGTCCCGACGGACACCGGATACGTTCCCACGATTTCCCTGCAGAGGCCCAAATGTCTGCCGCGAACCTAGGCGACGTCGACGGAGACGGCTTCAACGACTACGTCGTGGGTGCACCCTCCGTATATGGAGTATTCGTTTTCTCGGGCAAGACCGGCCGGGAACTCTATCACATCGATCCCCCCGACGAGGGGTTCTGGGCTTTCATGGGGCGCGGCGTGGCCGGGATGGGGGATCTCGACGGAGACGGGATCGGGGACTTTGCCGCCAGCGGCGTCTTTCACTATTTCTGTAGCGGGGACCCGATTACCCCGGAACGTAGCGGCTGGATCCGTTTCTTCTCGGGCAAGGACGGCCACTTCCTGAAGGAGTTGGTTCTCGGACCGGTCTCCCAGGCGGAATCTCCGGCGGGCTGCCCCTTCTGGTGGCTGGACGGGGGCCAAGACGTCAACGGGGACGGAGTCGGCGATCTCTTGACCCGTGGCAGGAGGACCTACTACACCTATTACCCAGAAATCAATCTTGTGGCGAACGGGAACACGGCCGTCTTCTCCGGTCGTACCGGCACGATGCTCTGGCGCGAGTACCCCGGTTGGCAGGGCGCCTTGATGGGGGACATGGATGGGGACGGCATCTCGGAGTGGGCCCACGGGAATGATCACTACTTCCGAGCCGGAGGATTGCTCGCCGGTCGGGTGCGCATCTTCAAGGGCTTTGCCGGGGACGGGGAGCGCATCTGCTGGTCGGCGCCCAACTCCACCGGTAAGGCGGCCAGCCTCGAACTCGACGGTCCCATCAGTATCGGCAACAACGACCTCAGCATCAGCATCGAGGATGGCGTCCCCGGGGAGCCGGCCTTCTTCTTCTACGGAACAAGCGAGGTGCAGCGCCTCATGGGCAGTGGCGTGCTCTGCGTCTCGGGGGGCATCCATGGCCTGATCCCGCTCGGCGATCCGGTGCAGCTCGACGAGAACGGCTACGGCACGGTCAAGGTCGACATGACCGAGGGCCAACTGGCCCACGGCCCCGCCCCCTGGAAAGCGGGCCTGACCCGCATCGTCCAGGCC
>JALWOP010000049.1 GCA_027083445.1 Planctomycetota bacterium | reverse complement strand
ATAGGAGGCAGGGGTAGGCGGGGGCTCGGCCTGGGTAGGCGGGGGCTCGACCCGGGAGGCGCCGAGGTCGTGGAGCTGATCTCGCCAACGGGCTTTCAGCCCTTGAAGCAGGCGGTCGGCCTGGAGGAGCCCAGCCGCATGGATGAAGGCGGAGACGGGGGGTGGTTCCCAATGGCCGTCCCAGGTCACGACGACCTCTCAGGAGATAGGGTGGAGGCGTCGCCGATGTCTCCCATGGGGTTTGCCCGAGTGGCGGAGGGCAGGCGGGATGGATCCATCCAGCGTGCTTTCAGGCGCTGGAGAGCCCATTCAGCGTGCGCTCCGCCTTCCAGTTCGGCGATGTCCGGGGGCGGCGGTGGCTCCCAGCGGTCATTCCGGGTCATGTTGGCCTCGCAAAGAGCAGAAGGAGGGCGCCCACCGCCGGAGCGAGTACGAGGGCAGGCAGCACCACGAGCGCGCGGGCTGGCGTGGGCCACCCGCGCCGGGCGAGCGCGGACTCCCCCACGGCCACGAGCACCAGGGTCGTGAGCAGCACGTCCGCGTAGGTCAGCGGCTTCGCGTGGGTCACTCCGGCCCCTCCCTTACCCCGGTGAACACCTCGATCCAGGGGCTCGGCAGCCCGAAGCGGCGAAAAAGAAACCGGGCCGCGCGTCGCACGGGCTCGGGGTCTTTGTGCAGCCAGGGGTCTCGAACGACATCCTCGAAGGTCATGCACCGCTCCGTGCCGTCGGGGTGTCGCGCCACGACCGTTGCCTCCTCGGGCCTCCGCGCCGAACACACGCCCGCGTACGCCGCGATCCGTGCCATGTCCGCGCGCCACCTCTCGATGCCTATGTCTGGGGGCGGCTCCGCTGGAAGGAGTGCCCTCTGCCAGCGGGCGTTCCATGCGGGGGAGGTGACGAGGGTGTACTGCTCAAGATCCATGGCGCCTCGCGCCAAGTTTACCTGGCGCATCGCGCTGCGTCTACTCTGGCTCGGCCTCGAGCACGCCAAGGACATCAAGGGCGCCGGGGTACCACACGATCAGGTGATCCGCCCCCTCCCGGGGCACGAGCGCGGCCGCGTAGCCGAGCGCCCGCATGGAACTGACGTACTCGTCCGCGTCGTAGTGCAGCAGGTCGCCGTAGAGCTGCACGAAAGCGTCCAGGGCGGTATCCGCGTGCGCGTAGCGGGAGAGAGTCTCCTCGGGGGAGTCCCCACCCCAATCCAAGAGGAACCGCTCCTGGTCGTCCTCCGGGGCCATGTCGTAGAACTCGAGAAGCTCGCCGAAGAGGGGGCGCCGGGGCTTGAGGACCTCCGCGCCACGCTTCAGCTCGGCGACGACCACGACCGGCCCATACCCAGCGGCCTCGTCGGGGTCGGTGGTGAAGTAGAGTCCCGGGCCTTCAGCGTTCAAGCTGGCGACGGAGCGGTCGCGGTCCCACCTGTGCTGGTTGTGGCGCAGACGAGAGGTCGTGCCGCCGTGGTACCAAAGGGCCATCAGATCACGCGCCGGTAGTGCAAGGTGGTCGCCACCTCTTGGATCGTGTCGGAGTCCCACTCGATATCGGGCTCGTCCGGCGGGGCCACAATCTCGCCAGCCTCGAACGCGGCCCAGGGAACCTGCGCCGCCAGGATCCCCTCGTTGTAGGCGGCGGTGAGCTTCGGCTTCCCCGGGTAGACATCGCGGGCCGACGGGTAACCTTCGCCCGTGATATAGCCCTCCACGAAGCCGTGCAGGAGGGCGAGCTGGGAGCGAGTGGGTTGGCGTCCCTTGGCGATGGCGGCGAGGGCGTCGATGAGCTTCTCGAAGGCGTGTCTGGCGTTCATGCCCCCACTCTACCAGGGGGTGGCTCCTCGAGCACGAGGGCGGCCTCCCCGGCCTTGCGGACGTCGTCGAAGCACTCGTCGCGTACGCGCTCGAGCGCGCCCAGGACCCCGTGGAGTTCGGCGAGCGCCGCCTCGAGCTTGTGCCTGAGGGCCTTCCCGCCGAGGGTCGCGGCCGCCAGGACGTCCCGAGCGGGGGCGATAGGGTCTGAGGTGGAGCCCTGCAGTTTGGCCGGATCGACTCCGAGGGCCCGCAGGCACTCCTCGAGCTTCTGGACGCGCCCTTTGTAGAGGTCGCGCGCCCTTTCCGCGTCCTTGCAGGCGATCCGCAGGCCGTAGACCTCGCGAAAGATCTGGTGGTACTCCTCGTGGGCACGCTTCGCGCTCTCGTCTTGAGCGCGCGCGGCTGCCCGAACCTCAGCCCTGACGATCCTGCGGATCAAAGCCGCGGCCACAGAGCGCGATAGGTCGCCCTTGCGGGGGACGTCGCTGCGCTTCTTGATCCGCAGGTTGCCAGCTCGCGTGAGCTGGAGGAGGCCCCACTGCGCCGGGAGCTCGGCAACCTCCACCACTCCCGGGGGCGCTGCCACGTACCACTCGTCAAGGACCTTCATGGCTCCCGCGGCCTTCTCCGGGTCGTTGAGTTCGCGGAGCCAGTCGCTCCGGGCAACCTTCACCTCGACCCCCACGCGCTCCATGTCGCCGAACTTCTTGACGGCCACGAAGTCGCATCGCCGCCTCCCGAAGCTCACCTCGGTGGCGATCCACCACTTGTCGGGAGGGTAGCGTTTTTCGAGCGCGCGCTCGACTACTGCAGGGGGTACACGGTCGGTCACAAAGCGCACTCCTCCGGCACGAGAGAGATCCCCGGCAGTTGCGGCTGCGCATCCCACCTCTTGAGCCGCTTCACAGCGCAGGCCCAGGTTTTCGGGTTGACCTCCGAGCCCACTGCTCTCCGCCCCTCCATGACTGCCGCCAGGAGCGTCGTCCCCGTGCCCGCGTAGGGGTCCCAGACGGTGTCGTCGGGGCGCGTGTAGTCGCGGATGATCTTCCGCATGGTCTGGAGTTGCTTGGTACCGGAGATCACAGACGGCTCGGGGCGACCGGTCTCGATATAGGCTCCGGGGAGCGACCGCCACTTCGACCACTCCTTCTTCTTGGGGCGGCTCACCATCATGTAGACCGTCCAGTTTGCAGGGCCATCCCCGGAGAAGCGAACACGCGAGCCCACGCTCACGATGGGCACCGGCGCGAAGACGTAGCGCCCAGCGGTCTCCATGGCTTCCTCGATGGCCGGCAGCTGGTCGTGGCTGTTCATAATGCACGCCCACCCCCGGACCCATGGTAGGAGCTCGGCAGTTGTCTCGGGGTCCCAACTGTCGTAGCCCAGGTCCTGGCGTGTATAGCCGTCATTCCCCTCGACACGGTGGCCGCTGTGCGTCCGCTCGGAGTAGGGCGGGTCTGTGACGAGGGCATCCGCCTTGAAGGCCCCAGGGGTCGTCTCCTGCCAACTGCCGCAGTACAGGGCCCAGCGGTCGCCTCGAGCAACCTGGGGGGAACGCCTAGACACCGAGGACCGTCCTCTCGGCGTGGATCGTGCTCAAAGAGACCTCCTCCCACGGTGCCGACAGATCGGCGACCTTGGGCTCCCAGGTTGCGTGGCCTGCCGGGAGGTCGAGGAGCAACCGCCCGCGGTCGACAACGACCGCGAACCCCGAGCGCCGCCAGGCCTTGGGGCGGAGGCGCGTGCCGTGCTCGGCACCCTCGAGTGCTTCGAGGAAGGTCACAAGACCCCCCTCACCCAAGCGTAAACCACGACGCCGACGGCCGGGATGAACGCAATCGCCAGCCAAAACAGGACAGCCATACCCACAAGCCACGCGGTGCCCTCGCGGTACTCGGCCGGCAGCGTGCCGCGCACCGCGGCCCAAAGGAGCACCACGATCGCCAGGACGACGGTCGCCGCCGCGTCGAACGCGAGTTGGTCGGCGTTCTCTGAGAGGATGGTGGAGAAAGGTTTGCTCGAGATCATCGTTGGACTTTCCGAGTGTGCTATGTGGCGGTGTGGGACCTATCGCGTTCGGCCGCATGTGCTTCGGCAAAGGTCACCGTGTAGGCTGCATACAGTCATAGACCAAGGTTGCGAGGGCCGGCAACAATGCAACGGCGATCCAAAAAAACGCAGCCAGAGTCACCCAACTCCCCCGGAAGTGGCTGTATCCCTTCTTGAGTTGGGCCCTGAGAGCTACCCAGATCACGGCGAGGGTTGCCACGGTTGCGGCCACCCCCGCGTCGAACGCAAGCTGGTCGGCGTTCTCTGAGAGGATCGTGGAGAAAGGTTTGCTCGAGATCATGGTTGGACTCTCCGAGGGCTATGTGCTCGCGCGGAACCAGCGTCGTCGGTGCTTGGCGCGGGACCTCTCGCGCTCGAGAGCGCGGAACTCTGCAGGTAGACTTTCGATCAACGCGGCAAGGTTCCGCTCGGCCTTCGCTGAGGCCTCCCGAACCTCGTGCGTGACGCTGTCCAGCTTCTGGACGGCATCCTCGAGCTTCTTCGCAGCGGCAGCACCCTGCTTCGCCTGCAAAAGCGCGACGCCTTCCGCCTCAGTAAGAAGCCCGCAACGGCCAGAGTGGCCTTTTGGTCGCCGGCAGATCCGAATATCCCAGGGGGACTCTGGCGTCGAGTACTCCTTCCAGCAGATCCCCTCAGGGGGTTCGGGCCTACGGGGCGTCATCGGTTCCCCGAAACCCCCGGGGGATGTGGGCCCCCACATACCAAACGAGCCTGGTTTATCGTAGGTACTCATGGGTCAGTTCTCCGCTTCCTGCCATGCCTCGAAGCCGTCTCGCGCGGCTTCGTAACTCCTGTAGACGGGCGACAGCTCAAACCCGTCAGACGTCTCAAACACCCAGCGCCAGGACTCCCAGCCGTTGCCCTTCTCGTACAAGTAGGTGAGGTGCCCTTCTTGGATCGCGAGCACTTTGGCTTCCACTATGCGGCCTCCTCTGGTCTCGGGGGTTCAGGTTCGTCAAGGTCAAGGGGGTACCAGTCTCCGTCTGACCCAAGCAGCAGGAGCAGGGGGCCCACGCGCTCGAGGTCGTGGTCGCCTCGGAGCGCGTGGACGCTGGCGGCGTCCGCCTCGGCCCAGCGGTCGGGGATCGAGCTGATAGGGGTGCTCACGGCGCATCCCCCTCCACGACCTCCACTAGGATCGGGTCGCGCTTCTGGCCGGTGCCCCCGACGATCTTAAACCGGTGCGTGGGGCAGCGCCACGCCAGGCTGTTCTGGACGGCGTCCTGCACTGTCCGCGTGGTTGCGTTCGCGCCGAACGGACCGAACTGGACCATATGGCGGCAGTCCACGCACCCCGGCGCCCCCTTCTTGAGCTTGATATAGACCCTCACGCTTCGACCTCCGGCACAACATGCTCGAGGGAGACGCCGCCGACGACCCCCTCGACCTTCACCAGGGGATCGCCGCTTGCAAGGCGCCAGGCGTACGACCGCGTGGTCGTCCTCATATGGGAGAAGCTGCCGGCGGTCGGGAAGTAGAGCACGCGCGTCCCCGTAGGGTGCTTGGCGTTCCACTCGTCTACGTGATCCATGGTTTCTCCTCTTCTGCTTCCATGAAAGCCATCACGAAGAGCGCGGCGACTTGCGGGACGATGGCGTTTCCGTACAAAGCGATCTGAGCCATCCTGTTGGGAACCCCATCAGCCAACGGCAGTGTTCCGGGTTCAATCGGCCGCGTCTTCCCGTCGGCGCACCGGACCCAGGTGTCGTAGCGCCAAGGGACTGCCGGCAAACCATGCTGCCCGAGCGTGCGGCAACCTTGCTTTGGGGGGAGCACCCCCACTTTGCGTCTGCCACGGTGGGCGTCGCCCAAGGGGAGATCAACTCGAACCCCAGCACCTGGTGCGCGAGCTGGGTGACCGCCTCGCCGATCTTCACGCCGTCCGCGGCCAGCTTGCGCTTCGCCTCGGACACGTCCTGTGCCGGGCGCGTCCCCGCATGGCCCGTCACCGTCCCCCACGGGGCCGGCTCCTCGAGCTGGGACGCCCCGGCAAGCGTCGTCCCGCGCTTCCCCGGCGCCGACCCTCCGATCTGGACGTTGTCCTGCGTCGTGACGGTGGGCCACGAAGAACAGACGCTGGCGTCCGTGGGGCGCGCCTGCGCATGCAGCCGGCAGATCGGCACACCCAACGGCATAGCCCAGGTCTTCCAGGTCAGCTCGTACAGCGGCGAACCACGCCCGACCGTCAGGGCTCGCAACTTGCTCTCCAAACAGAACTGGAGGGCGGCACTCCGCGATGCGCTCGCACCAGACAGGCCACAGGTGTCGAGGGTCGTCTGCACCGCGGCGCTTGCCCGCTTGGGAAAACGGCTGGCACGGACAACTCCCCGTCCAGACGGGTCGGTCTGGGGGCCATCCGGCGAGCCGGAGGGCGAGCGGCCACCCTCCGACCCCCGCAAACCAATGGACGGTCGCGGCGCGGGGCGCGTGCCAGCTTCGGATGTCCGACTCAACGACCAACCCTCCCGGGAGCTCGCCGCGGTCGACGAGGTCTCGGAGCACCGCGCATGCCCTGCGGTCGATGTCTGTATAGATCGCATCCACCGCGCACCTACGCCCCCTTCGAGACAGGCTCTGAGCACAGCGGGCAACGGCCGTGGGGGTACGCCGCGATCATCTTGCAGGCGCTCCGCCACGCGGCGCCCCCCGTCAGCTGCGGTTCCGAGAACATGATCGTGCCGCACTCCCCGAACCGAGTCATAGCCACCCAGGTCTGCCAGCCTCCCCGGGGGGCCCCAGGGGCCTTCACCAGGCGTGCCTCGGTCATGGCTGCGTTGCGCTTCTTCTCCCCTACCATGCGTCGTTCGTCCATATGACTTCTTTCGTGCTCTTCGCGTTCCCCGCACCGTCGAACCCTGAGCTCCAAGAGCGGAAGGTTTGGAACGGGAGCCAGTCGGCGCCTTCATTTTCACAGACGATAACCTGGCCTCGACGCGTCCGGCAAAACTCCGCCAGATCGGCATAGTCGATCCCCCGGGATCCGCGGGGGTAGTACCTTCCTGCCTCTTGGTAGGGAGGATCAATGAACCATGTGGCCTCAATATCCGGGGCGTTCCGATAGTCTCCAACACACGCGGCCCATCGGCGCAGCCTCGGAATGTCACGCGCGATCTTAGCCCTCAACTGTGGGCTCCAGTAGGAGCCCCAGGCGCCCGTCTTTTTATTGATCTGCGCAAACTTCGACGGTCGAAGCACGGGGGACGCCACTCCTGCCGACGAAAGCCACCACCCTACAAACCAGCGTCTTGCTCCTTGCAGGCCGTAGTCGTCCACAGATTCCCCCTCATCGACCATGGGTAGCGCCAGAATGTCCTCAGGATCGGCCGCGATCAGCCACTCCCATACCGCGACAATCTTCTCGAACTTGTCGATCAAGACCGCCTCATCCACGCCCCACCACAAACTGTAGCCTGCGCCACCGGCAAAAGGTTCCACGACCGTAGGGTACGCGGGCGGCGGGTAGTACTTTGCCGCACCGTACTTCCCCCCGTAGTACGACACCATGCGTCGGATAGGCCGCGCCGGCGCACGCAAGGACCACTCGCAAGTCATGCCCCCCACCCGGGCCTCCACTCCTTCGGCGCCTTCGACCCGGAGCCCACGACCCAGTCCAGGTCGAGGGCTGCGGGGGTCCTGGGGATCGCAGGGATCACGACCCTCTGCATCAGCAGCTCGCCGGGGTCGGCCTTGCGGTTCTTCGAGATCTGGCGGTGGGTCGAAACCGGGAGGCCTTCCGCCATCCCGGGTTCGGCGGTGCGCAGGATCAAATGAATGTCCTCGAGGATCGATGCGAACGCCGACGAGTAGACGTCGAGCATGAAGCTCGTCAGCTTCGTGTGGCGGTCGGCCCGCTCCCGCTCGAACCGCGGGAAGCGGCCCTCGAACGCGACGCCGACCGTCCACCGGTTCGCGCGCTTGCCCGCGTGGTAGGTGTGACGCTCGAGCGGATGGATCTGGAGGGCCTCTCCCGCCGTCGTCACCACGTAGTGGTACTTCACCTTGAGGAAGCGGCGCCGGTGGGCTTCCGCGATGGACCCCGCGCGCTTCACCTGCTTGTCGTTGACCCCGAACTCGATCCCCGTCTGGTGGACGATGATCCGGTTGATAGCCCGCAGAGGGCGCCGCCGGCCGCCGGACCAGGTGGGCGCGATCTGGCGCAGAACCTTCCGGCTCGTGGCCAGGTCGACCCGGCGGATCGGCCGAAAACGGTCCTCGAGGACCTGCTGGAGGAAGTAGGGGAGCAGCGGCATCAAGGCCGCCTCCGGTCGGTCTGGGTCATGTGCGCCTCGCCCAGAAGGGCTCGCACACGTTATCGCACAACGCGAGGCCCCGTCAAGCGGTATGCTTGCCCCATGTTTCGCGCGTCCGCCCATGTCCACAGCTTCCCGCGGCGCCCTCGGCGGCCCTTTCGCAGAGGGGTCGCGCGCTCGGGGTGCCCCGCCGGCCGCCGGTGCTCGCTGCCAGGCGTGTGTTGCCCGCCTGGGACCACTTGCCACAACAACGTCTGCAGGCCCATCGGGTCCACCGTGGCGTCGCGCCGCCCCAACCCCGGGCCCTCCTTCTCCCAGGGCGTGTGGGGCGGTCTGGCCGGCGGGGCGCCCCAGGCGGCCCCCGAGCCTCCACCGCTGCCTCCCGAGGAACCCTCGAGCCCGGAGCCCGGGACGCCAGGTGGCGACGGGATCCCGCCCACAGGCAAGCCGGTGCCACCCAAGCTCATGGACTACTCGAGGGCCCAGCACGCGCCGGAGCCACCTCCGCTCCCTCCCGAGGAGCCCTCGGAGCCCGAGCCGGGCACCCCTGGTGGTGAGGGGATCCCGCCCACCGGCCAGCCCCTCCCGCCGAATTTC
>JALWOP010000048.1 GCA_027083445.1 Planctomycetota bacterium | reverse complement strand
ATCCTCCGCGCCCCATGCAACCCTTCCACGACGCCGTGCGCAGCGCCCTGGCCGCCAAGACGGGGCTCGACCCCTCCGAACTGCGCCTGGAGACCCCCCGAGACGCGAGCTTGGGCGACATCGCCTTCCCCTGCTTCCAGCTCGCCAAGGTCCTGCGCAACGCCCCCCCCAAGATCGCCGCCGAGTTGGAGGGCTCCCTCGAGATCGAGGGCATCGAGGTCAGGGCGACCGGCCCCTACCTGAACTTCACCATCGACCGCGAACTCCTGGCGCGCACGATCGTGGGCCAGATCGAGGCCGCGGGCGAGCGCTACGGCCATTCCGATCTCGGCGCCGGCAAGACGGTCGTGATCGATCTCTCCTCCCCCAACATCGCCAAACCGATGTCGGTCGGCCACCTGCGTTCGACCGTGATCGGGGCCGCGATCCAAAGGCTGCACGACGCCCTGGGCTACCGCACGGTGGGCATCAACCACATCGGCGATTGGGGCAGCCAGTTCGGCAAGCTGGTCGCCGCCGTCGATCGCTGGGGCGATGAGGTCGATCTCGAAGGAGATCCGATCAAGAGCCTGCTCAAGCTCTATGTGCGCTATCACGAGGAGGAAGGAGAGGATCCGGAGCTGGCCGAAGCAGGCCGTGCCGCATTCCGCGAACTGGAGAGCGGCCGCGAAGGGCCGGTGCGCGAGACCTGGAGGCGCCTGACCGAACTCTCCCTGCGCGAGTTCGACAAGATCTACTCGCGCCTGGGCGTCAGCTTCGATGAGGTGCGCGGCGAGGCTTTCTACGAATCCCACCTCCAAGAGACGATCCAGCGCATCATCGATGCCGGGGTGACCGAGGAGTCCGAGGGCGCGCTGATCGTGCGTGTCGACGAGTTCGAAAAGGACTGCCCGCCTTGCCTCCTGCGCAAGACCGATGGTACGACGCTCTACGCCACCCGGGACCTAGCCGCCGCCTTCCACCGCTGGGAGCTCTACCACTTCGAGCGCTGCCTCTACGTCGTGGGCGGAGATCAACGCCTCCATTTCCGCCAACTCAAGTACGTGCTGCGGCGCATGGGCCTGGAGTGGGAGCCGCGCATGGAGCACATCGACTTCGGCATGCTGCGCCTTCCCGAAGGCAAGATGAGCACCCGCAAGGGGCGGGTCGTCTTCCTCGAGGAGGTCCTCGACCAGGCCGCCGCAGAAGCCGCGCGTGTCATCGCCGCCAAGAATCCCGAACTGGCCGACGCCGCGGAGATCGCCGAGATGGTCGGAGTCGGCGCGGTGGTCTTCAACGACCTCAAGCGCGAACGGGTCAAGGACATCGAGTTCACCTGGGAGGAGGTCGTCTCCTTCGAGGGCGATACCGGCCCCTATCTGCAATACACCCACGCCCGCCTGGCTTCGATCGAACGCAAGGCCAAAGAGCGCGGCGAGGGCGAAGTGGAGCCGGATTGGAGTGCCCTTGCCGATGCAGCACCGATCCTCGTGCGACTGGGGCACTATCCGCGCGTGATCGAGCAGGCTGCGCGGGAGGCGGAACCCTCGATCCTCTCCTCCTATCTGCTCGGGTTGGGCCACGAGGTCAACTCCTGGGTGGCCAAGTCCCGCGTACTCGGCCAAGCAGCCGCCGTCACCTCCGCACGGCTGGCCCTGGCTCGCTCCGCACGCACGGTCATCCGTGCCGGTCTGGCACTCCTTGGGGTCCAAGCTCCGGAACAGATGTAGCGCTTTCAGGGGCAGGCTTTGGAGGGAGCTTGGCTTAGGCTCCGGCCATGGAAGCGAGCCAAGAGACCTCATCGCGTAGCCTCGGACTCCCCGAACTGATCGCCATCGGCGTCGGTGGCATGATCGGGGGTGGCATCTTCTCGGTGCTGGGCATGGCGGTGGGGATCGCGGGACATGCAGCGCCCCTCGCCTTCGGTATCGGAAGCCTGGTCGCGCTAGCCGCGGGGTACTCCTACATCCGCCTGGCCCTGGGCTTTGAGTCCGACGGTGCCAGCTTCACCTACCTGGAGCGCGCTTTTCCCCGCCGGCCCAACATCGCCGGAATCGCGGGCTGGACCGTCATCGTGGGCTATGTCGGCACCCTGGCCCTCTATGCCTTCACCTTCGGGGCCTACGGCGCGCACCTGCTCGGCGGATCGGATTCGGGGGCCCTGCGCATGACGCTCTCGGCGGGGGTGCTGCTCTTCTTCATGGTGGTCAACCTCCTGGGAGCACGCACGAGCGGTCGTACCGAAGACCTCATCGTCTACACCAAGGTGATCCTGCTGGGACTGTTTGCCGTCGCGGGGATCCGGGGCATCCAGTCCGCCAACCTGACGCCACTCTTCGAGAAGGGGCCCAGCTCGATCTTCGTCTCCGGAGCGATGATCTTCGTCGCCTTCGAAGGCTTCCAGTTGATCACCAACGGCGTGACCGAGACCAAGAACCCTCGCCGAAACATCCCCCTTGGGATCTACGGCTCGATCCTGATCACCTCGTTGATCTACTTCCTGGTCGCGCTGGTAGCGATCGGGAACCTCTCGGTGAACGAGCTCGTCCAGGCCAAGGAGTACGCCCTGGCCGAAGCGGCGCGCCCCAGCCTGGGGGCTGCGGGAACGGTCCTGGTCGACCTGGCAGCGCTTCTGGCCACCTCCTCGGCCATCAATGCGACCGCCTTCGGCGCCTCGCGCATGATGGCGGAGATGGCGACCAGTCGGCGTATGCCGCACGCCTTCTCGTTCCGCACCAAGGAGCGGGTCCCTTGGGTGGCGGTCCTCGTGCTGACCGCCTGCGCCCTGGCCTTCACCGTGCTGAGCGGCCTCGAGACGATTGCCACCTTCTCGAGCCTGGTCTTCCTCCTGGTCTCCATGGCCGTTTCGCTGGCCAACTACCGCCTGCGCGAGACGACCCGCAGCCGGCCCTCGATCGTGCTCACCAGCCTGGTCCTGATGGGGACGACGGTCACCCTGCTCGTCATCCACCTCCTGCGCACGGACCCGGCGGAGTTGGGCTGGGTGGGAGTCCTGTTCGCCGTGATCGCGGCGGCGGAGGTGCTCTTCTGGAAACGCGAGACGGGGCTGGCACCGCCAAGAACATAAGTATCGCACAATCAAGGAGTTAGAGTCCTCTGGAGCTCCTCCCCGCCAGGAAAAACCGACTCTTCCTCCAGCCACGGGCGGAGGGCGCCGAAGAACGAGAGCGGCAGAGTCCAGTCCCCAGGGAGCGATCCCCGAGGGCCGGTGGCCCGTGGTGGACCGGTGCAACCCTGCCGGTCCGCTTCCGACTCGGAGGAGCAGTGTCGATCGAGCCCTACATACGTGACGTCCCCGACTTCCCCAAGCCGGGCATCCTCTTCAAGGACATCACACCGCTCCTGCAGAGCCCCGAGGGCCTGCGACGGTCGATCGAGGGCTTGACCGAACTGGTCGATCCCGAGAGCTACGACCTGGTCGTGGGCATCGAGTCGCGGGGCTTCATCTTCGGGACAGCCCTGGCTCACCACCTGGACAAGGGCTTCGTGCCGATCCGCAAGCCGGGCAAGCTGCCCTGGAAGACTGCGTCGGAGTCGTACGAACTCGAGTACGGCAAGGACACGATCGAGATTCACGTCGACGCCTTCGAGCCCGGTCCCCGGGCACTGATCGTCGACGACCTGCTCGCCACCGGCGGTACCGCCGAGGCTGCTCTGAAGTTGGTGCGGCGCGTCGGGGGGGAGCCCGTTGCCTGCGCCTTCGTGATCGAGCTCTCCTTCCTGCCCGGAAGGCAGCGGCTCGATGTGCCGGTCCATGCACTGATGAAGGTCTGACAGGACGATGAGTCCGAAGAAAACCACCGCGAAGAAGAAGAAAGCCGCTCCGAAGAAAACTCGGGCGGCTGCCACGCCGGCAAGTACCAAGAAGAAGGTCGCCAAGAAAGCCGTCAAGAAGAAGACGCTGCGACGCAAGGCCGCCCCGCCTGCCCCCCCCCTGCCGGTCGAGGAGCGCCCGACCGAAGAGCTGTGGGGCCTGTACCAACTCGCCCGCAAGAAATCCGATGCGGAGATGGTCGAAAAGCTGCGCAACATCTTGATGGAGCGCCACTATCCGCTCGTCAAGTACATCGCAGAGCGCCTGCTCCAGACCCTGCCCAAGTCGATCGAACTCGATGATCTGGTCAGCGCGGGGCTCTTCGGCCTGATGGACGCCATCCGCGGCTTCGATCCTTCTCGCGGCATCAAGTTCAAGACCTACTGCACGACTCGCATCCGAGGTTCGATCCTCGACCAGCTACGCTCCCAGGACTGGGTCCCGCGCCTGGTGCGCCTCAAGGCCAGCCGCATCGACAAGATGCTGCAACGACTGACCGGCGAGTACGGCCGCGAACCTACGCACGCTGAATTGGCCGCGGCCTTGCAGATGGACCATGCCGAGCTCTCACGCGAGATCGAGGCCTCCAGCGCCAAGTCGATGTACTCCCTCTCGGAGAAGTGGGAGGACCGTGACGACGACAGCTCGATGGAGAAGGTCGACGTGCTCGAGGACAAGAAGTCCACCGATCCGATCGGCGAGCTCAACAAGCGCGACATGATGAGCTACATGACCCGCTCCTTGACCCACAAGGAGCGCTTCATCATCGAGCAGTACTACCAGGTGGGTCACACCATGCGCGAGATCGGCGAGATGCTCTCACTGACCGAGAGTCGTGTCTGCCAGATCCACTCCAACGTCATGGCTCGGCTCAAGGGGCTGTTCGGCCCCAAGCACACGACGCTCTTGATGTAGGGCCTGCCCCGCTGTGGCCCTCAGCCGCCGTGGCGCAGCTCTCGACGTAGGCGGCGAATCTCCGTAGTCGCGGGGTGGCCTCGCAGATCGGCCAGCTCGAAGAGACTCAGGGCCCGCAGGAGATCCCTGGGGCCGCCCAGGCCGTCGCGCCAGAGCTCCGCTGCCAGGAAGAGGGCATCACCGTCCTCGGCCCGCACGGCCGCCTCGAGCACGCTCCGCGCCCGGACGGGATCGGTCTCGACCCCATCACCCAAGAGGTAGACCTCGGCCAGGCGGCAGGCGGCGCGTCCGTGGCCACTCTCGGCTGCCTGGGTCAACAGGTCTCGCGCCCTGTCCGCATCGCGCTGCACGCCGGCTTCGCCGTTCTCGTAGGCCAGAGCCAGGTTGTAGAGCGCCTGCTCATCACCCTGGGCCGCGGCAGCCTCGAAGAGCTCGCGCCCGCGGCTGCGATCCTGCTCGACCCCATCGCCGTACCAGTGGAGCACGCCGAGGTAGACCTGACCCAGGGCATCGCCACGCTCGGCGGCCTGCCGCAGCCAGGCCAGGCCCCGCTCGCGATCGCGCTCGACCCCCTGACCTTCGAAAAAACGCTGACCGATCTCGTAGGCCACCTGGGGATCGTCCTGGGCCTGACGTTCGAGCAGGGCGAGCCCGTGAGCGATGTCGCGCTCAACTCCATAGCCGTCGATATAGGCGTGGGCGACCCAAACGGCGGAATCCTCGTGACCCAGCTCGGCGGCCCGCACCCGCAGCCGGAAGGCCCGGCGCGGATCGGGTGCGACACCCTCGCCGTTTTCGTAGCAGATGGCGAGGTTCGAGAGAGCTACCTCGTGGTCCTGGCGAGCTGCACGTCGATACCAGCGCACCGCGCCGCTCAGGGACTGGGGCACACCCTGACCGTAACGCTGGCGGTAGCCGAGCATCACCATCGCATCGGGGTCGCCGCCACGCGCCGCCTTGCGGTACCAGGCCAGCGCCTCCCGTCCCTTGCCCTCCTCGGAGTCGAGTAGGTCCGCCACCAGGGCAGCACAGATCCCCTCTCCGGTCTCTTCCCAACCCCGGCGTGCGATCTCGAGGGCACGCGCGCGATCCGGTTCGCAACCATCCCCGTCGATCAGGGCTCGGGCGTAGCGCCAGTATGCGCTGCCCTGCCCTCGATCCATGGCACGCTCGAGCCAGAGAAGCGCCGTCTGGGGCTCGCGCCTGGTTTCCTCACCGTCGAGGAGCTCGATGGCGACGGCGTACATGGCCTCCTCGTCGCCCGCCTCTGCGGCCCGAAGGAACCAACGCAGGGCTGTACGCCGATTGCGGGGGACGCCATCGCCCTCGTAGTAGGCCAAGCCGAGGGCGTAGAACGCCTCGGTCTCATTCCGCTCGGCGGCTGCACGCAGGGCCTCGATCTCCAGGCGACGCATCATGGCTCCTTCAAGTTTGCCATCGGCTCGGCGAGCGTCCACCCTGGAGGGGTGAGCGAGCCCTCCCCCTCCGAGTGCCGGACCCCTCCCAACTGCCGAACCTGCCGGCACTTCTTCATCACCTGGGAACCGAAGCTCCCCCAGGGCTGTCGAGCATACGGCTTCAAGTCAGCAGAACCCCCCAGCCGAGTCGTGCAGCGCACTTCGGGCAGGCCCTGCGGCCTGCACCAGCCCCGTCCCGAAGCGGGACCGAAGGGGGAGCTGGGGGGGTGAACATGGCTGAGGCCCCATAAGCCGCCAGGAGTGCTCTCACAACCCTGCGCAGGGACAGGACAGGTCTTTTCGGGGAGGGTCTCAACTGCACGAGAGGGAAGAAACATGGGCGGTTACCCCTCTTCTGTTCCCCCTCTCAGGAAACCTTCACCATGAAAATCCTCTTGCTGGGAGCTCTCGCACTCTCCTTCGCTCCCCTCTGCCCGGCCTTCGAACAATCCGGTTCCCTTCCCGGGGACCTCTTCGTACCGGGTAATCACGTTCCCCTGAGTCCTTTCCGCAGCAAGGAGAGCCTGACCATCACCCTGCCGGTGAACGGGGAGGTGCTCACCTGGCTCGGAAACCAGCCTGGTGGTCTCAGCTCGATCAAGATCGCGCTGGAGAAACCCTCGGGCCAGGTCATCTACCTCGGCACGACGGTCAACACGACCACCAACGAGGTCTCCACGACGAATACGCTGATCGGCCCGTGCGTCGTCGTCAGCGAGCAACTCCTTCAGGATGTCGATCTCGTGAGCCACTGGGAGATGAACGCCGCCTATCCCCGCGGTCATCAGTCACCCAATGCCACCGACGCGATTGCGGTCATCGACTATGATCCCTCGAGCGGGGAGATCGTCGAAATCCCCGCCACGGGCATCACCCCACCGGGAGGGGTTTTTCCGACCGATACCTTCGCCCTCTTCTCGGACGGGAGCGGACTCTACGACAACTACTCCAAGCCCGCCTTCGAGGTCTACATCGGCGAGAACTTCACCGACCACACCCCGACCCCGCTGGCGGCGATCGCGCTCTCGGACCAAGTTCGGGCCGCGACGGGATGGCCCCTGGCTCACCGCAACCCGGCCACGGCCGCCGCAACTCTGCTCGAGGATGCGCCCCTGCTCCAAATCGTCCACGCCAATATCGTCCCCTACGACGACCCCACGATTCCCGGCAAGGAAGAGAGCCTGGCCACCCTGCTCCTGCCTCCCCACTGGGTTCGTCAACCGGACGGGCCGGGCTATCCCATCCTCTTCAACGGCTTCTATGACATCTATGTCAACACCTTCACGGTGAATGGTCCCGATTACCTCGGGATCCTCTCCAACCTGGAAGGACAAGGGCGCTTGGCCATGGGCGTGATCTGGAACTGCGGCGCAACGCGCGTCTCTGGAGCCCTCCAGTCCACCCTCCAGCGGGGAGCCGAGAAGGTCTTCGATCTGGTCCAGAGCTACGGTGGTGACCGTCACCGCGTCGTTTTCACGGGCCAATCCAAGGGGGGAACCTGCGCTCTGGAACTCGCCTCCAACCCCTACGGCCTCGATTGGAGCGCTGCCTACGTGCGTGCTCTCGATCCTCAGACGTGGCTCGCCCAGTCCGTCGACGACTATTTGTCGGCCACCTACAAGGCCGCCCAAGGGGCGCTGATCAAACTGACCGGAGACCCCGATTCGTGGCAACCCGGCTGGACCAACGCCTCGGGCGAATCCGCCCTCGATGTGACCATCAAGAACCTCTACAACCCCCCTACGCGTGCCGAAGCGGATGCCAATGCACTTCTGTCGAGCCGCTACTTGGATGGCGCCCCAAGCGGAACGTTGCCCGCAGGGCTGAAGAACTCACCGCTGCACCCCGCTCAACATGCCGGCAAGCCGGACCAGAATCAGGCTCGTATCGTGCTCCTGTTCGATACCCATGACCACTTCGGATCCTTCATCCAGCACGTAGAGTACATCGAAGCCCTCGAAGCCGCCGGCTTTCCCCTCTGGGTCGAGATCTTCTACCGGGGTGGTCACAACGACAACACCGTCGCCGGTTCGACACCGAGCGATGAAGACCTCCTCAACATGGTCTTCAACGACCTGTCCACCCTGGACGACCACCGTGTTCACCGGCGTCCTCCGGCTCCCGGATCCGACGACTACACCGACATCTTCGATCCCGGGTCGCGCCTGCCCCTGGTGGTCGAGTTGCCGATCGTGGTCACCCAGAAGGACTACCATGCCATCAGTTTCGTCGGTCAACCGGGTCTGCGGGTCGAGTTGACCCTGACCGACGGGACGACGACCTTCACGCTCAGGCCCAAACTCGATTCGTCGGGCTCCTGGGGTACCGCCCGCCTCTGGGTACCCGCTCCCTCCGTCCCCGCCGGCTCGAAATATGTCGAGTGGACCTACACCGCACGCTATGTGGGTGACTCGACCTTCCTGGGAGCGGCCCACGCCTCGGCCTTCCCGGCTCCGACTTTCGCCAACAACTTGGCGGTCTGGGAAACCCCGATCCGGGGAGCGAGCACCGGATCCCGCTGTGGAGGTCTCTCCGAAGATCCCGAGTTCTAGGGCACCCATCCCCGCGGATCGGCCCCCCTCGCCACACCGGCTTGTGGGGGGTCGATCCCGTGCAGCCGCGGACACAGGGGACAGGTCAAGCTCCATCGTCAGCCTCCTGCCATCCGGGTAGGCTGTTTCCATGGGTCGCTGCACCCCTAAGGAGATCGGTCGCGGGGGGCGAGTGCGCTCGCGCATGGGGGTGCGCCGGGCGTGGGTACTCGTGGTGGTGCATCTGGCCATCACAGCCCATCTGACCCATTGGTGGCTCGTGGGGCGCACCGTGAGTCCCCTCGAGCCGTCCGAGGCGATGGCCTTTACCAAGCAGGGCATCGTCAACGCGGGCCTGATCTTCTTTGCCGCCTCGTCCCTGGCCACCCTTCTTTGGGGACGTTTCTTCTGCGGCTGGGGCTGTCATATGGTCGCCCTGCAGGATCTAGCCCGCTGGCTTCTCTTGCGCGTCGGCATCCGGCCCAGGCCCCTGCGCTCGCGCCTGCTCGCCTGGGTCCCCCTGATCGCCTTCGTCTACATGTTTCTGCTGCCCCTGTGGATGCGGCCCGAAACACCGTCCACCCGCCTCGCCCTGCTCACGAACGCCTTCTGGCGCACCTTCCCCCCCTGGTGGGCTGCCCTGATCACCTTCTTCGTCTGCGGTTTCCTCGTCATCTACCTGCTTGGCTCCAAGGGATTCTGCACCTACGCCTGCCCCTATGGGGGGCTCTACAGCGCACTCGATCGCCTGGCACCGACACGCATTCGAGTCGACGATCGCTGCGAGAGCTGCGGACTCTGCACCGCAGTGTGCAGCTCGAACGTCGATGTGAAGCGCGAGGTGGGCCGTCACGGGATGGTCGTCGACAGCGGCTGCATGAAGTGCCTCGACTGCGTCACCGTCTGCCCCAAGAACGCCCTGCGGCTGGGGTTCGGCGCACCCGCCGGTCTGCGCTCGAAAGTACGCCCCGGTAAGCATCCCACATGGAGAGAAGAGCTGCTCGGCGCGGGTGTCTTTGCGGCGACCTTTTTCTCCCTGCGCGGCCTCTACGGCATCGTGCCGTTCCTGCTCGCGCTCGGTCTGGCCGGCTGCATGGTCGGCGTCGTAGCCCGCGTACGCAAGGGAGCTAGGGGCTGGCGAACCGCGACCGCTCTGGCCGCGCTCTTCGTCGCCCACTCCGCATTCGTCCAGATCGAAGGCCACCGCAGTGCGCGCGCCTTCGAGCGCCTTGCCGTGCCGCGCAGCACCTTCTTCTCCTCCCAGAGGCTTCCACTGACCCAGGACCAGAATGCCGCTACGGCCACCGTCCTTTCAGCAGGAGGCAGAGCCGCCGCTTGGTCCCTGCTCCCCGACCCCAGGCGTGAGCTGGAGCTCGGCTGGGCGCACCTGCTCCGAGGCGACCTCGCAGCGGCCGAGACCTACCTGCGGCGAGCGGCGGGCCATGCCCGCCATCCGGCTACGCTGCTCCTCGAACTGGGCAACCTGCGCCGCCTGCGCGGTGACCGCGAAGGGGCACTCGAGTCCTATCGGCAGGCCCTCGCCTCGCAGCCGGCACACCCCTTCGCCGCTGACATGCTCGCCGAGCTCCTGGTCGAGAGTGCCGATCAGGCCCTCGCCGAGGGAAAGCCGGATCGAGCGCAGGCCCACTTCACCGAAGCACTCTCGCTCCAACCGGGAAACCTCGAGGTGCGTGCGGCGCTCGTTGAGCTACATCTCGCCCGCAGCGACCGCGAAGGGGCCCTGGATCTCCTGCGTGCGGGTGTGGCCCTGGCACCCACAGACCCCGCTCCCCTGCGAGTGCTCGCCTTCACCCACCTGACCCTGGGAGAGCTCGACCAGGCCGCCGAGGCCTGCGCGCGAGCCGCCGAGCTACCCGATCCGGATGGCGAAACCGCCCGGCTGGCCCTCCGGATCGAAGCCGCCCGCGGAAAATGACCCCACTGTTGCGATGCCCCTCCAGATCCAAGGGGCCCTGCAACGGGGCGGCGACTTTCCCCCTTGTGCCCGTTGTGCATTTCGAATCCGGGCTGGATCATGCCTGTTCCACCCAAAGCTCCCCCCCTGCCATGACCCTCGAAGAAGCCCTCCAGGACGAAGTTCGGCTCACCCGTGATCAGAACCTGACCTCGATCCAGTCCTACCTGCTGGCGGAGGAAGCCAAGCACCCCCAGGCAACGGGGAGCTTCACCTGGCTCCTTTCCGCCATCAGCCTCTCGGCCAAGTTCATCGCCGCCCGCTGCCGAAGGGCGCGTATCGAGGCTGTGCTCGGGGCGACGGAGGGCGAGAACGTCCACGCCGAGCGCCAGCAGAAGCTCGACGTGATCGCCAATGAAACGCTCCTGCGTTGTCTCGGCTCTCGGCCGGTCGTCTCGATCATCGCGTCGGAGGAGAACGAAGAGCCGCTCATCCTGCGTCAATCCGAGCCGGGTGACATCCGCCCTTACGTGGTCCTCTTCGATCCCCTGGACGGCTCCTCGAACCTGGATGTCTGCGGCGGTGTCGGCACGATCTTCAGCGTCCTCCATCACGATCGTCGCTCCGATGCCCCCGAGAATTCGGTCCTGCAACCCGGCACGCATCAAGTCGCAGCGGGTTATGTCCTCTACGGCCCCTCGACCGTGCTGGTCATGACCACCGGCAACGGTGTGCAGATGTTCGTCCTCGACCCCTCGATCGGTTCGTTCCTGCTCGTCGATCCCCAGGTACGCATTCCCGACGGCACCAAGAGCTACTCCCTCAACGAGGCCTATGTGAACTCCTTCCCCGAGGGATACCAGCGCTACCTCGAGTGGACCAAGAACAACGGCTACTCCCAACGCTACGTCGGCACGATGGTCGCGGACGTTCACCGCGTCCTCATGAAGGGCGGAGTCTTCCTGTATCCCCCCACCGACAAGGCCCCCCAGGGCAAGCTGCGCCTGATGTACGAGGCCAACCCGATGTCATTCCTGATGGAACAGGCTGGAGGCAAGGCCTATTCGGGCACGCAGCGTACCCTGGAGATTGAACCCGAGAAGATCCACGAGCGCACCAGCGTCATCATGGGCTCCCCCTCGGAAGTCGACCGTGTCCTCAGCTTCCTCCAATAGCATGTCCCTGCGCCGCACCGCCACCCTGGCTCTCCTCACCCTCTCCCTTGCCAGCGCACCTGGCTGTGTCTTCGCCGCCGCCGGGTTGGGTGCGGCCTACTACTACACCTCGTCCGCGGACGCCGAGATCAGCGCAACGCCCCAGGACGTGATCGCAGCCGCCCAATCCGTCATGGAAGAGATGGAGCTGCGGGTGGAATCCAGCCGGGCGAGCGCCCTGGACGGCTATCTTCTGGCACGCACCGCCAAGGACGACCGGGTCAACATCAAGGTCAGCTCGAAGACCGAGGGGCAGAGCCAGGTGACGGTGCGCGTGGGCCTGACCGATGAGCGGGCCGCCCAGCGGATCCTGGACGGCATCGTGGCGCGCCTGCAGCCGAACTAACCGAGTTTCGCCAAGCCCCGCTCCCAGACCTTCTCCAGCCCGTACTCACCAAAGAGCTCCGCAGCGTCTTCGGGAACGCCGGCCCAGGCAAGCTCCTCGAGGCTCGCAGCGCAGGGAGCATCGCGCGCCACGGTCGCCAGCTCCCGCGAGAGGAAGGCCGACTCGCGGTCCGCTTCGAGTTTTTTCGCCATGCCGCGCGCCCCGCGCAGCGGCAAGGCAGCGACGGCTTCGAGGTCGGCGTAGATCGTGTCGAGGTCACCCAAGGCCGTGAGCAATGCCGCGGCCCCCTTGGCCCCGATCCCACGCACACCTGGGATGTTGTCCACGGTATCCCCCGCGAGACCCAGGTAGTCAGGGATCTGCCGTGGCTCCACGCCGAACCTTTCTCGCACCTCGGCCGGACCGTAGCGCCGGCTCCTGGCGTAGTCGAAGAGTTCGACCCGCGGACCGACGAGCTGGGCAAGGTCCTTGTCCGGCGAAATGATCACAGCGCGGAAGCGTGAGCCTTCAAGGCCGTGGAGCAAGCTGGCGATCAAGTCGTCGGCCTCGAAACGCGTACTTGCAAAGGCCGGCACGGCCAGCGCCTCACTCATGCGCCGGCAGCCTTCGAGCTGCTCGACCAGCTCGGGCGGCGGCAGCTCGCGCTGGGCCTTGTATGGGGGATAGAGCTCATTGCGAAAGCTGGTGGTCAGGCTCTCGTCGAAAGCGCAGGCGATGTGGGTGGGTCTCTCCTGGGCCAGATAGTCGAGCAAGAAGCTCGCGAAGCCGCGCACGGCGCTGACCGGGCGACCGCGGGGATCCTTCAAGGCAGGCAGGGCAAACCAGGCCCGGAAGATGTACGGGCTGGCATCGATCAGGTGGACGGTGCTGGTCGGCATGGGGGAGCGGGGATAGGTTAGCGGCCACCGGCCCCCGAACTCCGCGCTGACGGTGAATGCCCGCGGATCCCCCGGCAACCATGGCCCTGCTCTCCGTACGCTCCTTGACCCGTGCCCCTTGGTGGCGCAACGTCACCTTTGAACTGGAAGCTTCCAGCCACGCGGTCCTGCGCGGGCCTTCGGGGAGCGGCAAGACCCTCCTCCTGCGGGCCATCGCCGATCTCGACCCGGTCGATGGAGGTGAGGTGAGACTCGCCGGTCGCCTGCGCGAGGAGTTCACACCCGCCCAGTGGAGGCGCAGGGTGCGCTACGTCCACCAGGGAGCCGTACGGCTGGAGGGCAGTGTGGCCGAGAACATCGCTGCCATCAGCAGCCTCCTTGGCGTACCCCCGGAGCCCGCTGCGGATCTCGACCCCGCTGCGGATGCCAAACACCTCTCGGGCGGTGAGGCCCAGCGCCTGGCCCTGCAGCGGGCCCTCTTGGGTTCCCCCGACGTACTGCTCCTGGACGAGGTGACGGCAGCCCTCGACGAGCCGGCGGCACGCGAGCTCGAGGGGCGGGTTCGCACCTACGTCGCCGAAGGCCGCGCCGCGCTCTGGGTCAGCCACGACCCCTCCCTGGCCCGGCGGCTAGGAGCGTTGGAGCTGCACCCATGGTGAACGGTACCGTCCCCCTCGGCTTCGGCGACCTGGGCCTCGCCGCCCTGCTCATCCTCGGCATCGCCCTGGTGGACCTCGTCCTGCGCCTGGGCCTCGCACGCCGGATCCTGCTCGCCACCCTGCGCGCCAGCCTGCAGCTTGCGCTCCTGGGCTGGATCCTGACCAGAGTCTTCCAGGCCGAGGGCCCGCT
Source organism: Planctomycetota bacterium (assembly GCA_027083445.1). Taxonomy (GTDB): domain Bacteria; phylum Planctomycetota; class UBA1135; order UBA1135; genus JALWOP01. The sequence continues at coordinate 15,849 of JALWOP010000048.1, read as the reverse complement.
CGCCGTGCTCGCGGTCGCGCTGGTCATGGGCTCCCTGGCGGGAGTCGAAGCCGTGCGCCGCTCCTCGCGCGTGGTGCGTGGGATCTATGCCTCGAGTGTGGCGGTCATGCTGACGAGCTCCTTCTGTGTCACCGCCTATGGACTCTGTGTCGTGATCGACACGCCGGGTCCCTGGTATGCCCCCCAGTACGCCATCCCCCTCTTGGGCATGATCCTGGGCAACACCCTGACCGGCATCAGCCTCGGACTCGACAGTGCCCTCGAGGGTTTCGACCGCGACCGAGAAGAGGTCGAGCTCTACCTCGCCCACGGCGCCACCCGCTCCCAGGCCGCCGCCCCGGTGGTGCGGCGCGCGGCGCGACGCGGAATGATTCCGATCCTGAACTCGATGATCGCCGTGGGCGTGATCAGCATTCCCGGCATGATGACCGGACAGATCCTGGCCGGTGAAAGCCCCGGCCAAGCCGCCCGCTACCAGCTCTTCATCCTCTTCGCCATCGCCGGTGGAGTCGCACTGGGAACCCTGGGAGCCGTCTACGCCGTGCGCCGGCTGGTCTTTGACGAGCGCGATCGGTTGCGCACCGACCGCATCCGGATCCGCCGCTCTTAGTCCCTGCGCAAACGCGCCAGGGGACCGAGCCAGGGCTCATAGATCCTCCAGCGCCCCACCGAACGCGAGTGCAGGGGCTCGCGTACCTGGAGCGAACTGGCCGTGAGCACATCCCGATCGGACTCGTGGAAGCGCAGGCACGCCTCATCCCAGGGCAGTCCGGCAAAGGCGATCAGCTCGCGCATGGCCTGCTCGGGATGGCTCACCAGGTCTTCGTAGTCGACCTCGAGCATCGACAGGGGGCAGACCCTGCGCCAGTGCTCCATGAGATCCTGGTAGTCCTCGTGGAATGCAGCCAGATCCTCCAGATCCAAGGAGTAGGTGCAGCGGCTCGGCCCGAAGTTGGTCGTCCAGTTCGAAACGCAGGTGTCGAGTGGATCGCGCCGAACGTGGATCACCCGAGCCCGGGGAAGGATCAGAGCCAGGAGGCCCAGGAAGTGGTAGTTCCCCGGAGCCTTGTCGACCACGCGCTCGTACTCTCCGGGCGGTCGTTCGAAGGAGGCCAGGTAGTGACCGGCCATGCGCACCGCCTGCATGCGCTCTAGGCCGGCCAAACCCTCGGGGTAATCCCTGGGGGGATAGACCCGCGAACGCAGGTGACTGGCGAGCTCGCGCAGGCCGTCGTGTTCTCCAAGGTCATGCACCAGGGGGTGGGCCGCCAGGATCTGGGAGACGAGCGAGGTCCCGCTGCGCGGCATACCGACGACGAAGATCGGCTGCCGGTTCGGATCCCCCATGCCCGCCCGTTCCTCGAAGAGGCGCGGAGGAGTCGCTTCGATGATGCGTCGCGTGAAGGCGCGATGCGCCCCTGCGTCGTAGTCCGCTTGCGTGGCGACCTCGGCGTTTCCGGCGGCATAGCTACGCCAGGCGGCCTCGTGCTCTCCCCGTGCAGCCAGGATCTCGGCCCGCGCAAACTCGAGTTCGCTGCGCTCGACCGCGTTGCGCCCCGGCCGCTCCAGCTCCCGATCAATGACCTCCAGGTCATCGAAATCACCCCAGCGAGCCAGCTTGTAGTAGGGGCTAGCCTGGGCTGGGTCGAGTTCGAGCGCCCGGCTATAGCTCGCTCGTGCCGCCGGAGCAGCGCCGGCCATCTCATAGGTCCAACCCATGACGACATGGGCAACGGCATCCTCGGGAGAGAGACGAACGGCCTCGGTGGCGGCCGCCCGCGCCCGGCGCACGTCTCCCACCCGCAGCGCGGCTCGAGCCAGCTCGCGCTGGTAGGTCGGCTGCTCCGGTCTGAGGCGAGTCGCCAGTTCGAGGTGGGTCAGCGCCTCGTCCCTCTCACCTCGCTCCCCGAGCAGGAGGCCGAGGTGGTGATGAGCGGGAGCGTAGCGGGGATCGAGCTCGACCGCCCGGCGGTAGCTGCGAGCAGCGTCCGCGGGGTGTCCGGTGGCGTGCTGAGCCAGGGCCAGCAGGTCGTGACACTCGGCGGAATCGGGAGCGAGGGTCACGGCGCGGCGAAAGCTACGCAGGGCCTCGGGGATGCGCCCGCACTTGACCAGCGCCCGACCCAGATTCTTGTGGGCCTGGGCATCCTGGCTCGAGAGGCGCACGGCCTCCTCATAGGCCCGAGCCGCCTCGACCCACCGTCCGACCGGTTCGAGGACGTGACCCAGTGCGGACCAGGCGGGGGCCAGACCCCGTTGGGAGCCGATCACCTGGGCCAGGATCTCGACCGCCCGTTCGACCGCACCCTCTTCTGCCAGCTTCTCGGCCCGACGGATGAGCGCGAGCGGAGTCGCGTTGGCGCGCGTGGATGAGTGGGAGGGGTGCTTCATGGGGACTCCCCTCGGCCTGTCGGCCGAATCTTCGTTTGGCTTGAGAAGCGGCTCCAGGTAACGGGCGTAGTTCTTCCAGCGTCCGATACCGCGGCGGTTCAGAGGCTGGGTCACCTGCTGGCTGCTCGCCGTGAAGCAGGCTTCGCCGCTTTGGTGAAAACCGAGGCAGGCCTCGTCCCAATCCAGGTCCAGGTAGCGCAGGAGTCTGCGCGTCGTCCCCTCCAGATCCTCCACCAACTCCTCATAGGAAAGCTCGTGAAAGCGCAGGCCCTCACACGCCTTCCAATGGGCACCCAAGCGCTGCACACCCTCCAGGAAGGCGGCCTGGCGCCGGATGGAGGTGGAGGAGCCGACCCGGTAGTCGCCGAAGTCGATCAGGAAATTGCTGACGGCCACGTCACGCGGGTCACGCCGGATGTGCAGGAAGGTGGCGCGGGGGAAGATGCGCGCCAAGAGCCCCACCAAGGGAAGGTTGGAAGGAGCCTTGTCGATCGGACGGCCCTCACCCTCCGGAAGGGCAGCCAGGTAGGATTCGGCCAGTACGGCCAGGTCGGAGGAGTCGAGGCCCGGGTCCAGCGCGGGAAACCCAAGGCCCTGGGCTAGCTGCGTTGCGAAGGGCAGCTCGCCCAGTCCGCGCAGCGCGGGGTGGCATCCCAGGATGCGCTGCAAGAGGGAACTACCGCTGCGTGGTGCGCCGACGATGAAGATCGGCTGCGCCTCGCAGGGCGAATCCACTCCGAGTAGGGGCATCGTGACCACCCGGTCGACCAGGGCGGAGTAGCGCTTTGGATCGAAGCGAATGCGCCGTAGCGCGTTGCCGCGAGCGGCTTCGCTGAAGGCCTCGTCGTAGGCTCCGAGGCGATCGTAGGCCTGGGCCAGGGCCATGCGCAGGGCGGCCTCGTCTTGGCGGCACAGCGCACCCTTCTCGAGCCGACGCGCTAGGGGCGTGGGATCCTCGATACGCTTCAGGCGTGCCAAGCCGCACCAAGCACCGACGAAACCGCCGTCCAGCTCCAGGGCTGCGAGAAACTCCCCGGCGGCCTGCTCGGTCTCTCCGCTGACCTCGTGCAAGTGCCCCAAGAGAACCCGCGCTGCAGGGTCGCTCGGGCGGGACTGACATAACTCCCGAGCGCGCTCCAGATTGCCCGCTTCGAGTTCGGTGCGCGCCAGATTGAGTCGCGCCTTGGAGTGCTCTGGGGCGAGGGCCAGGCAGCGCTCGAGGGCGACCCGCGCGCCCGCCAGGTCGCGTGCCTTATAGCGCGCCAAACCAAGGTCGTGCCAGAGGGACGGATCCTCCGGTGAACCTGCGAGGGCCTTTTCGAACGCCACCACGGCGTCGGCGAACTGCCCGGCCGCCAAGGAGTCGGGCCCCGATATCGGCGTGCTCTCCAACACGGGCTCCGTATCGGCCAGCCCTGCCCAGGCCTGTAGGGTGGCGGCATCCAGGCTCCCGTTCTAGGCTCCCTCCCCATGCGAACTCTCCTCCTCCTCGCCCTCATGCCGCTAGGGTTCGCCCAGGAGCCCAAAGCCCTCTTCCTGGCCAACTGCGCCCCCTGCCATGGGGAAAGGGGCGATGGCCATGGCACGACGGAGCTGCCCAAGCCGGCGCGCTCCTTCCTCGATGGCGGCTTCTCCTACGGAAACACCCGCCGGGCGATCGGGCGCACGATCGAACATGGCATTCCGGGAACCCCGATGCCCTCCTTCGGCGAGACCCTCACCAGCAAGGAGCGTGCGGCCCTGGTCGAGTACGTCATCTCCCTGGGTCCCCCGCGCAAGGAGGTCGCTAGCGCGGAGACGCTCCTGCTGGTGGAGGATCACCCCCGGGTCGCCCGCGGCCTCCTGCCGTCCCTCGCACCGGGCGCACCCCAGTGGCCACGCGGTCTGTTGATCGGTCTGACATCGGGAACGACCTTCGAGTACCGCAGCGACGATGTGCGCCTCCTCGCGGTACGCCAGGGTGAGTTCGTCGAGCGACGCGACTGGAGTGGGAGGGGTGGAGCTCCCTTGGCTCCGCTTGGCAAGGTGACCTTGCTCGTCGAAGGGGGCAACCCGGCTCCGGTGTGGAGTTCGGACGGTGGGAGCTTGCATGCACGACTCACCGCAACCCGCATCCGGGGAGAGGGAGTCGTTCTCGGGTACAGGCTCGAGTCCGGCGAAGAGGTACTGGCACGGGTAGAGGAGACTCCCAGGGTCGTTCAGGCAGAGGGGATGAGCGGTTTCGTGCGCGAGTTCCAGGTGACCTCGAGCTGCGCGGCGCCCCTCTCCCTGGAGCTGCGCTGGGATGTTCGAGATGCCTCCGCGGGGCGGGAACGGCTCACCTTCGAGCCCGAAGGGGAACCCGAGCGAACGGCATTGGCTTTCGAGCACCCCCTGGGAGACCTACCTGGTATGACAGTGCTGACCGCACCCTCTCGAGCACTGGACGGAGCCGGCCCTGACAAGGCCGGAAGGACCCGGTTCACCGTGATGCCGGGCAGCTCCCTGATCCTGCGCCTCTACGAACTCTCCTGGTTCGGAGAGTCCGCCCTTCCCACCACCACCATCCGATGATGCGCACGATCGCCCTCGCTCTCCTCGCCGGCTCCGCGCTCGCTCAGGACGAACACTACACCGTCGAGTATTTCCCCACCCCGCCTGGCGCAGTTCTCGAGGTGGGTGGCATGGACTTCTTCTCGGATGGCAGCCTGGCCCTCTCCACACGTCGAGGCCAGGTCTGGATCCTGGAGAATCCCGACTGCGAGGAACCCGCACAGGCTCGCTTTCGGCTCTTCGCCGAGGGTCTGCGGGAGGGGCTGGGCCTGAACATCGTCGACGACCAGCTCTACGTCTTGCAGCGTGGCGAACTCTCGCGCCTCTCGGATAGCGATGGGGACGGCCGCTGCGACACGATCGAGACCGTGGCCAACGACTGGGGCCTCTCGGGCAACTACCACGAGTTCGCCTACGGCCTGCCGCGCTTCCCCGACGGTGACTTCCTGGTCACCCTCAACGTGAGCTTCTTCAACCCCAAGTGGTGGCACGGCAAGTCTCCCGTCCCCTACCGCGGCTGGGCGCTCAAGGTCTCTCCACAGGGCCGGGTCCAGCCCTGGGCCTGTGGCCTGCGCTCCCCCTGCGGACTCGGTCGGGATGCCGACGGCAACATGCTGATCACCGACAACCAGGGGGACTGGGTCGCCGTCTGTCCCATCTATCACCTGCGGCGGGGCGGCTTCTACGGACACCCGGCCTCCCTGGAGTGGACTCCCGAGTACCGCGCCAGCGGCGCCCAGGCATCGGATGAAGTCCCGCCCGCGGCTGCAGCCACGCGCCGAGAGCCCGCGGCGATCTGGATTCCCTACAAGTGGTCCCGTTCGACGGGCAACCTGGTCCCCGACCTCGGCCAGGGATCCTTCGGACCCTTCGGGCGCCAGCTCTTCGTAGCGGAACTGACCAACGGCATGGTCCTGCGGGCTGGAATGGAGAGGGTCCAAGGCCGGCTCCAGGGCTGGATCACACCCTTCAGGCAGAAGATCGGCTCCGTCGTGCGCGTCGCCTTCTCACCGGAGGGTGACACGCTCTTCTGCGGCATGACCAACCGCGGCTGGGGGGGGCGCCCACCGGCCGACGGCCTGGCCCGCATCCGCTACCTGGGGGGTACCCCCTTCGCCATCCATACCGTCCATCTCCTCCAGGACGGCTTCGCGTTGACCTTCACGACGCCCCTCGCGGAAGCGACGGATCTCTCCGGGGTCAAGGTCAGCCAGTACGACTACAACTACTGGTGGGAGTACGGCTCTCCCCCCCAGCATCTGACGGAGCGAGAGGTACGCGGGCTGGAGCTCTCCAAGGATCGGCGCATGCTCACCGTCCATGTCGACGGCCTCGAACCGGGTATGGTCGCCAAGATCGAGCTTGGAGACCTTGGCGACGAAACTGGGCGGAAACTCGAGGTCCCCGAAGTGCACTACACCGTCAATCAGCTTCCCGAGGGGCCGCCGACCACCGCGCACGTCTCCAAGATCGTCCCGCCACCCCCCTCCAAAGAGAGCTCCTTCGAGGGCTGGTTGATGCTCTCGTGGGGCGACCCCCTCGACCGCTTCGAAGGGTCGGGCTGGAACCTGCGCAACGCTGTTCTCGATCGGGCGGATCCGACTCGCTTCGACCTGACGGAGGGCTCGGGTGCGCTGGTCAACTCGGGGCCGGATGCGTCGAACTTCGTCAGCAAGGAGAGCTTCGGGGATTGCAAGCTGCACCTGGGGTTCATGCTCCCTAAGGGCGGGGACTCGGGTCTCCTCTTGATGGGGCGCTACGAGCTGCAATTGGCGGACTCGACCGATGCGGGAGAACCCGGTGTCGATGACTGTGGTGCGATCCGGCCCACGGAGACTTGGGCCGGGGCACCACCCCGCTACAACGGCTTCCGCGGACCGGGGGAATGGCATGAGCTCGACGTCGTTTTCGAGGCGCCCCGCTTCGACGCCGCAGGCCACAAGACGCGCAACGCTCGCTTCGAGAGCGTCCAGATCGACGGCAAGGGCGTCCAGGAAGGCATCGAGCTACCCGGGGCGACCCTCGGGGCTCCCTTCCAGGATGAAGTCCCCTTGGGACCCCTCCTGCTCGAGAGCGGCCCCAGCTTGGTGGCCTTCCGCGACATCCGCCTCCTGCCCACACGCCTGCCCGATCGCGGTGAGGGTTGGACCCCCCTGTTCACCGAAGCGGACATCGACGACTGGCTCGTCGACGGTGATGCCTACTGGGAATTCGATGGCGATACCCTCGTGGGGACAGGCCCGGAGGGCTACTGCTTCACCCCGCGCGGGGATTACCGCAGCTTCGAGCTTCGTGCGCGAATCAAGATCTCCGATGGGGGGCAGTCTGGTCTGTACTTCCGTGCGACTCCCTCCGAAGGCCGGCCGCAGGGGTACGAGGTTCAGGTCAACAGCTCCTACCCCGACCCCGAAAAGTGCGGCTCCCTGTACGGGATCGCTCCCATCAAGGCGGATCTCATCCCGGCGGATACCTGGGCTCGCTATTACGTCCGCTGCGAGGAGGTCGAGCAGGGCATCCATATCCACATCGAGCTCAACGGCGTCACGATTGTCGATCGAGTGGATACGCGGCGCTTCGGACCGGGCCACATCGCCCTCGAACAGCACCATGAGGGCTCGGTCGTCAGCATCACCGATGTGGCCATCCGCGAGTTGGATTGACCGCACCCACAGCGTAGTCAACAGCCCAGGGAGCGGGCGACTTCGATGACCTCCTCGGGGTTCTCGAGCAGGCTCTCCAAGTCTTCCTGGGTGAGTTCCAAGGCCTGCGCCGCCGGGTGCAGGCCAAGCTCCTCTTCGGCGTGAGCCTTGAAGAGGTTGCGCGCCAGGTGGTCGCAGAGACAGGCGATGGCCGCCTCTTCGCAGCCGGGTGGAGCCTGGTCGAAGGAGTGATGGAACGTGACGGCCAAGACCACCGACCGCGGAAGGTCCCAGGCCCGCACCAGGGCTGCACCGACCGCCACGTGAAGGGCATCGACCAGCACGTGTCGCGTCTGGACGGAGAGGGGCTCGCCCAGGGCTCCCTCGAGCTCCGCGAGAAGCGACAGCACCAAGGGCTTGCCCACGTCAGCGAGCAGACCTGCGAGCATGGAGGCCTCGCTCGCCCGCCGGCGCATGCGCGTCAAGCGGTGGGCGTAGACTCCCGCCACCGCCGCATGTTTCCAAAGCTCCTCCACCTCACGCTGGCTGGAGATCAGAGGGCCATACAGCTCGTCACGCACGAGGGCCACGATCGCGAGCTCGCCCACCGTCCGCAGCCCCAGCCGTCCGGCAGCCGTGCGCACGGTGCGCACCGGCTCTTGGGTTGCGTAGAGAGCCGAGCCCGCCACTTCGAGGATCCGCCCGGCAAGCTCGGGACAGGCCTCGAGTGCCTCGGCGGCCTCATCGACCTCGACGCCGGGGTCGACGCTGAGGGCCACCACACGGGCGGCCGCCTCATCGAGGGCCGGTAGGTCCAGGCCGTCCTCGTCGAGGCGAGCGATCAGGGCCTGGTGAAAGGCGGGGCTGACCCCTTGGGGGCGGGAAATCTGCATGGGATGAGGGAAAAGGCCCTGGGCGGGCGCCGCAGGCCCGTCCCTCATCGGCACTCGAGGGCGTCGGCTTGACCGCCTCCCGTTCCATGCGCACACCCCATGGCCGCAGGCGTATCCTGGGCGCACCATGCAGCGCCATCTCCTGCTCCTCGCCACCCTCCTCGGACTGCTCTCCGCCGTCGGCTCCGCCCAGGATCGCCCCCGGGTTCTCATCCTGACGGGAGCCAACAACCACGACTGGGAATGGACCAGCCCAGCCCTGAAACGCATCCTCGAAGAGAGCGGCAAGTTTGACGTCGAGCTCAGCTCAAACCCGGCCGGCACCCTCGGCGACGCGGCAGCTCTGGAAGGGCTCGACGCTTTCGTGCTCGACTACAACGGTCCCCGTTGGGGTGAGCCGGCGGAGCAACACTTCCTGGAAGCGGTTCGCAGCGGGACGGGTGTTGTCGTCGTCCATGCCGCCGACAACGCTTTTCCCGGCTGGACGGAGTACGAAACCCTCGTCGGCGAGCTGTGGCGGGCGGGCACGGGCCATGGCCGCTTCCACCCCTTCGACGTCCACATCGAGCGCCGCGACCATCCCGTCACCGCAACCCTGCCCGACCTGCACGCCCATCCGGACGAGCTGTACCACCGTCTCTGGAGAGCTCCGGGAGCCAACCACCAGACCCTGGCCTGGGCGCTGAGCTCGAAGGAATCGGGCGGGACGGGGGAGCGCGAGTTGATGATCTCCGTCGGCAGCTACGGCCGCGGGAGGGTGATCCACACCCCCTTGGGCCATACCTGGCGCGGCCAACCGGCTACCCATGCCAGCTACACGGACCCTCAGTTTCACACCCTCTTGGTGCGAGCGACCGAGTGGGCGGCTACGGGGGAGGTCCACGACGGGCTCGCCCATCCCAACCAACTCACTGCCGAGGAGGCCGCGCAGGGCTGGCGTCTGCTCTTCGACGGAGAGACGATCCGCGGCTGGCAGGGAGGGGAGGAGGGCTCGACCACTCAGGTGATCCAGGGTTGCCTGCGGCGTCTGTCCGGCGCCGGACCCCTCCGTACCGGTGAATCCTTTGGTGACCTGGAGTTTGCCTTCGAGTGGAAGGCCGCGGGAGAGAGCCGCGCCACGGTCAGCCTGGCAGGCGGTGGAAGCCAGGCCCTGCGTTTCGCCCTGGGGACGGCACGGGATCCCGAGGCGGGCCGGGTCGAACCCCTCGGCACCTTCAACCAGTCACGCATCGTCCTTCGGGACGGCCATGTCGAGCACTGGCTGAACGGCGAGAAGGTCTTCGAGCAGGAGATCGACGCGCCCGCCCCCGGGCCGATCGAGCTCGGCGCGACCGAGGGTGAGGTCTGGTACCGCTCCCTGCGCATCCGCGAGACCTCCCTACCCGAAGCGACCTCGCTTCTCGTCGGGGAGGGGTTGGAAGGCTGGTCACCGGTGGGTGCGGCGCAGTTCACCCGCGACGGGGATTGCATCGTGGGCCGGGTCCCCGAAGGCGGCCTGGGCCGCAACTCATTCCTGCGCACCACTGAGGAGTTCGCAGACTTCATCTTCGAGGTCGAGGTGCGGGCCGAGGTACCCGGCAACTCCGGGATCCAGTTCCGCTCCCATCAGCGCGAGGAGGACGGCATCGTCTACGGCTACCAGGCGGAGATCGACTGCAGCCCTCGGCGTTGGTCGGGGGGCATCTACGGCGAGAGCTTCGGGGGGTGGATCGACAATCTCGAGGACGACCCGCCTGCCCAGCGAGCCTTCCGCATCCCGGAGTGGAACCACTACCGCATCGAAGCCCGTGGACCGCACCTGCGCGTATGGGTCAACGGTGTCCCGACCGCCGACACCATAGATGACCGCTTGGAGCGCGGCTTCTTCGCGCTCCAGGTGCACGGCGGCAAGCAAGGCACCTTCCGTTGGCGCGCACCGCGCGTGCGCCGCCTTTAGTCTCCGATTTCGAGCAGTTCGCGAACCGTCCAGGGACCGGGACGGTCGTGTTCCCGTGCACGCACCGAGTGGACGGTCTCTGCCGTCACCGGGTCGGCTCCATGGCCCCATTCCCTGCGCACATAGGTCAGGACGTCCGCCAGCTCCTGGTCGCTCCCCGACAGGGCGGGCATTTCGAGGTCCCAGACCTCGCCATCGATCTCGAGTGGTCCGACCAGCCCCTGGGAGAGGATGCGCACCAGGCGCTGCTGCGACCCAAGCACCCAAGGGGACCCGCGCAGCCGCGGAGCCTTGCCCCCCTCACCCCGTCCCGAGCCCTGGTGGCACCCGGTGCAGACGGCGGCATAGATCTCTCGACCACGCTCGAAGGCCTCCTGTTCATCGTCATCGAGGGGACGAATGACCGCCTCGGGCGGGACGCCCTGCTTGCCGGGCCAGATCAGAGCCTGGTCGACCTCGCGAGCCAGCTCCCCCTCGGCGACGAGCCTCTGCAGACGCTCGATCCCCGCGGGACGGCGCGCCAACCGGATCGGCGCCGGTTTCCCCGTCGGCCCCAGGTCTCTCCCCGCCAGGAGACCGCGCAGAAGTGCCTCGGAGCGCCACGCCTGCCCATTCCCGAGAGCCACTTCGAGCAGGCGTTCGATCTCTCTGCCCTTCCCATTGCGCACGGTGGCCCGCGCGAGGAGTTGGAGCAGGATGTCGCGCCCCTCTGCTGGGAGTTCCCAGGTGGATCGATCCAGTAGGGACTCGAGGAAGGCTTCTTCGCGCTGATAGAGTCCGCTCAGCGCGGCCGATCGCAAGCCCGGGGAGGAACAGTCCCGGGTCAAGATGTCGGCTAGGGCGCGGTCGCCATCCGGGGTACGCACCGCCCCCAGGGAACAGAGGGCCTGGTGCAAGCTACGGGGGTCGCCCGATAGACCCGCCGCCTGGACGGCGCGGATCGCCTCTTCGCGGCCGGTGGCCAGGTAGGGTTCCGCCAGTTGCATCGCCGCGCGCACGACCCGTCCGTCCCCGTCCGCCAGGGCGTCCAAGAGGAGCTGGCGCGGTAGATAACCGAGCCCGTTCAGGGTCCAAAGGGCATGCAGCCGCCCGAGGGGCTGCTCTCCTTCGCGCGCCAAGTCCACCAGCCGATCGAGAACCCAAGGATCCCCATCCCAATCCTCGATCAGGACCCGCTGGGCCGTGTCCCGCAGCCATCCGTTGGGTGAATCCAAAGCCCCAATCAGGCGGCCAAAGGTCCAGTCGCGCATGTCGAGTGGCGCAGGCCTGGAAAAGTCCAGGGGAACGACGCGCCAAATGCGACCCAGGCCCAGGGGCTCTTCCAGACCGCGCTCCAGGATCTGGCGGCGCAGAAAGGAGGTCACGAACATGCGGTGTTGCAGGATGCCCCGGTACATGTCGACGAAGTAGAGAGCGCCGTCCGGACCCCCAAAAGCGTTGACGGGGCGGAAGCGCTCATCGGTCGAGGTCAAGAACTCACGCCCCTCGTAGGCGGGTTCCGCGCGCAGGCCGAGACCCTCCTCCGTGAAGCGGTAGCGCTTGACCAGGTTGCCTGCGGGTTCGGGAACAAACGCGGAGCCGCGCAGTGCGGCTGAGGCATCCCCGCGGTAGATGTGGGGACCGCAAACCGCGGTCACCCGACTCAAGGTGTAGTCCTCGCGCAACAGACCTGGTTGATAGCCACGGTTGACGCCGGGATTCATGCGGCTCGGCCAGGTGGCAAAACTCTGTGCAATACGGACGTTCAGGCCCCAGATGCGGCCGTGGTTGGGATTGCGCAGTCCGTAGCGGCTGGGGAAGAGGTCGCCCCGCAGGGGATCGGAGTTGGTATTGAAGAAGATGCGCCCCTCATCGTCCTTGGTGATCCCCCACTGACCACCCCCCGTGGTGCGCTGCACGATCCAGTGCCCATCCCTCCAGGCGTAGCGCACGTTCCCATCCGCGCAGCGAAAGGCATCGTCCAGGGTGTACTCGAAGCCGTTGAGCGCGTGCTCGGGACTGGTGATGCCCCCCTGGAAGGTGTCGATCAGCGTGCGCTCCTGCTCACTCGCATAGCCGTCGCCGTCCTCATCCCGGCAGAAGAGCACCTGCCCGGGCAGGATGACCAGGGCTCCACCGCGCGCGGGGTGCACACTGCGGGGCAGGACCAGGTGGTCCATGAAGGTCGAGCGGCTGTCCATGCGCCCGTCGCCGTCCGTGTCATTCAGCACGGCGATCATCCCGACGGGTGCATCCTCGTCGTGGCCATCGACATCCGGCATGTAGCCGGTCATCTCCACGACCCACAGCCGTCCGTGCTCATCGAATTCAGCCGCAACGGGGTCATTCACCAGGGGTTCGGCGGCGACCAACTCGACGCGGTAGCCCTCCTCGACCACCATCGTGGCCAGCTCATCCAGGGGACTCAGCGCCGGAGCCGAGGGCACCGAGAGCTCCTCGGGCAGGGGCGGTTGGACCTCACCGGGACGGTCGCCGTTCTGGGCGCAGACGAGCGAGGTGGTGAGCCAGACAGTTAGGACCGTGCGCATGCGGGCATCCTCCCAGGAGTCCACATGACCGCAAGTGCCTCCTCCGGAAAGCCCACGCGGCGAGGTGTGCCGGGCGATCCGGGCTCCTAGCCGGGAGCGGCGGCCTCGATGCGTCGAGCCAGATCGAAGTCCGCCTCGGAGAGCCCTCCCAGGTCGTGGGTGCTGAGCACGAGCTCGACCCGATTCCATGCGGTGAGGTGGATATCGGGATGGTGGCCGCACTCCTCCGCCAGAGCCCCGACCCGGTTGATCCAGGTCAGGGCGGCCTGGAAGTCGGCGCAGACATCCAGGCGTCGCAGGTGGGGGTAATCGAGATCCCAGCCGTCCAGGTCGGCGGCACGAGCGGCGGCCTCGGCCTCGCTGAGGCAGGTGGGCTCGGAGGAGGACCCCATCAGCGACCTCCCAGACCGAGCTCCTCGCTATGGGGCTTCAGGGCATCGATGACAAACTGAATGTGGTCGGTGAGATCGACGCCGAGCAGCTCGGCACCTGCGGTGACCTCCGTGCGCTCGACCTTGGCTGCGAAGCCCTTGTCCTTGAGCTTCTTCTTGACGCTGCGTGGCGTCAGGGTCGCAATCCCCTCGGGTCGAACCAGACAGCAGGCGCCGACGAAGCCGGTCAACTCGTCGCAGGCCAGGAGGGCCTTGTCGAGAGTACTCTCGTAGGGCACGCCCCACTGGGTGTAGTGGGCCGAGATCGCATGGGCCAGCGGCTCCTCGTCCCGCTCCCGCAGCCAGGCGACGATGCGCTGGGGATGCTCATCGGGCCACTTCTCGTAGTCGGCGTCGTGGAGCATGCCGGCGATCCCCCAGGGGAGGACATCCTCTTCACCCTCTCCATAGCGCAGTGCGGCCGCGCGCATCACCTCTTCCACGGCCCGCGCGTGCCTGCGCAGGGAGTCGCTCTCGGTCCAGGCGCACAGGAGTTCCCAGGCCTCGTCACGGGTCAGCTTCGTCATTGTGTCACTCCACGGAGAATCTGCAGGTGGACCGGCCCTTCCCTGAGGCGGGCCGAAGGGGAACCCAGAGCCTACCCTCTGGCAACCCGGGCTCGTGCCTCCTCGATACGGGACCCGCCGGCGGAGTGCACCTGTGGCCCGAGTGGAGACCCGCCAGGGGAATTGCCCTAGAATGCCCCCAGCATGAACGAGAACATCATGAACGCTCCCCACGGGATGAACCTGGTCCTGGAATGCAAGGGCGGCAAGGTCGTCATCGGTCGCTTTGACAACTCCAACGGCTTCGAAGTTCTGATGCACGACGTCGACATCTGGCCCAACGACGCGGAGGATCTCGAGCACTGGATCCGCGAAACGGCGACCTATGGGGTAGATGTGCGCGAGCGGGATTACAAGCTGCCCGCCAGCGAGGTCCTGAAGTGGACCCCGTTGGGCGAGATCGAGAAGCTCTCCTAGGGGCGATGAGCAAGGTGGATAGCGCACCCAGAGGGTCCCTGAGCCGCTGGATGGAACGGCTGGGGTTCCTGGTCACCTTCCTGATCCTGATCGTGTTCACCATCGAGGTGGGTGTGCGGGTGGTCGGATTCATTCGTCCGCAGGTTCTGGGGAAACTCCAGCCGGACCTGAAAGAGATTTTCGAGCAAGCCCCCATGGAGGCCCATCCCTACATGGCCTACGCGGGCAAGCCCGGTTACCACTCGCCCGAGGGTGCGCCCAAACAGAAATCCCACAACGAGTGGGGCTTTCGCGGGCCGTCGGTGACCCTGAAGAAACCCGCGGGCGTCTACCGCATCGTCTGCCTGGGGGGCTCCTCGACCTATGGGCATGGTCCCTCATCGGACGCCAACACCTGGCCGGGGCGCCTGCAGCACTACCTGAACGACCCGAACCTGGCCAAGCATGGCCTGAAGGTCGAAGTGCTGAACGGTGGTCTCTCGGGCTGGTCGACCTTTGAGAGCACGGCCAACCTCGCCTTTCGCATGATCAGCTTCGAGCCGGATCTGGTGATCGTCTACCACACGATCAACGACATGCGTTGTGCGCTCTACGATCCCCCGCTCCCGCCGGAGAAGCGCCGTTTTCTCGCTCCGACGATCGACAACCGGCACTGGCGTGACACATGGCCGCGGGTCGTCCAGCCGCCCGGTGAGGCCTTGCTCGAGCATTCGATGACCTACCTGGTCATGCGTTCGCTCTTCACCAACTACACGGCCGGTGTCGACGCCCTCAACACCTGGGCCATCGTCGACTACGATCCCAAGGCCAAGGACCTCTACCTCCGCGATCACATCCCCGATACGGGCTTCGATAGTTTCGCGCGCAACCTGCGCTCGATCCATGCCATCGCCGCTGCCAACGGCGCCCAGGTCATCTTCGCCTCCCAGGCCAATGACGACGGGGACATCAAGGCCGGCTCGGCCCAGGCCCAACTCGCTGCGATGCGGCGTATGACCGACATCATCGAAGAGGTCGCCGACGAGACGGGAGCTATCTACGTCGACGCCAAGTCGAAACTCGAGGCCAAGGCCCACGAAATCGGAATGAAGAAGATCTTCACCGCCGAGGTACACCTGACGGATATGGGTGCTGATCAACTCGCGTTGATCTTCGCCCACGAGATCCTCCTCGGCGGCCACGGTCTCCTCGATCGCTGACGGGTAGGCCTAGCCACCTCGACAAGCCCCTACGCCCGGGCATCTCCCGGAGACCTGTACAGCAAGGCGCCCTTGACTCTAGGCTGGGGGACATGCTCACCTCCCTACCTCTGTTGCTGGCCCTGCAGGCCGCTCCGCCCACGGACCTCGAACGGGCCCTCGCCGTCGCCCGGAAGGAGAACCAGCGCGTACTGGTCCTGCTCGAGGAGGAGGTCGGTCAGCCTGGAGATGCCCTCGATCAGGCCCTCTCCAGCGGGAAGCTCCGGCGTGAGTTCCTCTACGAGTACCAGAGAGCCCGCACTTCCCCCTCCCTAAGC
>JALWOP010000047.1 GCA_027083445.1 Planctomycetota bacterium | reverse complement strand
CGGCGAGGCGCTGCGCCCCCTCGCGCTCGTCGGCGTCGTCGCTGTCGGGGTCATAGACCTCGTATTCCATCGAGCGGCCGACGCTCTCGTTCTCACGCACGACCTCCTCGACGAGGTCGCGGAAGGTCCAGCGCCCCGGCCCCTGGAGCGCATCGCGGGCGGCATTGAGCGGGTAGCCGGGCGCTCCGGGGCGAACGGTAGTGATCAGGTCCACCACCACGTCGGCCTTGAGGTTGCCCCGCTGGGCGGCGGTCTTGAACTGGAAGAGTCCGCCGAACCGGACACGGCCGCAATATCGGGTCGATCTGGAGGCTCCCGAGGTTCAACGCCCGAGGGCGAAGACGCGCTCGGAGGACATGACCCCGGAGCATCGGAAGTGGACGAAGCGGGACAAGGCGAGAAGGAAGGCGTAGCTACTCCGTCTTGTCGTCTTGTTGGGAAGGGAACAACGTCAGAAAGCCCCAACGGAGCGCTAAGCTGACAATGGTCGACAAGCTGCTCAGGGCGAGCGCCGTCAGTGAGACGACCAGCGCGAGCTGAAAGGCCTCGGGCCCGAACTCGGTCATACCCACGGGGACTCCTCTCGCCGAAGGCCAGAACGTAACCCTGAGAGCCCACAAGAACGCGATCAGAGTGGTGGGGAGGGTGCCCACTACAACCGAGCGGAGCGGCTTCTTGGTCCAGATCAGGGCGACGAGAGTGATGGGGACGGGGAGGACTAAGAGCGCCACCTCGAACACGACCCACATAAGCGCTTCCATGTTGCGGTTCCTATTCCCCAGTGGCTCAATAGGCGTTCTGGGGTCTTGCGACCAGAGCCCCGATGAGTGCGTGCAGGACGGCCTTTCCTCGTCGCCTTGCGTTGTGGATGAACTCGAAGAAGGCGATGTATGCGGGGAGGAACTTCTGTGAGATGCCGCGGTGTGGCCTCAACCAGCTCCGTAGCAGCGACCATACTCCCTCCATGGTGTTGACGTGGACCTCACACAATCCGTCACCGTCGTCATCTCTGGCATACTCTCCGCGCCCGTGGTTGACGGTGCTGTGTTGATAGCCCCACTTCTTGAGCCGCCCGTAGATGTTGTACTCGTCGGTGTACACGGTGCTTCCGGGGACGATGTGGGCGAGGATGTAGGGCTTGATGGTCATCATCTGCACGTTGGGCAGTATCTTCAGCACGACCTGACCACTGCGGGCGATCATGCCGAGCACTGGAGGCTTGTCTGATGCTGCGGTGCCGCGACCGGGCTTGCCCTTCAGCCGACGGACTCGCGGTGCCCGTCCGGCATCCGCGACGGCTGCTGGCTGTCCCTTGTGACCCGCAACAATGTAGACCTCATCGCACTCCACGATGCCCTCCAGCTTCACTGGCTTTTTTTTCAAGCAGGCCCGCCCTGAGCTTGGCGGTCATGTCGTGCACGACGTCCTTATCGAGGTCGAGTTCCTGAGCAATCTGGGTATTGGAGAGGTTGAGGCCCATGAAGTAGACCACCAACATCCAGATCTTGAGAGGGTGGTGGCTGCCCGCGAAGATCGTACCGGTCAGGTCATCAAAGCGCCTGCTGCAGCCCTTGCACTGGTAGCGCTGCTTGCTGGGGTGCTGGTCATCGAAGCCTCGCCGGATCACACGGTGACTGTCGCAGAACGGGCACTGACGGCCCTCCGGCCACCTCAGCTCCCTCAGCTGGTCGTAGCACTGCTCATCGCTCATCAGGTTCTGGAGCTTCAGCTGCATGAACTCTGCTATCATGCCGACAACAAAGTGATCATCACTCAACTGCGACTGCTCTTCACCAAGACCCCAGAACGCCTATTGAGCCTGGACCGTTTATTGACGAGGGATGACCGCAGACCCCGGAAATATGAGTGCTGAGTACTGGCTGGGGCGGCTCGCCCGTCGTCAACCAGGGCTCTTCGCACACTGGAAGCAGTTGGGGATCAGACCCGCGGCTGGATGATGGGAGCCGTATGAGGCGAGAGTTTCATGTACGGTTCTGCGAGCACCTGGGGGTGAGATTCCCCCAGGTGACTCTCCGATTGAAGAAGGCAGGATCTGGCTGGGATTGAAAGAGGACCTTCATGTCGAGCCCCTCCAGCCAGCTCTCGATCTTGTACAGGGCTACCCGTCCGCTGAGTGCCCGCAGGATGATGGCGACGGCACA
>JALWOP010000046.1 GCA_027083445.1 Planctomycetota bacterium | reverse complement strand
AGCGCCCTGCGCACGAGAACCAGACGTCCCCGCTTTGGCTCCTTGCCGGATAGGAAGGTGATGCCGATCCCCGCCAGGACCACGAACAGAGCACTGGCATAGCCTGTCGGAAGCTGCATCGCACGCTCGAAACCGGCCCAGCCGAGCTGGTTGGAGAGCACCGACTCGAAGTTGACCGCCACCATGCAGAGCACGGCCAGGGCACGGGCCAAGTCGAGGCCGGGAATGCGTGCGCTACGGGCGATCGGAATGGCTCCAATCCGTGCGGGGCGGCCGGCGGCTGAGGCTCATGAGTGGAAGCATTCGGAGTACTTGAGTCCCGTCCCGGTATTGAAGAGCACGGTGCGCTCTCCCTGCGCCAGCTCTCCTCGCTCCCGCAGGACGGTCAGGGCGGCGACGAGAGCCCCAGCTTCCGGAGCGAAGAAGAGTCCCTCCAGGGCGGCCGCGCGGCGCGTCCCTTCGAGGAGCTCACAATCGGAAACAGCGACCGCAGTCCCCCCGCTCTCACGCAGGATGCGCAGCATCCAACGGTCACCGAGGGGAGTGGGCACGCGCAAGCCCGAGGCAACCGTCGCGGGCTCGGTGGGAGGCTCGGCCTCCTCGGCCCCGGCCTCGAAGGCCTGTACGATCGGTGCGCAGCCCGAAGCCTGGACCGCCACCATACGCGGTAGGCGCTCGTCCGCGGCAATCCACCCCAGCTCCCGCATCTCCTCGAAGGCCTTCCACATCCCGATCAGCCCCGTTCCCCCGCCTGTCGGATAGAGGATCACATCGGGGAGGGTCCAGCCCATGTCGAGGGCGAGTTCATACCCCAGGGTCTTCTTGCCCTCCACCCGATAGGGTTCCTTGAGGGTCGAAAGATCGAACCAGCCCTCCGTGCTCGCCCGCTCGGCGATCCAGCGTCCGCAATCGGCGATGGTGCCGTCGACGAGTTCCACCTGCGCGCCGTGAATGCGAGCTTCGAGCAGGTTGGCGGTGGGCACGTCGCGGGGCATGGCCAGTTGAACCGGCAGGCCCGCCCGTGCTCCGTAGGCGGCCAGAGCCCCCCCCGCGTTTCCCGCCGATGGCACTGCCAGAGCCCGCGCCCCGAGTGCGCGGGCCATGGAGACCGCCACCGCCATACCGCGGGCCTTGAAGGATCCGCCGGGGTTTTGGCTCTCGTCCTTGACCCAAAGGGAGTCGACTCCGAGGGAGGCGCCCAGCCGCGGCAGGGACAGGAGCGGGGTGCCTCCCTCCCCCAAATCGACCGCGTGAGCAGGGTCGGCCAGGGGGAGCAGCTCCGCCAGGGACCAGAGCTTGCGGGGACGCGAGGCGTATTCCTCACGCGAGAGGGCCTTCCCGGCAGCCTCCAGGTCGTAGCGGACCAGGAGGGGTCGTCCGCTACTCGGACAGGTCGTCGCGAGCTGGTCGATGGGCAGGTGGAGGTCCACCTCCTCGCTGCTCTCGAGGTGTGTAGCAAACATCGCTCGCGATTCTACGCATCTTTTCCGCTTCGATCCGCCCCCCCGGCCTGGCTAGAATCCGCCGACCGTCATGTTCTTCCGCCGCAAGAAGAAGGAACAAGCTCCCAGCCGCATCGAGCTGCGGAGGCACTATCGCCGTGCCCCCGCCAAGAAGCACGCCTTGGGAGTGAAGCTCTTGCCGGGGGCGAGCACAGCACTGGCTGGTTCGGCTGATGCAGATTCGGCTGGTGGCCGCGGAGAAGCTCCCGGGGGAGTTCCGGTTGCTGGAGAGTTGCTCGACCTCAGTGCAGGGGGGGCAGGCGTCTTCTTCCCCGCTGCGCGGGATCCCGAACTCGAGGTGGGAGACTCCGTCAACCTCTCCTTCACCTCACTTGTTCATGGAGGCGAGATCCGTACCGCGGCCAGGGTCGCGACATCCGTCGAGGAGGAAGAACCACGCCGCGGCCGCCGCTACGGTTTCGAGTTCACCGATTGCGAGGCGCTCTTCGCTCAGCTCGACGCCTACTACTTCAACTTCTTCAACCGGCGCCGTGCGATGCGCGTGAGACCCGCCCTGGACAAGAAGCTACCCGCCGAGATCTCCTATCACGACGAGACCTTCGGCGATCAGAGCGTGCCGATCATCTTCCACGACATCTCCCCCGACGGATTCGGGGCCATCCTCTCGGCCGACAAGGCCCCGACCCTCGACGGAGTCACCCGCCTCGAGGTGCAGCTCCAACTTCCAGGCCAGGAGGAGCCGATGGGCTGGAAGGCGCTTCTGATCCACCGCAGCCTACGGGGCCGCAGTCTCGTCGTCGGAGCGGTCTTCCTCATGGATGAGAGCGAAGCGGTCGGCCCCGAGCGTCAAGCTCTAGCGGACTACTGCGCCCGGCGCGAGGCCGAGATCGCGCTCTGGGACTCCCAATCCGCCTCCGCATGAGCCCTTCGCGGCTCGTCGATGCCCAGAGTGGCGAGCCGGCTCCCGAGGATGCCGATCCCTTTGCGCCCGATCCCAAGCGACTCTGGGACTGGCAGCACGACGGGGCATCCCTGGGGCGCGAGACCGTCGAAGCCCGGGGAAGCGGTGGAGTCTGGCGCTTCCGCGAACTGGTCGATCCCGAGCTTCCCATCGGCGCGGAGGTGAGCCTAACCGAGGGGGATACGCCCCTGCTCGATTGCCCCACACTGGCCGACTACTGCGGACTAGGCAACCTCTCGGTCAAACACGAAGGGCGCAACCCAACCGGCTCGTTCAAGGACCGGGGTATGACGGTTGCCGTCAGCCGAGCACGCCACGCAGGCGCGCGCGTTCTGGCCTGTGCTTCGACCGGAAACACCGCAGCCAGCCTTGCAGCCTATTCCGCGCGGGCCGGGCTGCGGTCCGTCGTCGTCATCCCCGCCCAGGCAACCGCCAGCGGGAAGCTCAGCCAGGCCATCGCCCACGGTGCGCGTGTGCTCCAGATCGAGGGGGACTTCGACGCCGCCATGCGCATGGTTCTCGACCTCGCGCGCGAGGGCGACCTGGCACTGGTCAACTCCGCCAACCCCTGGCGTATCGAGGGCCAAAAGACGATCGTCTTCGAACTCTGCGCCCAGCTCGCCTGGGATCCGCCCGACTGGCTGGTCTTCCCCGCGGGGAACCTGGGTAATGCCGCGGCTTTCGGTAAGGCCCTGCGCGAAGCCCGCGCCCTGGGTTGGATCGAGCGCACCCCGCGCCTCGTAGCCGTGCAAGCCGCGGGTGCGGCTCCCTTCGTCACCTCCTTCGAGGCGGGCTTCGCCCCCCTGCAACCCGTGGCGGCCGAGACCCTGGCGACTGCCATTCGCATCGGTGCCCCGGTCTCCTTTCACCGCGCGGTTCGCTCCCTGCGGGAGACCGGTGGCCTGGCAATCGCGGTGGATGATGCCGCCATTCTCGACGCCAAGGCCGCGGTGGATCGAGCCGGTATCGGGGCAGAGCCCGCGAGCTGCGCCAGCGTAGCCGGCACCCGCGCCCTGGCCGCCCGCGGCACGATCCTCCCCGGAGAACGAGTCGTCTGCCTCCTGACCGGGCACCTACTCAAGGATCCCGAAACGACCCGGGACTACCACCTCGGCCGCCTCGCTCCCGCCCCACAGGCCAACCCTCCGTGTCGCATCCCCGCACGACTCGACGCACTACGCTCCGCCCTGACCGCTTGAGGGTCTCTTGGGTCGGGGGATCGCGGGTCCTGGGACGGTTCCTCTAAGGCCGGGCGGGATAGGCCACGCGGCTGCGCTGGCCCTGGGGCGAGAGGGCACGGACCCCGAAAAAAGCACCATCCGCGGTCACCCCCTTGACCGTGGCGCGCAGGCGTTCCCCCCGGCCACCTGCCGTCTCCCGGCTCACTACGGTTGCTTCGACACGCTGACGGCCAGTCCATTGAGGCTGGGTGGTCTTGCGCCAGACAATCTCATAGGCCACCGCACCTGGAGAGGGTTCCCATGAAAGCTGGGTGTCGTAGCTCACTGCCGCACGCATGCGCACCTCTCGTGGAGGTGCAGGAGCCAGGGCGAGTTCCGCCAAGACAGCACCGTTCACCCGTGCGACCCTGGCCATGTACTCCCCCGAAACGAACTCGGGCAGATCCCCGTAACGCATGCCCCCCTCCTCGCGTACGTCTTGGTGCTGCCGGGCGTAGTTCTCGTTGGCTTCGGAGAGGCGTAGGGCCGGCAGCCCTGCCTGCTGAAAAGGGATGTGATCGCCGCCGCGGCCAAAGCGATCGAGCCGAAAGATCAGCTCCACATCCACGTCCGGAACATAACGTCGAGCCGAGGCCTGGAGAGCCCGGGCCAGCTCGCGCGAGGGCGAGTGGAGCCCATCCTCGGCAAAGGAGAAGCAGCGCACGGTCCGATCGTCCACCACCCCGTTGCCCCCCTCGATGCCTCCGACGATGTCGTTGGTGATCATGCCGTCGACCACGAGTCCCTCGTCACCGCACCAGGCCGCGAAGTGCTTGGCCCCGTAGAGCCCCTGCTCCTCTCCCGCTACGCAGAGGAAGTAGATGTCCGCGGGAAAGGTTTCCCCCGCCATCACCCGGGCCAGCTCGAGCACGACCGCCGTCCCACTGGCATCGTCATCCGCCCCTGGCGCGAAGGCTTCACCGTCCATGCCGTCACTCGCACGCGAATCGTAGTGTCCCGAGACCACGTAGACCCGCCGACGCTCGGCTGGCAGGGTCCCCCGCAGATGACCGACCACGTTGACCATCTCGACCTCGCGCCCCGCCAAGGTGACGGAAAAGGTCTGGGTGAACACCTCGAGCCGCCCGCCATGTTGCACGGAGATCGAGCGCAGGCGTGCCTCGAGCCAACGTCGGGCGGCGCCGATCCCTCGTTCGTCCGAGTCCGTCTCCGAGAGACTGTGGCGAGTGTGAAAGGCAACCAACCGCTCGACATCGGCCTTCAGCCGCGCGCTGTCAACCGCCGCGAGCAGGGGCGGGATCGGATCGGCCGGGTGGGGAACGGAGGTCAGGAGAGCGAGGGCCAGGCTGGAGATCACCATGGCCCCAGCCTAGCCCCAAGGATGTCTCTCGCGGAGCTGGGTACACGCTCCATACGTGTGCCTAGGTAGGCCTAGCTCACTTCCTTCTCGAGCCTTGGCGCAACAAGTCGCACCATGCCCGCGCTGCCACCACCCCCGCACGCAGGATGGGGTCGCCTCCACCACTCCAGGGCAGATCCGCGCGGATAGGCACATCGGGAAGGACTCCGTGACCCTCCAAGCGCTGGGTGAATTCCCCCAGGGTGGAACTGGGAAACATCAGGTAGGTGTGGGGACCGACTGCCTCGAAGGTAGCGGGGATCACCGCCCCGCGGGTCGGCTCCCCCACCACCACCGCACTACCGCTGCGCTGGAGTTCGTCGGCGATGACCTCCTTGGCCGAGCGCGTGTCCGCATCCTGGAGCAGAATCAACGGCTTGGCCCACACACGCCGCTCACGATCCAAGAGACGGACGAGCCTCAGGGCCTCGTCCGCACTCCCACCCCGGCCGCGCAGATCCCAAATCAGCGCATCGCACTCGGCGAAGGTGTGGGAGCAGAGCTGCTCCATGCGCCTCGCAAGTCCTTGAAAAGGGATGAACCAGGAGTGCACATAACCGATGCGGTAGCCCCGCTCCTCGATGACCCGTTCGGAGCGCCGGCCGGCGTTCCACGCCGAGTCCTTGGCCGCCTGAATCACCAGACTCGCGGCCGGCCCGTCCCGGCGACGTCGATAGACCAGGGTGACCCTCCCGGTCGGTTCGACAAACAGGGCGTGGCGGGGAGGGTCGGGAAGTGCCGCGTCGTCGCTGCGCCAATCGAGGCGCTTGCTGTGCTGCACCGCCTCTCCATCGATCGCCAGGATCTGGTCGCCCCGGACCAGGCCGGCCCTGGCAGCCGGACCCTGTTCCAGAAGCCCGTCGACGAAGTATCCCTGCTCGAGTTCGACCAGCTCGAAACCGAAGGTCGCGTGGGCGCGGCGCCGCAGTTCATCCTCGAGTGTCCGGTAGGTCCGTGAGGAGAGCAGGGCGAGGTGACTCGAGTCCAACCCGCCGAGAAAGCGGTGCACGATGCGACGTTCCCCGTCCAGGTCCTCGGCAAGTCGCGCCTCTTCGAGGTAGGGCTCAGCCAGCTTGGGCAGGACTCCGCGCAGGTCCCGCGCGTAGTAACGGTTCACGAGGGTGTGCAGCACCCCCTCCATCAGGGCGCCGCGCTCCTGGGCGGGAAGTCTAGGAGCAGAGGCAAAGAGAAGGAGAAACAGGAGGAAGCGCGCCATGCGAGCACCCCAGCCTAGCCAGAGACTCGCGGGACTGGGTAAGAGTCGCGTCGCATGCGGCGGAGTCGACGGGACCCATTCCCCGGGCCCATCAACCGCCCAAGCGACCGATTCTCAACTCGAGGCCTCCGCCCGACGAAAGATCCTCCGCGATGCGCAGGGTGATGCGACGTTGCTCCTCCAGGGCCAGCTCCAGCTCGGCCTCATTGATCACTCCCATGGAGAGAAGCACCTCTCCCAGTCGCTTGCGGCAAACCTGCTGAAGAGCCAGTGCCTGCTGGAGCTGATCCCCAGTGATGCGGCCGGAGTGGACCAGGAGCTCTCCGATGCGTGTCTCGTCGACCGCCTCCGGCGAAATCCGAATCGAGCCGCCCAAGGGGGTATAGGGCTGTTGCGACGCATTGGCACCCTCTGCCACCGGCACACTGGGAAGCGGACCCGGTCCATGGGTGATCTTGGGATGAGCCAGGCCCGGGGCAGGGCGCTGCAAGGTCTCGTCGACAAAGGTCAGGAGTTCCCCAGCCAGTTCAATCGCGTCCTGTTCGAGGAGGCCTCCGTGCCGCAGAACGTTACCCAGGGTCTTCTGGACGGCCTCGCAGACCACGGATGCATGGGACCAGGCACTCGCGGCTAGGGCGTCGGTCACATCGCGCAGGATGTCTCGGGACTCGAAGAGTTGGTCGCGGTTGCCCTCGGAAAACTGCTCCAGGGCGCTCCTTAGGTCGGCCAGCTTTTCACGGATGCGAATGACTTGATCGTGCATGGGGTGCGGGGGATGGGGCCCTTGAGATCTTCGGAGAGTCTCATCCCCCAACTGCAGGCCATGCGCCGAATCCGCAGCGAACTAGAAGCGGAATTGAATTCCGAACGAG
Source organism: Planctomycetota bacterium (assembly GCA_027083445.1). Taxonomy (GTDB): domain Bacteria; phylum Planctomycetota; class UBA1135; order UBA1135; genus JALWOP01. The sequence goes on along the minus strand of JALWOP010000046.1, from coordinate 22,853 downwards.
AGCCAGGCGAACTCGGCCTCCGAAAGGCCGCTCCAGATGGGCTCATCTTGATACCGACTGGCAGCCACGTCGCCGGTGAAGGAGAGGCCGCCCCCCAAGGGCTCCTCGTAGCGCAAGCGGATCACGGTGTCCGAGAAACCCGGGGCCGAGACCGGCAGGAGAGCATTGCTCGGGGGGGCGTCGTCATAGGGTGCCACACCAGAACCGAGGTCCAGGACGAAGCCGGAGAGGCGCGGCTGACTGCGGCCGGCGGCCTGAACCGAATCCACCTCGGTCGCCACGGCCATGCGGGGGATGTCCGCAGTCAGCGTGCCCGACTCGAAGGCGTAGCGCTCCGCCGGATGGTCCAGGCTCAGCTCGGAGTGGGTGGCACGACAGCCGGAACAGACCACCGCCAGGAAGAAAAGAGACCGACACAGACCCATGAACACCTCCCTCGGGGAGGAGTTCACTCATCGGAAAAATTGTGCCTCCAGCTTGGGGGGATTCCGCGCAATCCGAGCCGGCCCCCCTATGCCATCAGGAGGAAGCCACCCTGGCCGGGTCGCGCCTCAGGCGCCAGGCGACCTGGCGCAGGACCTGATGGGCGACTTCCCGAGGATCGAGGCCCGTCGCGAGACGCACGAAGGGCACCCCCCGCTCCATGCACATGCGCTTGAACTCGGTGTATTCCTCCGCCGGCAGTCGCTGGGCGATCAGTACGAGTTCCACACCGAGACTATCCAGTCGCTCTCGGATCCGTTCCAGGGGCTCCGCCTCCCCTTCGAGGGAGGCGAACTCCAGCGCCTGCAGGTCGAGGGCTTCCACGAGCTCGTCCCCCTCCGGCTCATTCTCGGCCCTACCCAGTAGCAGGGCCCTGCGCCCACTGACCAGGCTGCGACACTCCGCCAGTGCATCCCTGCGGGGATTCTCTGGAGCCTCGCTGCGGTTCAGCTCCAGGATGCGGTGCACCAGGGGCGGTACCTCTTCCTCCGCGCTCGCGAGTTCCCCAAGGAGCGCCGCCAGGGAGGCATCCTCCAGAGGTAGGCCCGATTGCTCCCACTCCGAGCAGATCGCTTCGATGGCGCTGAGGTCCGCGCGCCCCGCCTCGCCGAGCTCCCCAGCCTCACTGAGCTTGTTGCGGTGGTAGCGCACCTTGCCGAGGAGGCGCGAGCGCAGCTTGCTGCGCCGGTGCTGAGCCAGACGCTGGTCGAGAACGGCCTGAATGCTGCGGCTGAGTTCCTCGGAACCGGTGCTGTCCGCAGGGTCATCGAGCCGCATGTGTCGATCGACGTAGATGCGGTGTCGCGTCGTCTGCTGCTTGAGCCACAGAAACAGGTCGCGCTGATCCGCATCCCCGCGCAGGTCGCACTTATGCAGAGCCGAGAGGAGCGCTGACTGGGATTCCGCCAGGAGGTAGAGCAGGTCCGAGGGAGGCTTGGGCTCCAGACAGCCGGACTCCTCGAGGGTCAGAGTTGCCTCGGCGGCCAGGGCTACCGTGTCGTAGCAAGCCGCAACATCCTCGAGGAGCGCATCTCCGGGAAGGGTCCGGGAAGGCTCCAGCATCCAGGCCCAGCAATCCTCGAGCTCGACGCGGCGTTGCCGCAGCTTGTCCTCGAGGCGTGCCAGTTCCTCTTCGTCCCCCCCCTCCTCACGGATCCGGCGACGCTCGACGACCAAGCGACACGCAGCAGCCTTCCAGCGGGCGCGCCGCACGATCACCGACAGGTCGACCTGACGCTCGGGCCGGGGCAGGTGAACCTCCTCACTGCGGCGAGGCACGAGCACGCGGGATACCAAGCCTCCATCCGCCGAACCCGGCGGGTTGCCGGAGGCGTTCAATCCGGCGCCACCTTGCCCCCCCTCGCAAGCAGCGAGAAGGGTGCGCAGGGCTTCGCGCAGATCACTACGGGATTCGGCTAGCTCGACGAGTGCGCCGAACAACCGGGCGCCAGCTTCACCGACAGCGACGTTCTGCGGCGTCTTTTCCACGAATGGACCTCCGTCGCGGGTACGAAATCGAGAGGGTGGGCCTGGGAGTATAGGGGTTTCCCGACCCCCGTCGCAAAGGCGGGTCGGGCCCTCTGCCGCTCTCCCCCCGCCGGCTGAGGAGACCGTCAGCGAACGAGGGGGGCCTGGGCTCCCAGCCCAGGCCCCAGGAGCACGGCATTGGAGAAGAGCCGCGCGGTTGCCCGCGTGCTGCCCCGGAAGACGGGATCACTGGCAAAAAGGATCACCTGGCCGTAGCCGAGCCCCTCCTGGGAGAGCCAAACCGAGCCGGCCAGGCGCCGGCGGGCTTCGGGCCACAGGAGCCCCCCCAGGCGCAAGGCCTTCCCGAAAGCGAAGCGCACGGGCGCGCGATCGTCGAGAAGCCAAGCGCTGCGGCCCTGGAACAGGACGGCCAGCTCCGGCCCACAGCCCGCGGTGAGCCAATGGTGCTCGTCGATCCGAGCCCGGAGGAAGGTCCCGCCCGGCATGAAGCGGCGCGCATAGGAATCCCAACGCTCCGCTTCATCTTCATCCTGCTCCTGGGCGGGATCCTCAAGCCTTTCCGGCTGGGTCCGGGGTTCCACCGTCGACTCCCCGTCCGCGGCGGAGTCATCTCCCCAGAGTTCACCCAGGTCGAGGGGCTGCCTGCCTGCGGTGCTCTGGCGCAGTGCTGCCTCCAAATAGGGATCCAGGTCGTCGAGCACGTCACGGCGCCGACGCACTCCGGTCCACTCCCCTTGCGCGGCAATCGCGTCCGCTGAACCGGCGCAGGCGATCAGCGTGCCCCCTCCGCGAATCCAGGCTTCGAGCCCCTCGCCCGCCTCTTCGAGCACGCTCCCCATCCCTCCGGCGGGCGGCAGGATGAGGACATTGTAGGGCCGCAGGTCATAGGAGCTGAGATCCCGCGCCTCGAGCAGGGTCACCGGCAGTCGTAGATTCGCATCGAGGTGGTGCCACAGATGTCCGAAGCCGCTCGGCTCACATGGCTCGCCGCTCAGCAATGCCACGCGGGGCGCACTGAGCAGGTGGAAGTGCTCGCCGCCGAGGTCGGGGGTCGTTCCAGGCGCACGGCCGGTACGAACCGCCAAGGGCGCTACGCCGCTCGCCTGCTGGGCCCGCCGCACCCGCGCGTCGAAGTCCGGGCCGTTCTCGTGTCGACGCAGGAGGAAGGAGCCGCGGGCAAGCTCCACCCGCCCCGATCCAGTGACGACCTCGAAACTGCGATCGCAGGCGTGGACCGCCAATCCCTCTTCGAGGGCGCGAGCCAGGAAGCGCAGGGATGCGTCGTCACGGCAGTCGAGGGCGTAGGCATAGGGCGATCCCTCTGGCAGGCGAGGAACGGGTGCCACAAGCGGTGGAGTAACCCGCTCCAGCTCCACCCCCGCAACCGTCGCCCAAGCCGCGTCGACGCCGAACTGCCGGGCCAGGTCCCAGGCCGTCACGTCGTACAGGCGCGAACCCTCGCCCCGCTCCAGCCGTGCGCGTTCGTCGGTGAGGGTCTCGGCGTCGATACGGGGATCGAAGTCGAAGTAGGCCTGCAGGCGGGCCCGGGACGCCTGGGCCAGGGGCAAGACCCAGGTCGCCCCGGCCGGGTAGGTGCGCTCGGCCAGGGGCTTGCCCATCGCCGGCGTCACATCCTTGGCTTGGAACTGCGCTCCTGGCCGATAGATCTCGATCCCCTGCTCGGCGAGCAGGTTCAACAGGTCCCGCAGCCGCTCGTCGAGTGCTCCGGTGAGGAGCAGGGCGCGCCCATCCTCTTCCTCGAGTCCCGCCCGCCGAGCCTGCAGGTAATCGGCCAAGAGCTCCTGCCTACCGGCCGCGAGGGTCTCCAGGTTCGAGAGACTCGCCACGAGCTGACCGTGCACCGCCTGGGCGTAGGTCGTGACCACCCCCGAGGGACGCCGCAGGGGCTGGCCCCCCAGGCCCGCTTGTTCGTAGAGCATGCCGATCGCCCCCTCCAGGGATCCGAAGGCATCGGTGTAGCCCGGATACCAAGCGTCGGCCCACTCTCGGGTGTAGTAGCCCCACCCCCTGCGATCGAAAGCCCGGCCGGCCTCGTCGGCGAAACGCCCCTGCCAGGAGATGAGGTAGGAGGGAAGATAGGGATTGTGGGGCTTCTCTTGGGGATAGAAGAGGAAGGTGTCGAAGGCTCCCATCTCGTGGGCGTCGACCATGAGCTGGGGATGCCAGCGGCGAAGAACCGACCAGCGTCCGCGGGTCTCGGGACAAACCCCCGCGATCCAGTCGCGGTTCATGTCGAACAGGTAGTGGTTGCCCCGACCGTAGGGCCAGCGCCCCCGGTGCAGACTGGCCGCATCCAGGTTGGAGCGGTAGCCGCTCATCCAGCGTGTCATGGCGCGAATGCGTTCACGCCCATCGGGGTTCTCGCAGGGGTCGAGGACCATGATGACCTGGTCGAGGAGCTCGGCGACCTTGGGATCGCGACAGGCGATCAGGTGATAGGCGAGCAAGACGGCTGCGTCGGTACCCGAGGTCTCGTCCCCGTGGATCGAGTAGGCCATGTGGGCCACCGCAGGCAGGCTCTCTGTCAGGCGCCGACCCTCCTCGGAGGAGAGGCCCCGGGGATCGTGCAGTGCGTCGAGCCCGTCACGCAGCTCATCCAGATGTGCCTGGTTCTCCTCTGAAGTGATCACGAGATCGACCAGTTCGCGTCCCTCGTGGGTCTGCCCATAGGTCTCCAGGATTGCCCGAGGCGAAGCCTCGGCCCAGGCACGAAGGGCCCGTAGCACCTCTTCGTGCGAGGCAATGCGTGTGCCCCACGCCTGCCCCAGGAACTCGTCCGGCGAAGTGAAGCTCGGGTCGTAGTCCGTGCCCGGTAGGAGCGCTTCGGCGTAGTGGTAGCCGTCCTTGTCGCCGAAGCGGATCGGCGGGGAGCTGTCCTGCACCCGCGGCAGGCCCAGGGCGGAAGAGGAAACGAGAGCGAGACCGATCGCGATCCAAGGAAGCTGCATGACGTTCCACCTTGGGAGCCGTTCCCGCGGGGGTCAATGCCCGGCTCCGGCTTGTCGAGCAAACGGAGCCAAGGCGGCACCCCCAGGCTAGAATCACCCGCGAATGAAGGACCCCTTCGCCAAGAAGCGCAAGCTGCGCCTGCGGCCCCTGCAGGTACCCGGTATCGATGGGCCCTTGGAGGTCGACGGCGGAGAGCTGCGTTTCGGTCGAGCCGAGGACAATGACGTCGTGCTGCCCGCGGAGACCTTTCCCTCGGTCTCCGGCCACCACCTGCGGATCGCCCGCGATTCAAACGGAGCCTTCGTGGTCGAGGATCTGGGTTCGCGCAACGGCACGCTCGTCAACGGCAAGCGCGTCGAGACCCAGCCCCTGCGGGCGGGGGACATCGTCCAGTTGGGAACCGTCGGGCCGCGTTTCATGGTGGTTTCGGGCTCTCCCCTCTCGGAGACGATGTTCGTCGATCCCAAGCGCCACAAGGTGAGTGAGAGCGAGGTCCTGGACCTCGTCCGCCGCCGCGCCCGCCTGCACACCCTCCGGCTGGCGGGGCTCGGCCTCGTCCTGTTCGCGGCCCTGGCCTGGTGGATGTTCGACCGGAGCGAGGCCGTGCGCCGCCAGAGCGAACAGGAGAGCGCCCTGGCCCGGGAGCTGGTCGCCCGTCTTCGCAGGGAGAGCGAGGAGCAGGCGCGCATCGCCATGCGCCAGGAGGCGCAGCGCAGCGCCTATATCGCCGCCCTGGAGGAGCAGATGCGCGGCAGCGAGCGGGAGCTCGAGACGTTGCGCAGCCAACTGGCGGCGATCGAGAAGGGTGGCGCCTCCGCCCAGGAGATCGCGCGCTTGGAGCAGGACCTCAGCGACACGCGCAAGGACCTCGCCGATGCACGCCAGCGGCTGGCGCGGGTCGACCCGGTCAACCTGGAGGCGAACCGACTCACGGAGGTCGCCCGAGTGAGGGCGGCAGTGGTCGAGATCGAGGCTAGCCTGAGCTTCGAAAAGGAGGGTGCGCCTCTGTTCTTCGACGCCGAGAAGGGGCCCAACTGGGATGGGATCGGCGAGCCTTGGGTGATCGAGTCGACGGGAAGCGGCTTTGCCATCTCACCCGAGGGGTACATCTTGACCAACCGACACGTGGTCGAACCCGAGGAGGAGGAGTTGGTCACGGGGGCCCGCGAGCAGGGAATCCGCCCGATCCTGCATCTGCATGCGGTCTTTGACGGGGAGACGCAACGTCACTCCCTGGAGGTGGTGCGCATCGCAGACGGAGCGGATCTTGCGTTGGCCAAGATCGATCCCTATCCCGGCATGCCCTACGTCGAGGGGTTCTCGACAGCCCTGGAGCCGCCCCCCGAGGGGAGTGATGTCTACCTGCTCGGTTTTCCCCTGGGCAACTTCGCGCTCCAAGAGGGTCCGCGGGTACAGGCGTCCACCTTTCGGGGGATTCTCTCCCGCATCGTCGATGGCAACCTCCAAGTCGATGCGGGTGTGCACCCGGGCAACAGCGGCGGCCCGATCACCGACCCCGAAGGGCATGTGATCGGAGTGGTCTTCAGTGTGCAGGCCACACCCGAGCAGACGGCGGTCTATACGATCGGCTATGGCATTCCGATCGCGCGGGCGGGGGAGATTTGGCCGCCCCAATCGGAGAAGTAGGCCGGGTGCGTCGGTTCCACTACGACTCGACGACCTCGACCAACGAGCGCGCGCTGGAGGCTCTCGCCGCGGGCGACGGTCGCCACCTGGATCTCTATGTCGCCGATCACCAGAGTGCCGGCCGGGGGCGCCGGGGCCGGGTCTGGTTCGCCGGTCCACCCGGAGGTCTCTTCCTGAGCCTGATCTGGCGCCCTCCGAAGATGATCGGTGGGGCGGCCATGTCGGTAGCGGCGGGCCTGGGGGTACTGGCCGCCGTGCGTGAGCTCGGACTCCCCCGGGCGCACCTGAAGTGGCCCAACGACCTCTTGGTGGGTGAAGCGAAGCTGGCCGGCATCTTGATCGAAACCCGCGGTCTCGATCCGAGCCGTCCCGCCTATGTGGTCGGTGTAGGCCTGAACGTAGCTCAGCGCACCTTCCCGGCGGAACTCGAACGGGAGCGAGCGGTAACGAGCCTCGCCCTGCAGGGCGTCCAGGTCGATCCGCCCGCCGCCGAGGAGCGCCTCGTGCCGGCTTTGATCCACACCCTCTCGCGCCTCACCGATCAGAGCGCGGCCCTGGCCCGCGAGTACCTCGCCGCTGCCGGCCTGTCGGGTCCGGTGCGGGCGCGTACGGCCGAGGGTTGGATCGAGGGGGAACTCTTCGACCTGGACCTGGGCCGGGGGATCCAGATCGCCACCCCCACCGGCATCCGCCGCATCCCCCTGGAGCGCCTGCGGGCACTACAGAGGCGGGAACCGTGACCTGCCTTGCTGGTATCATGCCGCGCCGCCTGCCCCAGCCCTCCACCCCATGAGCCAGCCCCGACACGACGGTCGCACCCCCGCCGAAACCCGACCGATCTCCTTTGAGCGTGGTTTCACCAATCGCTCCCAAGGCTCGGTCCTGACATCCTTCGGGGAGACGCGGGTGCTCTGTACCGCATCGGTGCTCGACGGGGTGCCCCACTTCCTCAAGGGCAAGGGACAGGGGTGGCTGACCGCGGAGTACTCGATGCTCCCCTCCTCGACCCAGGACCGCAAGAGCCGCGACCGCAACGGGCGCATCGATGGACGCTCGGTCGAGATCCAGCGACTGATCGGTCGTTCCCTGCGCGCCGTCGTCGACCTGTCGGCCATGACCGAACGCACGATCTGGATCGACTGTGACGTGCTGCAGGCCGATGGAGGCACTCGGACCGCTTCGATCTCGGGCGCCTGGGTGGCACTGCACGACGCCCTCACCTGGATGGACGAGAAACGGGTGCTGCGCTCCTGGCCCCTGCGAGATCAGCTCGGTGCCGTCTCTGTGGGTGTGGTCGAGGGGCGTGTGCTCTGCGACCTGGACTACCAGGAGGACTCCCACGCCGAGACGGACATGAACCTGGTCATGACCGGCTCGGGAGCCTTCGTCGAGGTCCAGGGTTCCGCTGAGGGCGCTCCCTTCTCCCGAGAGGAGCTCGACGGGATGCTGACCACCGGAGCGGACGCAATCCGAAGCATCTTCGAGCTCCAGCGCGCCGCCCTCGAGGGCTGAATCGGCGCGCGTCTCTGCGCCCCCGCCCATCCCCGCGTAGAATGCCCGGCTTCATGGAGATCGTCCTGGCCACGGGGAACGGCGGCAAGATCGCTGAGCTGACGGAGCGTTTGGCGCCCCTTGGGGTGCGTGTGCTGCGACCCGACGAGGTCGGCGGCCTGCCCCAGGTGATCGAGGACCAGGACAGTTTCGAGGGCAATGCCGCCAAGAAAGCCGCCAGCGGTGCCCGGGCCTCGGGCCATTGGTGCCTGGCCGACGATTCCGGGCTGTGTGTCGACGCTCTCGGCGGCGCTCCCGGAGTGCACTCGGCACGCTTCGCCGGTGAGGCGGCCGATCCAGCAGCGAACAACGCCCGCCTCGTCGCCGAGCTGGAGGGGCTCCCCCCCGAGCGGCGCGGGGCCCACTTCACCTGTGTCCTGGCCCTGGCCGACCCCGCCAACCCCCTGGCGCCGACCCTCTTCTCCGGCCGTGCCTCGGGGCGCATCCTCGACGCGCCGCGCGGGGATGGAGGCTTTGGCTACGACCCCCTCTTCCTCTTCACCGAGCCCGGCCATCCCCAGACGGGATACACCTTTGCTGAGCTCTCCCGGGGCGAAAAGGCGGCGGTCAGCCACCGCGGCCGCGCCCTGATCCAGTTGGCCGAACACCTCGCCCGATGGACCCGAAGCTGATCCGCAACTTCTCGATCATCGCCCACATCGACCACGGCAAATCCACCCTGGCCGACCGTATGCTCGAGATCACCGGCACCGTGCAGGCGCGGGAGATGAAAGCCCAGTTGCTCGATGATATGGAGCTCGAGCGCGAACGGGGCATCACGATCAAGGCGCGCGCGGTGACGATCCTGCACGAAAAGGACGGGGTCACCTATCAGCTCAACTTGATCGATACCCCCGGACACGTCGATTTCCACTACGAGGTCGAAAAGTCCCTCCAAGCCTGCGAAGGGTCGGTCCTGTTGGTCGACGCCTCCCAGGGGGTCGAGGCCCAGACGGTGGCCAACGCCTATCTGGCGATCGAAGCCGACCACGAGATCATCCCAGTCCTGAACAAGATCGATCTGCCCCACGCCCGACCGGACGAGGTCGCCGAGGAGATCGAAAGCAGCCTGGCGATCGAGGCCACCGATGCGATCGCGGTCTCGGCCAAGAGCGGCGCCAACGTCGACCTGGTACTCGATCGCATCGTCGAGCGCATCCCGCCTCCCTCGGGAGACCCCGAGGCTCCCCTACGGGCGCTGATCTTCGATGCGGTCTATGACGAATACCGCGGCATCATCGTCTACCTGCGGGTCGTCGACGGTTCGATCCGAGCACGCGACAGGATCCGCATGATGGGTACCGGCAAGGTCTACGAGACGGTGGAGATCGGTCGTTTCTCGCCCAAGATGAAAAAGTGCGAGAGCCTGCAAGCGGGCGAGGTCGGCTACTTCGTCTCGAATATCAAGCAGCTTGGCGACGTGCGCGTGGGCGACACTCTGATCCTCGACAAGGGCCCCGCGGTCGAGATGCTGCCCGGTTATGCCGAACCGCAGCACATGGTCTTCGCGGACTTCTACCCGACCAACCCCGGGGACTACGAAGACATGCGCGATGCCCTGGAGACCCTCTGCCTCTCCGATTCGTCACTCAGTTTCGAGCCGGTCACTTCCGATGCCCTGGGATTCGGCTATCGCTGCGGTTTCCTCGGGCTCTTGCACATGGAGATCATCCAGCAGCGGCTCGAGCGCGAGCACGACCTGGACATGATCCAGACCGCCCCTTCGGTCACCTACCAAGTCCTCGACCGGCACGGCGAGGAACACTGGGTCCACTCTCCAGGTGCCTTGCCTCCCCCCGACCAGTACGAGGAACTGCGCGAGCCCATCGCACGGGTCTCCATGTTGGTCCCAACGGAGTTCATCGGCCCGGTGATGACGATCAGCACGGACCACCGCGGTGTCTTCGTGCGCCAGGAACACCTCTCCGCAACCCGCGTGCAGATCGTCTTCGATATCCCCCTGGCCGAGATCATGTACGACTTCTATGACAAGCTGAAGTCGTGCACGCGTGGATTCGGCACGCTGAACTACGAGATCACCGGCTACAAGGCCGACGATCTGGTCAAGCTGCAGATCCTCGTCAACGGCAAGGAGGTCGATGCCCTCTCGTCGATCGTCCACCGTTCGCGCGCCGACACCCGGGGACGCGCGGTACTGAAGAAGCTGCGCAAGGAGATCCCGCGTCATCTCTTCGAGGTGCGCTTGCAAGCCGCCATCGGATCGAAGATCCTCGCTCGAGAGAACATCGCCGCCCTGCGTAAGGATGTGACGGCCAAGTGCTACGGGGGAGACATTACCCGCAAGCGCAAGCTGCTCGAAAAGCAGAAGGCCGGCAAGCGCCGCATGCGCCAGGTCGGCGACGTGGACATCCCGCAGAAAGCCTTTCTCTCCGTCTTGGGCGGTGAAAGCAAGTCGTGACCAAAGTGCGCGCACATCCCTGGCGCGACAACCTGGAAGCGATCGCCATCGCCCTCACGGTGGCGATCCTCTTCAAGTACTTCATCGTCGAGGCCTACAAGATCCCGACAGGCTCGATGCAGCCCACCCTCATCGGCTGGGAGAACAAGCGTGAAGGGGGCGGCATTTTCGACCGGGTACTGGTCGATAAGCTCTCCTACCACGCCCGAGACCCCGAGCGCTTCGAGGTGATCGTCTTCCACTTTCCCCTCGACCGCTCTAAGAACTTCATCAAGCGCCTGTGGGGCCTGCCGGGGGAACGACTGCGCATCCGGGGCGGCGATGTTTGGCGTCAGGAGGGCGAGGGGGGGGCCTGGCACATCCTGCGCCGGCCCGACAGTGTGATGCGGGAGGGCTGGCTCGAACTCGACCAAGAGGATCGTTGGAGCCTTCCCCAGGGCTGGACTCTCGAGGGTCGTGAGCTACGAGCCACCGGACCGGGAAGCGCATCCTTTCCTCGCGGGACGAGCTCGGTGCGCGACCACTACACCGACGGCTATCCCAAGAAGCTGGCTCTTTTGATCCAGGACCAACGTGCCCTGCCGGGCGGAACCCACGCCGTGGGCGACCTCCGCATCCGCGCGCGCGTGCGAGCCGACCAGGCCTGCCGTGAAGTGCGCCTGCAGCTACACGAGGGCACACGCACCTACACCGCAACCCTCCCCGGACCGGCCGCCCCCGAGGAGGCCCGCCCCCGCATCGGGACTCGGGACAGCTTGGGTCGACTCGACCTGGAGCCGGTGGAGGCCCCGCAGCCGGAGCGCCTCTCACCTTCCCGTCCCCTGGAGGTCTCCTTCGAGAACCTGGACGATCGGCTACGGCTCTGTTGGCCCGGTGGCGAGCTGACCCTGGAGATACCGCCCTCCAACGATCAGCATTCGGGTCTTTGGCTCGAGACCCGGGGCGGAGGTGCGACCTTCTCCGACCTGCATCTCTACCGGGACATCTACTACACCTCGAACCGCTCGGTCCGCGACACCTTCGAGGTCCCTGCCGATCACTACTTCGTCCTCGGGGACAACACTCTCGACTCCCGGGACAGCCGCGCCTGGCAGCGCACGGGCTTCCGGGTCTCCGCACCTCCCTTCGATGGAGCAGAGGTGTGGGGCAGCCGTTACCAGGACCAGGCCCGCAACCCCACCGACGTAGTCGAGGAAGGAGAGATCTGGTCCTATTTTCGGGACGAATACGGCGAGCTCCGGCGCTTTCCCCGCCGTTCCGCGGCGGCTCTGACTCCCAGGCCCGCGTCTTTCGTTCCGCGCGCATACATCACCGGGCGTGCCCTCTTCGTTTTCTGGCCCCAGATTCCCAGTCTCGACATCTACCGCCTGCACTGGCTGCATTGAGGCCCGCCAGGGCGGACGGGGCCGCTCAAGAGTCGTATCCCCCGCCCGCACCGGGACCGCGGAGACGCTCTCGGAAGCCGCGGCGAGCTCGGTCGAGGTCGCCTTCGAGCTTGGAGCGCAGCCCCCTGCGTAGCTTCGCCAGGGCATCGTCCGCGGCCCGCTGCGCGCCCGCCCGCAGGGACTGCAGCGTCTCACCCATCGACGGGCCCCGCAGGGACGACGCCTCGATCTCGCCGATCACCCAGAACTGAGTGGGCGAGGCGTAGCGCTCCAGCACCTGATAGGGCACCTGTGCGTAGCCCTCATCGCCCCACTTCGTTCCCCAGGAGTTGCGCAGGATCCAACTCGCCTGCGCATCGTCGTAGCCGACGATCAACATCGCGTGCCCACCCCCCGGGGGCGGCCAGGGTCCATCCGGGATGGAGATCCGGCCGGTAGCGGCCGCTTCGACCTGTAGGGACTCCGCGGGCAGCGTCGCACCGAAGACAACCGGCAAACCCATCGCCAGGGCAGTCTTACAGGCCGGGCCCAGCGGAGTGCGCGCGAACGAGAGGCCTTCGAACTCGGTTGCCGCCTGGTAGCAGGCATCGGTCGGCCGCGAAGCCCAGAGGGCCGGCTGGTACGGCCACATCGACTCGGGGCAGGCGCCATGGGCGAGCACGGCGGCCATCGCATGGTGAATGAACGTCCCGCTGTCCTCGTTCTCATGCCCAGCAAGCTGGCGGGCGTTGTAGTAGACGAAGAGACGCGAAAGATCCGTCACGCCCTCCCCACGCCGACGCTGGAGATACTCCATCGCTCCGACGACCGCATTCGCGGCGCAGGATCCGATGTGACCCTGGTCCTCCACCGGAGAACAGAGGGGGCGCAGGTCGACGCGTTCGGGGAGTCCGGACTCTCGGGAGAGGAGTTCCGGTGCACTCTGGGGGGTCGACTCGAACAGGCATCCGCCCAGGTGGCGGTCGGTGTAATCGGAAGGGGTACTCATGGTTTCCTCGTTCGCGATCCAATCAGAGATCATTCGCCGCCGGCCGGATCGCAAAGCGGCCCCGCGTCTTCTCGCCATCCACAGTGACGGCGGTGTACTCGATGCTGCGGCTCCCGTCCCAGGTCCCCTGGCCATGGGCCAGGCCCGGACGTCCGTAGGCGGAGAGATCAAACTCGATCGCCCGATCCTGAACACGTCCCTCGATCTGGAGCACCGAGCCGTCCGGCAAGGGGGCTCCCCCACTGAAGTAGCCGCCCTCATCGACGTAGATGTCGAAGACATTGCCGAAGGTATCGCTCCAATAGCCGGTCAGCAGTTCGGAAGAACCCGCCTCCACTCCGCTTCCGCCCGCATCGATCAAGGAACCGATCACAGCCAGAATGAGCAGCCCGATGAAAGCGATCCGCCAACGCTTCCGCTTCTGCGGATTCATCCGGGATTCCTTGGCCCACTCCAGGCCCTCCTTCAGCCGACGTGTGATCTCGTCCCCCGCGCCACCTTCCCGGGCCGCCTGCAGACGCTCGCGGTAGATCCGCGCACTCTCCGGGCGGCTTGCCGGTCGGTTGGCCAGGCCCTCTTGAACCAGATCGTCGACTGCACGCGGGACATCGGCGCGCCCCCCCGAGGGAGGTTGCCAGTGCCCCTGGGGGAGGACACCGACAAGTAGCTCATAGAAGATGACCGAGAGGGCATAGAGGTCGGCCGTCGGACCGGCGAGGTCGGCTTGGGTGACCTGTTCGGGAGCCATGTAGTGTGGTGTCCCGACCGCCGATCCCGTACCGGAATCCGCTGCTCGGCCGGACCCCCGGGCCGCGCAGGCGATCCCGAAATCGACGATCTTGAGACGCACCTCGCCCTCGCTCGGATCTGCGAGGAGCATGATGTTCTCGGGCTTGAGGTCGCGGTGGACCACGCCCTGCTCGTGCGCCGCTTCGAGCCCCCCGAGCACCTCTTCGATGATGCGGGCAGCCACTGCGAAGGGAACGTCCTCTCCCCTTTCGCGCAGGGTCCGCTCCCAGGTCCGCAAGGAACGTCCCTCGATGAACTCCATCGAGAGGAAAGGCTGCTCCACTCCCTCGGGCCCCAGGGCACGGCCGACGTCGTAGACCGCGACCACGTTGCGATGGCGCACATCGCGCGCCGTCAAGCCCTCTCGGATGAGGCGCTCGAGGTCGGCTTCGTTCGCCAGGCGGTCGGGCCGGATCAGCTTGAGCGCGACCTCGCGCTCGGTGACCGCGTCCGTTGCACGGTAGACGACCCCCATGCCCCCGGCGCCGACGCGCTCGAGGATCGTGTAGCGCTCGGCAAAGACAGTACCCGGCTCGAGGGCGGGAAGAGCGTCCCTGGCACTAGAACGACGGGTCGTATCACCCTCGATCGTCTCGAGGCTTCCGATGGTGGCCAAACCTTCCGGCTCGCCGGACGGCTTTGCAGAGGAGGGCGGACCCACGATTCTCTGCCCGCACTCCGGACAGAAGGAGGAATCCGGTTCGAGCCGCGTACCGCATTCGGGGCAATGTTCCATGGTGCTCATCGGGAGGTTCCTTCACGCGGAACGCGCGTCAGTTGGATGGCTTCCACCGAGCCGTACTGGGCGGCCCAGCTCACCTCTAGCGAGAGCGGTGCCTGACTCCGCGGAAGTGGACTGAAGCGGGATCCATCGCGGAGCTCGACGATCGACCCGCCCGGTTCGTGCCGCCCGTCTATCCATGCCCCCAGATCACTCTCGATGTGCAGCAGGAGCCGCCCCCCGGTGATGGAAAGGCTGAAATGTCGGCGCGATATGGAGCGACTGGCATCCTCGTCGAGTTCCCCGTCCGCCCCCTGGACCAGGAGCCGGACATCGCCGCTCCCACCAAGCATTTTCGTCCGCGATCGACCCAGAACCAGGGATCCATCGGAGGTCGTGATGGGACCTTCAGCAGGCGCATGTCCCCGTGCAAAGCCCCGCCACGAGAGCCGTGCCTCCCGTTGGATGACCGTCCCCTGCGAACCTCGCAGGCCGAGAGTGCGTTCCAGGCGATCGGCGCGGGCCAGCAGCAGCTCAGTCCCACCCCGCGGTGAGGTCTGCTCCCTCTTGCGAGCATCCAACCTGAGAGGCGCATAGATCGTTGCCCCCGTCTGGGCCGCGGACGCATCGTAGGTGATGTTCTGGGTGACCGAAACCTCACCACCAGCCTCTACGGCAATCTCCACGCCGGTGGCAAAGGCGAAGACCTCCTCGCGCCAGCGCCAGCGCGTCGCCAGAGCCAAGGCGATCTCAACCGCATGGGTCCCACTCCGCTGGAGAGGTTCGGTGCGCACGGTGAAGGGCACGCCCGCCCCCGCATCGAGACGGTCGAAGCTGAGTTCCATCGGTTGCCAGTCGTTGCCGCCTTCGCGCGTCCAGGCACCCCGGACAAACAGCGGACGACCAACGCGGGCTCGATTCTCGAGCAAGAGCGGAAGCGCCATGGAGCCTCCGACCTGGGCTTCACGCTGCGCCGTGAGCTCGAGACGCGGAGCAACGCAGACCGGGCAGACGCCGCCTTCATCGACCAGCCCCCCACACTCTTCGTAGGCCGCGCAGCGCAGAAGCGGAGTTCCGCACTCGTCACAGAAACCCGCATCGAGACTGAGGGCGGCACGGTGGCAGCAGGGTCGGGGCATCATATTCTCCGATCTTTGGGTCAGCTCACTCAGCTTCGCGCGGCCGTACATTCAGACGCGCAGGCGACCGCCACAGCCGACGCAGAACTTGGCCTTGGCGCTGTTTTCCCGACCACAGGTAGGGCACTCGACGGTCGCCGCGGTGGGAGCGCTGCTCGCGGAGATACCGGCCGGTTCCTGTCCCTTGCCGCCGGCTCCATGGGCCACACGAGCAGCCCCGTCCATACCCATGCGGAACATCTCACGAGCCTGCTCCTCGGACGAGACGCGGGCTTCGCTCGCCTGCTGGACCATCTCGCGCATCACCGCCATGGTCTCCTCACGACCCGAGGCACCGGCGCGAGCCTGCTCGGCCAACACCTCGGCAACGGCCGGGGAGAAACCGGCGTTGATGGCCAGAATCTGCTCCGGAGTCATTCCCGCCGCCGCCTTCATCATCGCCAAACGTGAATCGGCCTCGGCGCGGGTCTTGGCGATCTCCCGGCGTGTATCCCCCTCCTTGGAGGTCTCCTCCAGCTCGACCGAATGGCGCTCTCCCTCCCGCTCAATGCGCGCCAGCTCCTCGATGTGAGCCCGGCTCTGGCGACTTGCTCGCTCCGAGATATCGAGTTCGAGCATCCGCCGCCGCTCTTCGATCTCGCTCTCGGTGAAAGCCCCCAGCTTGGCCATCTCAGCCAGGTGGGCCTGTTTCATTCCATCGATCTCGAGTTCGACTCGCGCCAGAGCGCGGCCGTAGCGGGCCAGGTCGATGCGCTGCCCAGCCTCGGCCTGCTCGTTTTCAAAGCGCCCCAAACGCTCCTTGGTCAGCGTCTCGATCTCGTGCTCGAGTGCCTCCAGTTCTTGACGCCGCTGCGCGGCCTCTCGCGTGTCGATGAACTCGATCTCCTTGGTCAGGGCCAGACGAGCGACCTCATCGTCGCTCTCGAGCTTGAGCTTCGAGAGATCGACATTGGTACGCACCTCGACGGTAGTCGCCTCCGCGGCCCGCTCCAGGCGGCGACGCAGGCGGTCGAGATCCCCGTCGAGCATCTCCTCCTGCCGATCCAGCTCCGCGGCCTTCAAGGCATCGCGCTCGGCATCGCTGAGGGCCCACTCGACCGAGACCGAACGCACGATCAGGCCCAAGTCGCCCGCAACGCGCTCGATCTCGCGCATCACGTCCCCTTGGAGCTTGTCCTGGAGGCCGGTGTTCCCGCGCAGCTCTTCCGCTTTGACTCGCCCGATGACGGCCTCGAAGACACGATCGGAGAGGTGCGGGCGAAAGCGTTCGAGGATCTCCTCGCGGGTCAGTTGCCCGATAGGGGAGACGAGCCCCATGATATTGAGGGGTTTTTCTGGATCGAGCTGCAGCTCGAAGGTGACGACACCCGCGACCTCAACCTTGTCCTTGGTGATCGCACGAAAGGCGCTCTGGAGGGAGAAGGGCTTGAGGTCTGCCAAGAGGACGCGGACGTGCATCGAGCCGGTCAGCTTCGACCGTAGACCGGCAAAGAGTCCGCCAATCGAGAAGTTGGCGCCCTTGTAGGCATCGACCAGCTCACCGTTGCGCACCAGAATCGCGACATGGTCCGGGGGGGCCACGAGCCGCTGTTCGAAGAAGCCGGTGAGATCGCTCTGGTGGACGTACTCCGCGAGCAGGGCGGGAGAGGAAAGGGAGAGGGTCTTGATAGCCATGGTTCAGCTCTGCTTGTTCTCGAAATCCTTGGATCAGGCATTCCGTCGCCAGCGGCGCTCGGCGATGAAATCGAAGACGTGGTAGCCGATGACGAGAACGGCCA
The DNA here is from genome assembly GCA_027083445.1 of Planctomycetota bacterium. GTDB lineage: Bacteria > Planctomycetota > UBA1135 > UBA1135 > JALWOP01. The sequence goes on along the minus strand of JALWOP010000046.1, from coordinate 5,495 downwards.
CGGTGAAGGCGAGGGGGTGAGCGCGGATGACGGCTTCGAGCTTCTCGATGGCCGTGTACCGCTCGGCGACAGTCCCGATCCAGGTCACCTGCCAGACAGTCCCCGCGATCATCGATGCCAGCGTGAAGAGGGACATGAAGAGGGTCATCGCACCCGTAAGGCGCTTCACTCCGACCGCACTCTCCGCAGCGCGTTCCGCGGCTGCCTGGCGCTCGGCCGCTTCACGTTCACGCAGGTGTTGCTCGTAGGCGTCCGCGCGCTCGAGGGCCGCCTCGCGGGCCTCGTGGTCCGGCTGGAGGAAGCCCGGCTGACTGGAAGTCGCCGTGGCCGTCGCCACAGGGGTAAGATTGGCTGCACGACGGCGCCAGCGGGCGAAGGTGTCAGCGGCCAGCCAGAGAGCGGCCACCCCCACGGTGGTTCCGTAGGCTACCCGGACCCAAGGGGCCGAGATCCAGTGCGCCGAGGTCCAGGTGTCGGCATCGATGAGTAGGAAAGACATGGCGAGTCCCGTTGGGTTCTTGAAGCGGGTTCACCGGGACCTGCGAAATGCGCCCCATAGACCTGCCACCCGATTCCAGGTTTCTCGCCGGTTGCCCGATGAAGGGGCTGCAGCCTCGTCCCAGGTGTAGACACCCAGCGGCATGAGTGACGAATTCGATCCCAGCAGCGAACCTCTGACCCGACTCCTTTCGACGGAAGGTGCCGAGTCGGCAGTGCTCGCTCGGGTCTACCTCAGCCTGCGGGAGATCGCCGGCGCCCAGATGGCGCGGGAGGCGAGCGGACACACCCTGCAGGCCACTGCGCTCGTCCACGAGGCCTGGATGAAGCTCGTCGGCCCCGAGGGCGAGTCCCTCGATTGGGCCAGTCGAGCCCACTTCTTCGGAGCGGCGGCGAGGGCCATGCGACAGATCCTGGTCGACCGCGCCCGGCGCGTGCGCTCGGAGAAACACGGCGGCCACCTACGCCGACAACCCCTGGATGGCGTGGACGCCCCTATCGATCCGGATGAGGTGGATTTCGAGGCTCTCGACTCGGCCTTGGAACGCCTCGCGGAGCGGGATGCACGCGCAGCCCGTGTCGTCGAACTGCGTTTCTTCGCCGGTCTCTCGGTCGAAGATACGGCTCGGGCACTCGACACTTCCGTGCGCACGATCGCCCGAGACTGGAACGTCGCCCGCGCCTGGCTTGCCAAGCAGATGGAATCCGGAGGCGAGGCAGGCTGAAGTGGGCAAGGAACTCCCCTGGGACGAGATCAAGGAGGTCCTCGCGGACGCACTGGAGCAACCGGAGAAGGAACGCATCGCCTTCCTCGACCGTCGCTGCGCCGGATCACCAGAGCTACGCGCCGAAGTCGAGGCGCTCTTGCCGTCCGAAGTAGACCACGCCGCTTTTCTCAAGCGCCCTGCGACCGAGCTCTTCAGCGCACCGGCGCTGCGAGCTGGACAGCGCATCGGGGGCTATGAGTTGCGCAGGGTCCTCGGCGAAGGGGGAATGGGCCGCATTTATGAAGCGGTGCAGAGCCGACCGCACCGTACGGTCGCCCTCAAGGTGTTGCACCCCGGCTTCCTTGCGCCGGGGGCCGAAGCCCGTTTCGAATGGGAAGCCGAGGCCCTGGGCCGCCTATCGCATCCCGCCATCGCGCGTGTACTGGAAGCCGGGGTCAGCCTCACGGCGGGCGCACGCGTCTCCTGGTTCGCGATGGAGAAGATCGACGGCCGCCCCCTCTTCGAGGCGGCGGATGCGCTCGGCCTCGACCGTGAAGGTCGCCTGCGGCTTTTCCTGCGCATCTGCGCCGGGGTCAGTCATGCCCACCAGCGCGGGGTCATCCATCGGGATCTCAAGCCGGAGAACGTGCTTGTCGATTCGAATGGCAACCCCCATATCGTCGACTTCGGCATCGCACGGGCCGCGGACCCCCTCGCTTCGTCTCTGACCCATGCGGGCGAAATCGTCGGCACACTCGCCTACATGAGCCCTGAGCAGGTGCTCGGCGATCCCGAGCGCGTCGACGTGCGCAGCGATGTCTACTCCCTTGGAGTCCTGCTCTATCGCATGCTCACCGGCCACGCACCGCTCGATTTCGAAGGGCTCTCGCTGCCCGCCGTCGCGCGACGTCTGACCGAAGATGACCCGACTCCGGCCGGGCGCTACGACCGCTCCCTGCGCGGGGACCTCGAGACGATCCTGAATGTCGCTCTTTCCCGGGATGTCGAGCGACGTTACGCCTCGGTCGACGGGCTTGCTGGAGATGTCCTGGCTGTACTCGAGGACCGGCCCATCGCCGCGCGGCCCCCAACCGCTCTCTACTACCTCTCCAAGTTCGCTCGGCGCCACAGCGGGCTCGTTGCGAGCGCTTCCCTCTCGCTCGTCCTGCTGGTCGTGGCCGTGATTGGAACGACGATCGCCATGCGCCGAGCTCAGTCCGCGGAGGATTCGGAACACCAGGCAAGACTCCAAACCCAGGATGCGCTGGCTCAAGCCCGGATCGAGCGGGACCGCGCCCAAGCGACGAGCTCATTCCTGCGCCGTATCTTCGGCAGCGCCGACCCCCACGCTCTTGGCCGCGACGTGCGTGTCGTCGACCTCTTGCACTCGGCTGGCCGTGAGCTCGCTGCCGACCAGACCCTTGACGATGCGGTTCGAGGCAGCCTGCACCTGAGCCTGGGTGACACCTATCGCCGGCTCGACCGCTATGACGAGGCCCTCGATCACCTGACCCTCGCTGTAGAGTTGCTCCAGGCATCCCAGGGCCCCCACTCCCCCGACGTCATCGATGCCCGCGGGCTGCGGGCGGAAGTCCTCGCGGATCTCTTGCGCTTCGACGAAGCGCGAGCGGAATGGAACCGTCTCGAGGAGGCCGTCGTCGCCCTCCGGGAGGCGATCGGCGGGGAACGCTGCGAACCATGGATCCGGATGCGTCCCCTCGAAGTCGACCTCCATATCACCGAAGCGGAGGGCGATCGCGCCGGCGCCCTGGCTCTGGCCCAGCAAGTTCTGGATGGCTGGCTCCAACTAGGCGAACCGGGACAGGACAGCGTGGAGATGGCGCGCAACGGTCTTGCACGAACGCTGATGGAGCAGGGCCGCGTCGAGGAGGCAATCCCGATCCTCATGGAGGGGTTGGAACACGCCGCTCCTCTGCTGGGCGAGGAGCATCCCTGCACCCTTTCCCTGCGTGCCGACCTCGCTACCGCGCTTTCTAGTGTCGGGCGCAGCCGCGAGGCCGAGGCCATGCTGCGGGAATTGGTACCGCTCGCCAGGAAGGTCTGGGGGGATGGCAGCAGTATGGCCTTGACGGTCGAGAACAACCTTGCAAGCGAGTTGACCGAGCAACAGCGCTTCAGTGAGGCCTTGTCGCTCCAGCGGCACGTCCTCGAAGCGCGCATCGCTCTGTTGGGGCCGCAGCATCCCAAGGTGTTCGCGGCGCGCAGCAACCTGGCTGTGACTCTGGCCCAACTCGGTCGCTGGCAGGCAGCGCTCGATGAACTGGACACCCTCCTCGTCGACATGCAACAGAGCAAGACGAAGCAGGATCCGGTCCTACGAGCCAATCTTCGTGCGACGAGAGCTGCGGCCCTTGGGGAGCTGGGGAGGGATGCGGAGACGGTACCTGAACTGCGCGAGGTCCTGGAGCTGTTCACCGAAATGTACGGTGAAGGAAGCGATGCCACCCTCATCGCCCGCAACAATCTGGCCATGCAGCTCATGAAAGTGGGCCGCAACGAGGAGGCCCTCCAGCTCGCCCGCCACAACCTGGAGTTGGCCGAGGAGTATCAGCCCGGCCACAAGCACAACGCGTTCCCTTTCGAGATGAACTTGGGCCGCATCCTCGTCGCGGCTGGATCGAAAGAGGAGGGTCTAGGACACCTCCGCGCGGTACGCAGCGCACTCGATGCCGACCCCGATGCTTCCGAGGCCCAGCGCGCGCGCATCCGCGAGATCATCACGACCTGCGAAAGGGAGTAGCGCTCGCAGGCCTAGGCGTCGGGCCGCCGATCCGCCCCGGGCCGCTTCCAGCCGGGACGTAGGCCTGCTAACCTCCCGCCCCGTGAGTGACTCCCCCACCCGGAAGCGGCCCTGGCGCGACAATATCGAGGCGATCACGGTCTCGATCATCGTCATCGTCCTCTTCAAGTATTTCGTGCTCGAGGCCTACAAGATCCCTACGGGATCGATGCAGCCCACGCTGATCGGCTGGACCCCCAGCCCGGCGGTCGTCGCGGCGACGGGCAAGACGGGGGGGATCCGCGATCGCGTACTGGTGGACAAACTCTCCTTTCACTACCGCGATCCCAAGCGCTGGGAAATCGTCGTCTTCAAGTACCCCCTCGATCAGTCCAAGAACTTCATCAAGCGCCTGGTAGGTATGCCCGACGAAGACCTGGAGATTCGCTCGGGAGACCTCTTTGCGGGTCCCCACGGTGGTGAGCTCACGATCCTTCGTCGGCCCCGACCCGTCCTCGACTCGATGCTGCTCCTGCTCGACACGCGCGGCGAATGGCGCAGTGAGAGCGGGGGCTGGAACGAGGAGGGGGACGTTCTCGGGGGGGATGGGCCTGGAGCCATGCGCTTCCCGCGCACGACTTCGGGCGTGCGCGATCGCTACGAGGACGGCTACCCCCCCTCCATGCGCGAGGCGATGCGCATCGAAGGCGCCCCCAAGGCTCCCGGGCGAAACGCGGTCGGAGACCTGCGCTTCGAAGCTCGCGTACGTGCCGGAGCGGGGACGAGCACCGTGCGCCTGAGCCTCTTCGAGGGCCACCAAGCCTATCGCTTCGAGCTCCCCGGGCCCGCAGCCTCGACCGATGCTCGGCCGCGCATCGTCGCCCCCGACGACAACACGGTCGAGAGCGAGCCATTTCAGTTACCTGAAGGCGAGAGGGTCCGAATCGCGGTCGAAAACATCGACGATCTCCTACGTCTGGAGATCGATGGAGAGGTCGTCGCCACCCTCGAAATCCCGGCGGTGCCATCGGCTACGGGCTCGGGCATCGAACTCGCCGGCGTGGGCGGAGGCGCAACCTTCGAAGAACCCCGGGTGTTGCGAGACGTCTACTACACCAGCCAGGGCTACAAGCGCACTACCTGGGAGATCCCCGCCGACTCCTATGTGATGCTGGGGGACAACACGCTCAACTCCTCCGATGGCCGGGACTGGTCCCAGGTGAACTACGAGGTCCCCGTGGGAGATGAGATCGTCACCGTGCGGGCCAACGACCGGCGCCATGGCAGCTTCTCGGTCTCCGACGATCAGCCCGCGCCGGGGGACCACCCCTACGTCCTGCGGGACTCCGCGGGCACGAGCCGGGTCTTCATGCACGACGAGTGGGGCGAACGCTGGGTCTTTTCGATCCCCCCCGCCCGAGAGGCGGGCACCCAGACAGCGCCCTATGTCCATCGCAACCTGATCCTGGGCAGGGCGGTGATGGTCGTTTGGCCCCTCAGCCCGACCCGGGGGATCTACCGGGTGCAGTGGGTGAACTAAGGCGGGGGGG
>JALWOP010000045.1 GCA_027083445.1 Planctomycetota bacterium | reverse complement strand
CTATTGTCCAGGTGCAAGGAGATGATCAGGGTGGCCACCACCAGATCTGCCAGCGGGCGCATCGGGAATTACGGTGTTTTCGAGACATTAGGTGAGGCTGGTACTTGACAGGCAAAGTGCGGCCAGCAACGTGGAATCTCCACCTTTACTCAAAGGAGTCCACGAAGATGACCGCATTCACTGTTTACCCTGGAAAGGCTGGGATGGCTCGCGCCGAAGCTGAACTCGATGGAATGAAGAGGGAGAAGATTCGCGAGCTGGAAGAGCTGGGAGCATGCAAGGGGGGGATGGACGCCATTGGCATGCTCGAGGCTGCGGAGAGGATCCGGAAGGTGGCCAGCGAGCTGGCAGATCTGGTGGTGGCCACCCTGATCATCTCCTTGCACCTGGACAATAGTTTCCGGCGGGCGGCCATGGCTGCCGGTAGGGCGCGAATTCGCGAGAAGGGCTACAAGGGGAGGATCCTCCACCATGGGTGGCAGATGACGACCGTCCTGCTCCGTGGCGGCCTTCGACTAACTCTGTGGACCCCCTATCTGCGCCCAAGCCGGAAGGGATGGAGAGGACGGCCACGTAAGTATCGAGGGAAGGCTGGCAGCGGGGACTTCCCCATACTCACGGCTCTCGGTATTAAAGATGGTGTTACCCCGGATGCACGTTCCGAGATCGCCCGGCAGATCGTGCAGTGCAGCAGCTACGAGGAAGCCCGGGACCAACTGCGGCGCGACGGGATGGAGGTGGACATCTCGGTACTGGTCCGCGTGGCGGTCTCCACTGGCGAGGAGGCACTGCGCCACCGAGATGATGCCCTCGAAGCTGCCCTGGAAGCTCCTCTACCAGAGAGATCCGTGCTCGAAGGAAGGCGGGTTCGGGTCTCGGTGGATGGTGGGCGCGTGCGAACTCGGAAGCCGAAAGTAGGTAGGAGAAAAGGCAAGAAGAAGGGAAGGCGGCCATTCGACACGCCCTGGCGTGAACCCAGGCTCATCACCATCGATGTGCTCGACGACGAAGGCCATGTCGATCCTCGGTGGAAGGTCATCTACGAGACGACTCTCGGGGATGCGGATCGCACCTTCAAACTCCTTGCAGGGTTGCTCAGGCTGCTCGGAGTACACCTGGCAGAGGTGGTGGAGTTCGTCTCCGATGGAGCCGAATGGATATGGCGACGCGTCGAAAAGCTCGTGCACGACGCGGGTATCGCGCCGGAGAGGACTCGCCTGGTCCTCGACTACTACCATGCGTGCGAGCACCTCGATGAAGCGATCTCCGCATGCAGCAACTTGAAGGGTGATGCCGCCTCGAAGCTCTACCGGGAGCTTTCCAGAAAGCTCAAGGAGGATGGTGGTGCTGCCGAGGTCATCGAGCGCCTGCGCAGACTCGCTCGCGGACGTCGTGCAAGGGCCATCAAGGAACAGATCGCATACTTCAACGCCCATATCCACCATATGGACTACGCAAGGCTGCGCTCCGAGAAGCTACCGATAGGTTCCGGGGTGGTCGAAAGCGCCATTCGGCGAGTCATCAACCTTAGGTTCAAGTCGTCGGCCACCTTCTGGAAAGACCAGCACGTCGAACTACTTGTGCACCTCCGCGCCATCCTCAAGTCTGGACGCTGGGACGTATTCATGCGCGCCTTCCTCTCGCGGCGCTACCACCTGTCGGCATCACCGGAAGGACGTACCCTCCTCGAGGCCGTCCCCGACAGGCTTGCCGCATGAGGGACCACTACACCGTGATCTCCAATGCGCCCGGTCGTACTCTACCGAGTGGCCCAGGAGGCACTCACCAACGTCACCCGACACGCCCAGGCCAACAGGGCCAGCGTGGTGGTGCTGCGCCAGCGCAGCTCGATCAAGCTGCTTGTGGAAGACGACGGCAGGGGCTTCGACCACGAAGCTGCCCGCAGGGCGGGCGCCGACGCGTGCCTCGGGCTGGTGGGAATGGAGGAACGCGTGGCCCTCGTGGGCGGGAGCCTGGTGGTTGCCTCCTCACCTGGGAAGGGCACCACCGTGCGGGCCGCGATACCCATATCCTCATCTCCCAAGGGAATCGTACCTGAAACGCTTGGTGTCGTGAAATGACCATTAGCATCCTCTTGGTGGACGATCACGCGGTGCTGAGGACCGGCCTGCGGGCCCTGTTGGAAGACGAGGGCGACATGTCCGTGGTAGGCG
>JALWOP010000044.1 GCA_027083445.1 Planctomycetota bacterium | reverse complement strand
GGGCTAGAATGCGCGCCAAGAGGCCGAGCCCGGCCCCCCGCGACCATGAACGACTCCTCGACCCAAACCCTCGATGCGGCCCTGGCCGCCCTCGCTTCCGACGATGCGGAGACCCGCCTCCAGGCCCGCGCCACCCTGGTCTCCATGGCCGAGGAGGCTGTCCCGCGCCTGCTCGAGATGATCGATCGGGAGGGTCGAGAAGGCCATGAGGCGCGCCTCGTCCTCGCCTCCTGTCCCACCGAGGAGGCCCTCGATGCCCTCCATCGCGGGCTCTCCGCCGAAGATCCCGAGGTGCGTTGGCTCTCCGCCGAGGGGCTCGCACGCCTGGGGCTGCCCGCCGTCGAACGGGTGCTGCACGACCTGACCGACGCCGACTTGGATGAGGCGACGCGACGCTCCGCGCACCACGTTCTCGGCGCCCAGCGGGGGCGCGCCATGCGCACCCTCCTGCGCCCCGTTCTGCGCGCCTTTACCCACGATATGGACCGCATCGAGGTGGCACGGCACGCCTTCGAAGTCCTCGACGCCCTGCGCCACTCCCACTAGAGCGACTCAGAGCGGGAGAGGCCCGAGCGGTTTCCTGCCTCACTTCCCCCCGCCAACGTCCCCCGGCGGGTAGAGTGACCCGTTCGCGCTCGGGCATCGAAGTGTGTTTGGAGCCTACGCGCAGCCCTCCCTGCAGCCCCGTTACCGGGCCTCCGGCCCCGTGTGCTCCCCTCTTCATGTCCAGCGAAGCCCCCCTCTCTGATTCCACGTCCGCACCGCTACCCGCCGAGAAGGCTCTCCCCGACGAGACTCCGCCGGCGGATCCCGCCCCCGAGGAGGGAGTGCAGGCCTCGGTTTCCCTCGCCGGCTCCCTCGCTGGGGAAGGCAACGGCAGCGCCGGCCTGCCCTTTCCCCTGGGTCTGCTCCTTCCCGCCCTCGAGCGGCGGGGCTTCGAACAACTCACGCCGATTCAGGAAGCGGTGCTGGCCGAGGAGTTGGACGGACGTGATCTGCAGATCTCCTCGCAGACCGGTTCGGGTAAGACCCTCGCCCTGGGCTTCGCCATCGCCCGCCATCTCGGCCGCGGCTGCGCCGGATCCGGGAAGGGGCCCCGGGCCCTGATCATCGTTCCCACCCGCGAACTCGCCGCCCAGGTCTGCCGGGAGTTGCGCTGGCTCTTCGCCGACCTGGATCTGCGCCTCGGCGTCGTCACCGGCGGCACCCCGATCTTCCGGGACAAGCGCATGCTGGCCGGAAAGCCCCGCATACTCGTCGGTACCCCCGGACGCCTGCTCGATCACGTGCGTAGCGGGAACCTCGACCTCTCCGGCGTCGAGGAGCTGGTGCTCGACGAAGCCGATCAGATGCTCGACATGGGTTTTCGCGAAGAGCTGACCGGGCTGCTCGACCAGACTCCCGCCGAGCGGCGCACCCACCTGGTCTCCGCCACCTTCCCCCCCCTGATTCGTGACCTGGCGGCTCGCTACCAACGGGAGCCGGTCCTGCTCGAAGGCACTCCCCTGGGGGAGGTTCACCAGGACATCGCGCACGAGGGCTACCTGGTCCACAGCCGCAATCGTTACGACCTGCTCGTCAACCTCCTACTCCTGCGCCAGGGCGAGCGCACCCTGGTCTTCGTCGAACGACGCAGCGACGCGATCGAAGTCGCCGAGCGCCTCGAATCCGATGGCTTCTCCGCCCTGCCCCTCTCCGGGGAGCTCGCCCAGAGCCAGCGAGAACGCACTCTGCAAGCCTTCCGCGAGGGACGCGTGACCGTTCTGGTGGCGACCGACGTCGCCGCAAGGGGTCTCGACGTTCCCGACGTGCCCACGGTGATCCAGACCGCTCCGCCCATCGACGCAGAGGTTTACATCCACCGCTCCGGCCGCACCGGACGTGCCGGCCAGAGCGGTTCGAGCCTGCTCTTCGTCCCCGCCAACCGGCGTCGCAGGGTCGAGCGCATGCTGGCCGATGTCGGTATCGAGCTCACCTGGAAAGAGGCGCCCCAGGCCGCAGCGATCGAGAACGAGCTCTCCCGCCGTACCCAAGAGGCACGCCGGGCCCGTCTCGAGAGCCTGCTGGACAAGGGTGCGGACCAAGAGGCTCGCGCGGAGGCCGCCTCGCTCCTCGAGGGGCGCGATCCCGAAGCGGTCGTCGCCGCCCTCTTGACCCAACTCGCTCCCCCCCAGAAGAC
>JALWOP010000043.1 GCA_027083445.1 Planctomycetota bacterium | reverse complement strand
ACTCGGCCCCCCTCCAAGGGGCAGTTCCGCCCCCATAGGTCCGAAGTTAGTCCCCACCTCCCACCTACGGCCCTGGACCTGGAAGGGGGCGAGGATTAGAGTGCTCGCCCGCTTTCGAGCCGATTCCCCCCCGATCCACCGGAGAACCCGTTGAAGGACGTCGTAATCGCCAGTGCCTGCCGTACCCCGATCGGCAAGTTTCAGGGGGGGCTCTCCTCCCTGGAGGCCCCCAGGCTGGGTGCCGTGGCCGCCGCCGAAGCGATCCGGCGGGCGGGCATCGAGCCCGATGCGATCGAGGAGTGCATCTTCGGCAACGTGCTCACCGCCGGGCTGGGTCAGAACCCGGCCCGCCAGGTGGCTCGGGCGGCGGGCGTGCCCGACGCGGTTGGCAGCTTCACGGTGAACAAGGTCTGCGGCTCGGGTCTCAAAGCGGTCATGCTCGCCGCCCAGGCGATCCGCGCCGGGGATGCCGACTGCGTGCTTGCCGGAGGGATGGAGAACATGAGCGCCGCACCCTACCTGCTCCCCGAAGCACGCCAGGGGGTGCGTCTGGGCCACGGTCGACTGCTCGACTCCATGGTCCAGGACGGGCTCTGGGACAAGTACAACGACTTCCACATGGGCATGACCGCCGAGCTGGTCGCCGAGAAGTACGAGATCTCCCGCGAGCAGCAGGACGCCTACGCCGCTCGCAGCCACAACCGAGCCGAGGCGGCGATCAACGCCGGCCGCTTCGACGCCGAGAAGGTCGCTGTCACGGTCCCCCAGCGCAAGGGTGATCCGATCGAGTTCATCACCGACGAAAACGTACGCCCCGGGATGAGCGCCGAGGGAATCGCGAAGATGCGTCCTGCTTTCAAGCGCGACGGGACGGTGACCGCCGCCAACGCCTCGGCGATCAACGATGGGGCCGCCGCCCTGGTCGTTATGAGCGCCGAGCGGGCCGCCGCCTTGGGGGTCGAGCCCCTGGCTACGATCACCGACTATGGCACCGGCGGTTGCGCCCCCGAGTGGGTCATGATGGCCCCCGAGCAGTCGATCAACAAGTGCGCCTCCAAGGTGGGCCGCGCACCCTCGGACTTCGACCTGCACGAGATCAACGAGGCCTTCTCCGTGGCCGCCATCGCCCTCCAACGGGTGCTCGACCTCGATCCGGAGAAGGTCAACGTCAACGGCGGAGCGGTTGCCCTGGGCCACCCCATCGGGGCCTCCGGCGCACGCATCCTCGTCACCCTGCTCTATGCCATGCAGGAACGCGACGCCAAGACCGGCATGGCCTCCCTCTGCCTGGGAGGCGGAAACGCGGTCTCCCTGGCGGTCGCTCGCTAGGCGTCGCTGCCCACTCCCATTTCTCCCCCCTCCCCCCCGAGAGTTTTCGTGACCGATCCCTACTTTGCGAAGGTTGCCGTCATCGGTGCCGGGACCATGGGCAACGGTATCGCCCAGGTCTTCGCCACCACCGGCAGCCAAGTGTTGCTCGTCGACCTCGACCCCTCCGCCCTGGAGCGGGGCTTCGCCGCGATCGAAAAGAGTCTGGCGCGCCTGGTGGCCAAGGAGCGCATCAGCCAGACCGACGCCGACGCGAGCCTCTCTCGTATCACCCGCGCCACCGCCCTGGCCGACATCACCGATGAGGATCTGGTCGTCGAAGCCGTGGTGGAGAAGCCCGAGGTCAAGGCCGCGGTCTTCCGTGAACTCGACCAGGTCTGCAAGAAGGGAGCGCTCCTAGCCACCAACACCAGCTCCATCTCCATCACCGAGATCGCCGCCGTGACCTCCCGCCCCGAGAATGTCATCGGCATGCACTTCATGAACCCGGTGCCGATCATGAAGCTGGTCGAGGTCATCCGAGGTCACCGCACATCCGACGAGACGACCCAGGCGGTGATGGAGGGCTCGCGGGCCATCGGCAAGACTCCGGTCGAAGCCAACGACTACCCCGGCTTCGTCTCCAACCGCGTCTTGATGCCGATGATCAACGAGGCGATCTTCTGCCTCATGGAGGGGGTCGCCGACCGCGATGGGATCGACACGGTCATGAAGCTCGGCATGGCTCACCCGATGGGGCCGCTGACCCTGGCGGATTTGATCGGCCTCGACGTGTGCCTCGACATCCTCGAGGTCCTCCATCAGGGGCTGGGAGACGACAAGTACCGCCCCTGCCCCCTGCTGCGACGCATGGTCGCGGCGGGCGATCTGGGCCGCAAGAGCGGCCGTGGCTTCTACACCTACGAGTAGGCGATGGATTTTGGGCTCACCGAAGAGCTGACGCTCATTCGCGATACCGCACGCGATTTCGCCGAGGGCGAACTCATGCCGCGGGCCACCCGTCACGATCGCGAAGCAAAGATCGATCCGGCCGTTTTCGACATGCTGGCCGAGCTGGGGATGTGGGGGCTGACCGTACCCGAGGAGTATGGGGGCGCCGAACTCGGCAACCTCGCCCTGGCGATCGTGCTCGAAGAGATCAACCGCGCCTGTGCCGCGACCGGTGTAACCGTCTCCGTGCACAACAGCCTGGTCTGTTCACCCCTGGTGAAGTACGGCACGGACGAGCAGAAAAAGCGCTGGCTGCCCAAGCTCGCCAGCGGCGAGATCCTGGGCTGCTACTCCCTCTCCGAGGCCGGATCGGGTTCGGATGCCGCCGCGCTCAAGGCGACGGCGACACGCGACGGGGACGGCTGGGTGCTCGACGGCACCAAGCTCTGGGTGACCACCGCGGAGCAGGCGGGGTTGGTGATCGTCTACATGCGCACCAATGCGGAGGTCCCCAAGGCCAAGGGCATCACCGCATTCCTCGTGCCGACCGACTCCCCCGGCTTCAAGGTCGGCAAGAAGGAGATCAAGACCGGCCTGCGCGGATCGTCGACCTGTGAGTTGATCTTCGAAGGCGTGCGCGTCGGTGATGATGCGGTGCTGGGCGAGGTCGATCGCGGCTTCCCGATCGCGCTGGAGACCCTCGACGGCGGCAGGATCGGGATCGGCGCCCAGGCGATCGGAATCGGTCAGGCCTGTTTGGAGGCTTCGGTGCGCTACGCCAAGGAGCGCGAACAGTTCGGCAAGACGATCGGGCACTTCCAGGCGATCCAGTGGAAGCTGGCCGACATGAGTTCCCGCCTGGAGGCGGCCCGCCTGAAAGTGCGTGAGGCCGCCTGGCTCCGGGACCAGGGGCAGCCCTGCGGACGGCAGGCGGCCGAGGCCAAGTTCCTCGCTTCGACCACGGCCAATTTCTGTGCCGACGAGTGCCTGCAGATCCATGGAGGCGCCGGCTACACCGACGACTTCCACGTCGAGCGCCTCTTCCGCGATGCGCGTATCACCGAAATCTATGAGGGCGCCACGGACATCCAGCGCCTGGTCATCGCCCGCCACCTGCTTCGCTGATCGACCCATGAGTGCCAGCACGGATCGCGAGATACTGAACATCGATGAGGCTGCTGCCCTGCTCGGTGTGAGTGTCAAGACCTTCAACAAGGTCCTGCACTCCGAGAGCATCCCTGCCCGCAAGATCGGGCGGGAATGGAAGTTCTCCCGTCGCGCCCTGATCGAGTGGGTCGGCAAGGGCAACTCGATGGACTTTTACCGCGACAGCGGCGAGCGCGGCAAGGGCGATGACGGACGACGCACGGGTGGCTGGGAGATCGGCCTCGATTGAGGGCCTCGACTGAGCGAACACGATGTACCAACTCCCCAGTATCCAACACGCTTTCGACCTGACCGATGAGCAGCAGATGATCCGTGAGATGGTCGCGGATTTCGCCCAGAGCGAACTCGCGCCCATCGCCCATGAGATCGACGAAAACCACCGCTTCCCGACCGAGTCGTGGGAGAAGATCGTGGAACTCGGGCTGCCCGGGATCCCCTTTCCCGAAACCTACGGCGGCTCCGATCAGGGGACGGTGGCCTATGCCATCGCGGTCGAGGAGATCGCCAAGGTCTGCGGCTCGACCGGCCTGACCCTGGCGGCCCATGTCAGTCTGGGCAGCTATCCCATCTATGCCTGGGGCGGCGAAGATCTGGCGCAGCGCTACCTGCCCAAGTTGATCTCGGGCGAGTACATGGGCGCCTACGGCCTGACGGAACCCGGTGCGGGTTCGGATTCGGGTGGGACGCGCACGACTGCTGTGCTCGACGGGGATGAGTGGGTACTGAACGGTCGCAAGTGCTTCATCACCAACGCCAACTACGCCGGCGTATTCGTCTGCACCGCCGTGACCGATAAGAGCGCCGGGGCCAAGGGTATCAGCGCTTTCGTCGTCCCCCGCGATACCCCTGGGTTTTCGCTCGAGAAGGGCGAGGTCAAGCTGGGGATGCGCGGCTCCGACTGGGCCAGTCTGGTCTTCGAGGATGCACGCATCCCCCGCGACCACCTGCTCGGTCCGGAGGGTGAGGGCTTCAAGACCTTCATGAAGACCCTCGACGGAGGGCGCATCTCGATCGCCGCCCTCTCCCTGGGAATCGCGCGGGGAGCTTTCGCCGAGGCGACCCGCTATGTAGGAGAGCGCGAGGCTTTCGGGGGCACCCTGGCCGACCTCCAGGCCGTGCAGTTCAAGCTGGCTGACATGGACACGCAGATCGAGGCCGCCCGCCATCTGGTCTACCACGCCGCGCGTCTCAAGGACGCCGGGCAGCCCTACACCCGCGAGGGGTCGATCGCCAAGCTCTTCGCCTCCGAAGTGGCCATGCGCGTCACCTACGACGCGATCCAGCTTTTCGGTGGCTTCGGATACAGCCGCGAGTACCCCGTCGAGCGCATGTGGCGCGATGCCAAGCTCTGCGTCATCGGCGAAGGGACCTCCGAGATCCAGCGCATGATCATCGCTCGCCAATTGCTGCGTGCCGCCAAGGCCTCCGTTTGATGAGTGCGTCGCTGCGCATCCCGGACTACTCCCCACGGGAAATCACCGTCGGCCGCTGGCGTATTACGGCTCTTGCCGACGGCTGGCTGCGGCTCGACGGGGGCGCCATGTGGGGCGTCGTCCCCAAGGCGATGTGGTCCAAGATGACCCCCGCGGACGAACGCAACCGCATCCTGCTCGCCCTGCGACCCTTCCTTCTGCGCGACGGCGAGCACACCCTGCTCCTCGAACCGGGTGTGGGGGATCGCTGGAGCGAGAAAGAACTCGATCGCTACGAGATCGACCGTCGAGACACCCTCGAAGAGAGCTTGGCGCGCGTCGGCGTAGATCCCAGCGAGATCACCCACCTGGCCGCCAGTCACGGTCATTGGGATCACATCGGTGCGGCGGTCGTCGAACGGGATGGCGAGCTCGTCCCCCGTTTCCCGGGCATCCGCTTGGCCCTCCCGCGGGTCGAGGCCGAGATGACCCTGCATCCCGATCCCGTGCGGCGGGGTTCCTATCGTCCGGGCGACTTGGCCCCCCTGGATGAGCGGGGATTGGTGCGGCGCCTGGACGATGGGGAGGCGATCCTGCCCGGGGTGCGCCTACACATCCTGGGGGGGCACTCCGATGGCTCCTCGGTGATTACGATCGAGGATGAGGAGGGCCGCGAGGCGGCGGTCTTCTGGGGGGACGTCTGCCCGACCAGTCACCATATCCAGCCCCCCTACATCATGGCCTACGACATCAACGCAGGCCTGAGCTACCAGGTACGCTCACGCTGGTTCGAGCGCGCCGCCGAGGAGGGTTTGGCGGGTCTGTTCTATCACGACCCCCTTGTCCCCTTCGCCCGACTCGAGCAAGAGGGCCGGCGTTACCGCGCGCTGCCCCTTGGGTGAGCGCCGTGCGCTGCGTTTCCCTCTGTCCGAGCCTGACCGAGACCGTCTTCGCCCTGGGACGGGGAGCATGGCTCGTCGGACGCACCCGTTACTGCATCGCACCGGCCGGCCTGGTCGAATCGGTCGAGGTCGTCGGGGGGACCAAGGATCCCGACCTTGCACGTATCCGTGTGCTTGGACCGGACCGTGTGCTCCTCAGTGATGAGGAGAACCGGCGCGAGGACTATGAGGCCCTGATCGAGAGTGGTATCGAGACCTACGTCACGGCTCCTCGCAGCGTCGAGGACGCCGCACTTCTCCTGCGTGAGCTTGGTGCTCTCCTCGAGGCCGAGGAGCGGGGGGAGGAACTCGCGTGCGACGTGGAGCAGACCCTCGCGCACTGGCGAGGTAGGGGCGGAGGCTCCTTCGTCTACCTCTGCTGGCGAAAGCCCTGGATGGCGGCCGGGAGGGATACCTTCATCAGCGCCATGCTCGAAGCGGTGGGGGGGCGTAACGCCCTCTCGGATGAGGGTCGGCGCTATCCGACGCTCACTCCGGGGCGGCTCGCGGCTCTGAACCCCGATCACGTGCTGCTCTCTTCCGAGCCCTACCCCTTCCGGGAGGAACATGGGCGCGAACTGGCGGGTGCCTCGGGGATTCCCCTAGAGCGTTTCCAATGCGTCGATGGGCAGCTTCTCTCCTGGTATGGGGCGCGCACCCCTGCGGGGATTCCCCATGCTGCTCGCATCCTAGGTGCGCGCCGGGCTCATTCCGATTAGCCTTTGCGCCCTCTTTCCCGGACGCAAGCCGTCCACGTCCCCACTCACAGAGTTCTTCTTCATGCTTACCGCAGCCAGCTTCGCTCTTCTCGCAGCGGCGGCCCAGCCGACCGCCGGCGAGGTTCCCGTCTACACGGATCCCGCACCGGCCCTGACCCTGGCCCAGGACGACCCGGCCACCGACCCCAAGTGGGAAGGCTCCGTAGCCGTGGGCATCAGCGTCACCGACGGGAACACCGACATCACCAAGGCATCGGCGACCGCGGACGCCACCAAGAAGCTCGACAAGGAGCGCTACACCCTGGGTCTGTCGTGGAACTTCTCCGAGGAGAGCAACACGATCACCCAGCGCAAGACCTACGGGAAGGCCCAGTACGACCGCTTCGTCAGCGACAAGATGTACTGGCTGGCACAGGCCAGTGCCGAAGCGGATGCCACCGCCGGTGTCGACCTGCGCGCCACCCTCGGTGCAGGTGTCGGTTACCAGTTCTCCGACACCGAGAAGTGGAAGCTGAACGGCGAAGCCGGTCTGGCCTACTTCAGCGAGAGCTTCAAGAACGGAGACGACAACGACTACGTCTCCGCCCGTCTGGCCTACAACTGGGCCTACATCCTGAGCTCCAAGTGGGCCTTCGAGCAGTTCGGGACCATCTTCCCCTCCCTCGAAAACGCGGACGACATCTACACCAAGATCGACACCCGCGCCAAGGTGACCCTGACCGACAACATGTTCGCTCAGGCTCAGTGGGTCTGGGACTGGGACAACACCCCCGCCGTCGGAGCCGACCGCTCCGACCACTTGCTCCTGATCACCCTCGGCTGGAGCTTCTGAGCCGGAGAAGAAACGTAGCTGCTCGGGTTCCGCCCGGCAGGTTCCTCCCTTGGGCCGCGGCCGCCGACCTGGCGCCGCGGTCCTCTTCTTATCCCTCCCGGAGCCCCTATTCGCAGAGCCCCTATTCGCAGAGTTCTGTCGGCATCTGGAAGACGACCGCTTCGCTGTCGCCCGGTGCCTCCTGGACATCCCTCACGCCCAATTCCTTCAGTCGGGTCAGGATGTCCTGGACCAGGGCCTCGGGGGCGGAAGCCCCAGCGGTGACCCCGATACGGCGTCGGCCTTGGAGCCAGTCGGGCTCGATCTGGTCGGGGTGATCGACCAGGAACGAGGCTACTCCGCCGCGCTCACCGAGCTCCCGCAGGCGATTGGAGTTCGAGGAGTTGGCCGATCCGACCACCAAGAGGAGCTCCACCTCCCCCAAGAGCTCCTTGACGGCGTTCTGCCGGTTCTGCGTCGCATAGCAGATGTCCTTGAGCTCGGGGCCCTTGATCTCAGGGAAGCGCTCGTGGAGAGCCTCGAGGACTTCGCGCGTATCATCCACCGACAGGGTCGTCTGGGTCACATAGGCCAGGCGCGTGGGATCCGCCACCTCCAAGGCAGCCACCTGTTCGGTGGTGGAGAGAACGTGCACGCGGCCGGGAATACGACCGCGAGTGCCCTCGACCTCCGGGTGACCGTCATGTCCGATCAGGATCACCTCGCGACCCTCATCCGCGTAGTGGGCGGCCTGCAGATGGACCTTGGTGACCAGGGGGCAGGTGGCGTCGATGATGCGCAGGCCGCGCCGACGACCCTCCTCGACGACGGAGTCCGAGACTCCATGCGCTGAGAAGATGGTCACCGCTCCCTCGGGGACCTCGTCGAGCGTCTGGACGAAAACCGTCCCCCGCTCGGAGAGATCCCGAAGCACATGGCGGTTGTGGACGATCTCGTGCAGGACGTAGACCGGTGCGCCGTAGTGTTCGAGAGCGCGTTCCACGATCTCGATGGCGCGGTCGACGCCGGCGCAGAAGCCCCGCGGGTTGGCGAGTCTGGCCTCCATCGGGCTCAGTGCTCCTCTCGAGCGTAGTTTCGGTTCCAGTCGGGAATCTCGACCACCAGGTCCCGCTCACCGTTGGGAACGGCCTGGCACGCGAGGCGCGAGTGGAGCTCGACCCCCGGGGCGGAATCGAGCATGTCCTCCTCGTCCTCGGCGGCATCCTGGCATGCCTCGATGCCCTCGCGCACGATCACATGGCATGTCGAACAGGCGCAGACGCCGCCGCAGGCGTGGTCGATCTCGATGCCGTGGGCCAGGGCGATGTCGAGGATCGAACCGGCCCGGCCCTCTCCCGAGGCAGGAAGCTGGTCAGGGTCGACCTCGACGGTGACCTCCATGGGAAGGAAGGTCAGTTTGTAGGGCCGAGTGGGGAGGGGTACCTCGGTCGTCTTCTGGTAGGGGTTCGTTCCAGCCATGGGTGTCGATCAGAGG
>JALWOP010000042.1 GCA_027083445.1 Planctomycetota bacterium | reverse complement strand
GCCCTTGCCGCAGTGCCCCGCCCCCAGGTCCCAGTGGAACTCTCGGCCCACCCCGTCGACGGTGCGGAGGACGTCGAAGGCGATGCCGGAGATGTTGACCCCGCGCATCAACTCGCCCCGGCGGCCGTTGCGGATCGGCCAGGCCTGCATGGTGCCGAACATGAACTCTCCGTTGGCATCGGCCTGGCCGTTGCGCGGGCTGTCGAGGAGCAGACCGTCGGGGGTCGCGGCGATCAGCTCGTCGAGGCTGCGCTCCCCCGGTTCGATGTAGGTGTTGCGCATCCGGATCAGCGGTTCGTCGTCGTATTCCCAGGCCCGTGCATTGCCGGTCGGCTCGACACCGAAGTGTGCTGCGCTCTCGCGGTCGTGTAGGTAGCTCTTGAGGATGCCCTGCTCGATGATCACCGTGCGCCGGGTCGGGACACCCTGGTCGTCGACGGCCAGGGTGCCTCCCGCACCGGCGTAGTGTTCGGAGCGGCCCGAGTCGCACAGGGTCACCAGCTCCGAAGCGACCCGTTCTCCGAGCTTGCCCGCGGCGCAGGAGCCGGCGGCGACGAAGTCCGCCTCGACCGTGTGGCCGATCGCTTCATGGGTGAGCAGTCCGACCAGCGCAGGGGAGAGGATCACCCGACGTCGCCCCCCCTCGGGGTAGCCCGCCCGCAGGAGCTCGACCGCCATGCGTGCCGCTTCGTCGGCCATCTCCGCCGCCCCGGTTCCCCCGAAGAGGCAGTCCCAGCCCCCGGTGGCCCCGGCGGTGCGTGCGCCCCGCTGCAGTTCGCCTCCACCCTCGGCCACGGCACTCATGCGCAACTCGGGGCGCACGAGCCGCGTCCAGGCCTTGGCGCCGTCACTGGTGACGATGCCCTTCTCCTCGAAGATCTCATTGTAGGTACAGGCGGCGCTGGCGATCTTGGAGCTGGCGCCCCGTGCCTGCGCCTCCAGGTCGAGGGTGAACTCCAGCCGCTCCTCGATCGGGGTGGCGAGCAGCTCCTCGAAGCCCTCTTCCTCGAAGCGTCCACGGGCCAGGGTAGTGGGGGGCAGGGCGGGAGCCTTGGCCCGGCGCAGGGCGGCCGAAGCCCGGGCGGCGGCGCGGGCGGAATCGATCGCGCGTCGCAGGCTCTCTAGTTCGAAGCGGCTGGTCGAGGCGAAGCCGTAGGTCCCCTCCTCGAGCACGCGCACGCCGACCCCGGTGTGCTCGCTGACCCTCGCTTGGTCGACGCGCCCCTTCTCGACCTGCAGCGAGCGGCTGAGTTTCTTGTGGTAGCGCAGTTCGACGTAGGGACCGCCATCCCGGTCGAGGGCTTCTACGAGTAGGTCGGTGGGGTCTTGGAGGGTCATGGCCGCCCCAAGGTAGCAGGGGCCCGCCCCCGGGTACACTTGGCGTCCCTTGGCCACTCCCCGCTCCAATCCGCGCCGCACCATCGCCGCCAACAAGCGCGCCCTGCACCGCTTCCAGGTCCTGGACGAGCTCGAGGCGGGGATCGTGCTCCAGGGCACCGAGGTCAAGAGTCTGCGGGCGGGCCAGCTCTCCCTGCAGGAGGCCTACGTGCGCATCCGCGGGGGTGAGCTCTGGCTCATCGGAGCCCACATCCCCGAGTACGCTTTCGGTAATCGCCACAACCACAAGCCGACCCGGGACCGCAAGCTCCTCGTCCACCGCCGGGAACTCGCCCGCTGGGAGAAGGAGGTGCGGGTCAAGGGGGTGACCCTGATCCCGCTGGAGGTTTACTTCCAGGGCAGCCTGGTCAAGGTCCGCGTGGGGCTGGTGCGGGGCAAGCGTTTGCACGACAAGCGCCAGGCGGAGCGGGAACGGGACGACAAGCGTGAGATCGAGCGCGCCATGAAGCGCAAGGGTCGCTGAACGGTTACCCGGTGGAGCTGGGTTACCCGGTGGAGCTGGGGCCGCCGCCGCTCAGCGGCCCAGGTCGAGGCGATAGTCCTCGATTCCAGCCGCTTCGAGAAGGGCGAGCAGCCTCTCGACAATAGGGATCGGCGTGCCCCGTTCGGCTTCGAGGACCAGAGGGTGCTCCGCGGCGATGCGGGCCAGCTCTCGGCCGAGGATGGCTCCCTCTTCGGGCTCGTCGAAGGGGTAGAGCCGGCCGCCGAGGCGGAGGCGGCCATCCCTTTCGAGTCGGGCGTCGACATGGATCTCGGGGGGGCGTGGGAGGGGGGCCAGGGTTCCTGGAGAG
>JALWOP010000041.1 GCA_027083445.1 Planctomycetota bacterium | reverse complement strand
GGGCCAAGGTGACCGCATCCGATATCGCCGAGGGGGATGACTTCGCCTGGTCGGTGGGAGTCAGCGGAGATGTGGCGGTGATGGGGGCGTGGCGCGATGCGGATGGGGGGACGGACTCCGGCTCGGCCTACCTCTTTGCCGGCCTGGGAGATTGCAACGGCAACGGGATGCTCGACATCAACGACATCGACAGCGGTCTCTCCGAGGATCTGAACGGCAACGGTGTTCCCGATGAGTGCGAAGCCCTTGGCCTAATCTACTGCTCCCCCGCCAACCCCAATTCGACGGGGGTGTCGGCCCGGATCCTGGCCACCGGAAGTGATGCGGTGGCGGACAACGACTTTCGGCTGGGCGCCTTCCAACTTCCGGCCAACCAGTTCGGCTACTTCCTCGCGTCAGAGCTACAGGGGTTCATAGCCCACCCCGGTGCCAGCCAGGGCAACCTCTGTCTGGGTGGCCAGATAGCCCGCTTCCGCAAGCAGATCCAGAACTCGGGGGCGAAGGGCGAGTTCACGATCCAGGTGGACCTGACCAGCATCCCCACCACGCCGCCTCAATCCGTACTGGTGGGGCAGACCTGGAACTTCCAGGCCTGGTTCCGGGACCTGAACCCGGGCCCGACTTCGAACTTCACCGATGGTGTCTCGGTGACCTTCTCGTAGGGGCGCGCTCCCCTTCAACCCGGCGTGTCGTCGCAGGCGTGGAACTCGTGGACCCAGACCTTGGCGCTCTTGTCGATCTGCATCCCCTGGTGCATGCGCTGGATCAGATCCATGTAGGCGTCGAGGCTGGGATAGCCCTCGGCTTGGGCATCTGCATCGGTCATCTCCGACAGGGTTTCGCGGCGCAGGTCCTTGATCACGAAGCGCCGTCCCTGCAGTTCGAACTCCTCGCCGGGATAGCCGTAGACACCGTTGCGGCGTTGCTGGGTCTTACGGCCGGCCAGGGCGGCCTGAACCAGCTTTTCGTGGGTGACGAGGGCGTCGATCTCGCAGGTCTTCTCGGGGTACTCGGTCATAGGGCAAGCAGAACATGATCGCTCATGCGTCGCGAAGAATCCCCGCTATTTTCCCGAACGAACTCGTGACCCCTTTGATCAGCGCCGACGAGAATCCACGGTGCTCCATCTCATTCAGGCCGGCGATGGTGCAGCCGCGGGGGGTGGTCACGCGATCGATCTCACGTTCGGGGTGCAGGCCGCCCTCGAGCAGGAGCTTGGCGGCACCGAAGGTGGTCTGGGCGGCGATGCGGCCGGCGGTGCGGCTGTCGAAACCGATCTCGACCCCGCCCTGGGAAGCTGCGCGGATGAAGCGCAGGGCATAGGCGATGCCGCAGGCACCCAGGACGGTAGCGGCGGGCATCAGGTCCTCGGGGATGTGTTCGACGACCCCCACCGTCTCGAAGAGGGCGCTGACCTCGTCGAGCACGGGGCGGGCGACATCCCGCGAAGCGAGGGTGGTCATCGAAGCCCCCACCGCGACGGCGGTGTTGGGCATCGCGAGGATGATCGGGAGGGAGCAGGCCGCCATCTCCCGCAGGGTATCGAGCGTGATGCCCGTGGCGCAGCTCACGAGCACATGGCGCGTCGGATCGAGGTCGGGGGCGATCTCGGCCAAGACGCCCTCGACCTGGGCGGGTTCGACCGTCAACAGGATGCAGCGCGCCGAGCGCACCGCAGCGCGGTTGTCGGCCGTGACCTCGACACCCCGGCGCCGCAGGTGATCCAAGAGATCGATCCGGCGGCGGGTAACGACGAGATCGGCCGGTCGGTGGGTGCCCGCGTCCAGGAGTCCCTCCGCCAGCGCGCAGCCGAGACTCCCGCCTCCGAGGATCAGGGTGCGTGTGTCAGACATCACGGGATCCTAACCCGATTGAGCGGCGCGCTCCTCCCGGCCCTTCCCCGGCGATAAACTGTGGACGATGGCTCAACAGACCCTTGTCGTGAAGGTACCTCCCGCCGATCGGAGCGCGCTGCGGGCGCGCCTCGATCGAGGGGCGTTCGAGTGGCGCCGCGTTCCCCACGCCGAGTTCAGCGTCAAGGGGGAAGGAGTCGTGGCGACCCTCTACTCCTCGGGCAAGTTCGTCGTCCAGGGCCCGGATCCGGCCGCTTTCCTCGCGCGTTGGACGGATCTCACCCTGCCCGGTGGTTCCTCCCCGGCTGCGGCGAAGGGCGCAGGCTCGGTCGCGGAGGAGGAGGCGACCGAGCC
>JALWOP010000040.1 GCA_027083445.1 Planctomycetota bacterium | reverse complement strand
TGCACCTTGAGCACCTTGAGCGCCTGTTGCTCCAGTAGCACCTTGAGCACCTTGTGCACCAGTAGCACCTTCCCAGCCTCTTGCACCTTGAGCACCTTGAGCTCCAGTAGCACCTTGAGCGCCTGTTGCGCCAGTAGCACCTGTTGCACCTTGAGCACCAGTAGCACCTTCCCAGCCTCTTGCTCCTTGAGCACCTTGAGCTCCAGTAGCACCTTGAGCGCCTGTTGCACCTGTTGCACCTTGAGCACCTTGAGCACCAGTAGCACCTTCCCAGCCTCTTGCGCCTTGAGCACCTTGAGCACCAGTAGCACCTTGAGCACCTGTTGCTCCAGTAGCACCTTGAGCACCTGTTGCTCCAGTGGCGCCTTGAGCACCTGTTGCTCCAGTAGCACCTTGAGCACCTGTTGCTCCAGTAGCACCTTGAGCACCTGTTGCTCCAGTAGCACCTTGAGCGCCTGTCGCACCAGTAGCACCTTGAGCTCCAGTAGCACCTTGAGCACCTGTTGCACCAGTAGCACCTGTTGCACCAGTAGCACCTTGAGCACCTGTTGCACCAGTAGCGCCTTGAGCACCTGTTGCGCCAGTAGCACCTTGAGCGCCTGTTGCTCCAGTAGCACCCTGAATACCTTGGATTCCCTGAACACCTTGAGCACCTGTTGCTCCAGTAGCACCTTGAGCACCTGTCGCGCCAGTAGCACCTTGAGCACCTGTCGCGCCAGTAGCACCTTGAGCACCTGTTGCTCCAGTAGCACCTTGAGCACCTGTCGCGCCTGTTGCTCCAGTAGCACCTGTTGCACCTTGAGCACCCTGAATACCTTGGATTCCCTGAATACCTTGGATTCCCTGAATACCTTGGATTCCCTGAATTCCCTGAATTCCCTGAATGCCTTGAATTCCCTGAGCACCTTGAGCTCCAGTAGCACCTTGAGCTCCAGTAGCACCTTGAGCTCCAGTAGCACCTTGAGCTCCAGTAGCACCTTGAGCTCCAGTAGCACCAGTAGCACCAGTAGCACCAGTAGCACCAGTAGCACCAGTAGCACCAGTAGCACCAGTAGCACCAGTAGCACCAGTAGCACCAGTAGCACCTTGAGGTCCAACAGGACCTGGAATTAAGTAAGCAGGGTAGTAACCAGAATTACCGTAGCCACCAAAGCCGCCGCCGAAGCCAAAGCCACCACCAAAGCCGAAGCCACCGCCGAAGCCGAAGCCACCGCCGAAGCCGAAGCCACCGCCTAGACCAGGGAAACCACCAAAGCCGCCGCCAAAGCCAGAGCCGAAACCGCCGCCCAGACCAGGGAAGCCACCAAAGCCGCCACCGATTACGTTGCCGCCACCTAGACCGCCACCAAAACCATTGCTACCACCTAAAAGTGAAGAAACGATCTGGTTAACAAGTTGTGACACGATTTGATTTAAAGAATTAGAACCACCAGCATTGAAGCCACCACCATAATTTGCTGGTTGCGTATGCCAGTTTGTTTGAGATACCTGTGTAGGGTTGTAAACAGGTAATTGTGTGTTAATTAAACTCATAAGTTTGTATACCTTTGTTAGAGTCATCGGCTTGATATATTTAATAACAAGCTTTAAATGCTATAGCCAAATTTACATTGACTACGTTCTGATATAGAACAAGGGCAGGGCTAGAAAAGTAGTTTGACACTCAATCCCAAAACAATATAAAGAAGTCATTCTTATAATGTTTTTTGTTGGATTTATTTCTAGCAATGTTTCCTTGTTTCAACGAATTACCTATAAACAACACGATAAACAAACTCACAATGCTCTTTTGCGATGTCTATAGGTGCATTACTATTTCGCAATGTCTTGATTAGCTTTTTAATACAAAGGTATTGTTTGGAGAAACCCTAGCCCGACAGTCAATATAAAATAGGTACTAACTGGTATGATTATTTGTTTTTTTATGAGAGGTTTTTTAAGTTATTGAAATAAGTGGTTTTTTTGTTCTATGTTTGGCTTTTGTTCTTGGTGTTGTTAGTCGGGGTTTTATGAGCGTTTGTTCTGTTTTGTATTTAACTTAAATCCGTAATGATGTTACGGATTTAAGTTAAATGGTAGGCATTGTCGTTTGGTCTGTAACCTATCTACAATTTACATATTCTCCATTAGGCCATGATGGTGCTGAGATAGCTTCACCTAAATTGGCATCAAGTAACCTCTGCCGAACTTCAAGCAAACGCCCAACTAAATCGCC
>JALWOP010000039.1 GCA_027083445.1 Planctomycetota bacterium | reverse complement strand
CGATCGGGTTCGTCGTGATCAAGGTCCTGCGGAGAGTCCCGGTGACGCCGAGACGGTGGACTGTCAATGTCTCCTCGAAGCCCTCGCGAAGGCTGGCGGCTGCGGATTCGTTGAGCTTGCCGAGCCAGTCGATGACCTTGACCAGGGCATCCTTGGCGTCCTCGTAGCTGGTCATGTTCCAGGCTGCGGTCAAGCGACGTCGAGCTTCGGTCTGCCACTTCAGCGGCAGGTACGAGAGGACGTTGCGGGTCTTGTGCAGCACGCAGCGCTGCACGATCGCCTGCCTGCCGAACGCCTCGTTAACGGCCTTCGCCAGAGCCTTGGAACCGTCCAGGACGAACAGCGCCCGGGGTGTGAGCTCCAGGCCGCGCTCGATCAGGTCCGCCAGCAGGTCACCAACCAGCACCGAGTTCTCCGTGGCACCTTCCCGGACCCCCAGGATCTTCTTCGAGCCGTCCTGGGTGACTCCCAGGGCCACTGCGCAGGTGTGGTCGACGAACGATGTGCCGTCGATGAACACGGCCACGAAGGTCCACTCGCCGAGCGGACGGCCGTTCAGTGCGTCCAGGTCCTTCTGCGAAGCGCGCTGGAACGCGCTGCTCACGGCGCTCTTCTTCAGGCACAGCCCGTCCGAGATCTTGCCCAGAGCGCGATCGTCGTTGCGGGTGCTGACGCCGTCGGCCATCAGCCGCATCACGCCCCCGTCCAAGGCATCCCGAGCCGTCTTGGTCACGGCGTCGCGGATCTCGCCCATCAGCACCTCCCGGATCATCTCACGGAAGTGCAGGACTCCCTGAACCGGGTTCTTCACCGCTTCACGCTTGGAGCGCTTGCTCCGAGGTTGATGACGGCGACTCGACTTCGTAGACTTCTTCACGGGGCTCTCCTTACGGTAGTAGAAACCTTGCAAACTCCTCTTCTACCAAGGGGTTGAGCCCCCGACCAAATCTCACACAGCCGCGGACGTCCTCCTCGCTTACCAGCCCCCGCAGCTTGCAGAACACGTAGTCGGGGTTCCTCAGACTCCGCTCGTACAGCTTCTTCTGCTCGCTCAGGAGCCAGCTCTTGTCGAGTTCGGATGCCACGTACATGGCTTTCCCCTGCGACTTCAGGGCCGTACTCATCTATTGTCCCCTTTCGCCATGTACGCGGCTCACCCGCGCTCGGACTACTACGAGAACTCTGCCCGGCGGTCGCCGATCTTGCGCACGCCCTCGGTGTCGCGGATGACGTTGAAGACGTCGGACCAGGCGATCTCACTGACCGGGTTACCGCCCTGGTCCTTGATGTTGAAGCCGAAGTCCACCAGCGGGTTGGGCGTGCCGTCCGGCTCGCTCACCCGGAACATCGCCTCGAGGTTCGCCTTGACGCGATCGCGCACGGTCGCGGGCGCATAGCCCTGGCGTAGGTAGATGTGCGCCTCGACGTCCACGTTCTTGCAGACCGGGCTCTGCACCGAGACCTGGAAGGTCAGTGTGCTCGGGTAGACCTCGGTCACCTGGGCGAGGACGGCGTCCACGTTGCTCCCCGCCCCGCCGCCGGTTTTGTAGGTGGTCTGGACCGTGCCGCTGGGCGGCGCCCCGCTCGTGCCATTGCCGAAGCGGATGGTGGCCCGGTCGTTCTGGTCCACGAGCACCAGGAAGTGCCGGTCGTTGGGCCCCGACCCCAGCAGGCTGTCCACCTCCGTGTAGGCGCCGTTCGCCGCGGAGACCTGCGCCGAGCCGTCGAGGTACGGGGTGTGGTCGAGCAGGATGTCAAGGTCGGCCAGCCCCCGGGCGTCGTAGAGCTGCGTGCGGATCTCGGAGCTCTCGACCACGCCGGTGGCCTCAGGCGGATCGGCGCCGGCGGCGATGACCACGTCGGAGAGGAGCTGGAAGCAGACCGGCTCGGTGACCTCCTGGATCCGGACGACCGTCCCCGCCGGCAACATCACGTCCGCCGAGGGCGGGCGCGCCAGCGTGAAGGTGATCTCGGCCGTGGCCGCCTGCGCGCCGTGCAGCTTGTAGCCGAGCATTCGGGCGAGGGCGATGACGTTCTTGCGCTGGGTCGCGGTAACCGGGCGCGACTCGCGGACCTGGTTGTCGAGGTAGAAGGTCACGACGTCGCCGACGAAGGCGTACATCTCCAGCAGCAGGTTCCCGAAGCTCGCCACCGAGAAGTCGGACCAGTCCGGGAAGACGCTCTGCACCAGCGCGATGAGCCTCGCGCGCAGCGAGTCGAAGTCGCGATCGGTGTAGTCGACGCTGGGCGGGAGCACGGCCAAGGATTCGCCTCCAAGGGGGCAAAGCCCGGACGGGCCCCTACGGGGACAGGTCAGACCTCGATCGGCACGGACACCTCGGCCGGGGCCTCGGTGGACCGGCCCCGCCGCCACGCGGGCCGGAAGCGGACGCGGAGCTGGAGGGTGGCGTCCTCTCGGATCACGGCAATCTCGACGAGCTCGGCCTCGGGCACCCAGCGCTTCAACGCGTCGCGCACGGTCTGCAGCGACTCGATGATGACGTCGATCGAAGGGATGGCCTCGTCGAGCGGCGTGCCGGCGAGGTCCGACAGGTCCGGCACCTCGGGTGCGCCGATCATCCCGAGGAAAAGGTTCAGGATCCCGATGAGCTTGCCCATGGCCGCCAGGCTCTTGCCGACGTTCGCGGCCTCCTGGGCGACATTGGTCTCGGCGCAGCTCGTTATTGCCATCAGCCCCGCGTCGTCGAGGTCCGTGGCCCGAGACTATCGGGTATGGCCTTGACGCAATTGAAGACGGCCACGACCGTGTCGATGATGTTGAACAGCGGCACCAGAGGCGTGAACGCCGGGTGGACCTGCTCCATCAGATTGATGGACTCCACGGTCACGCCGCCGGGCAGCGTGATGGAGAAGGGGTCAGGGGTCTCGTCCACCGGGATGCAGATCGGCAGGGCCATCACGCCCCTCCCTTGCCAGGCCGTGGGTCCGACGTTATACTGTGGTTAGAACGTTATTTGAACAAAGGTGCCGTCATGATCAAGAAGCTCACCGCCATCGGGAACAGCCTGGGCCTCATCATTGAGCGGCCGATCCTCGAGCTGTTGCGCATCGACCGCGACACCCCGCTTGAGGTGCGGACCGACGGTGAGGCGCTCATCATCCGCCCGGCTCGCGAGAAGCACCGGGCCCGCGTCCGCGGCGCTACGGAGCGGATGATGGACAGCCACGACGAGACGCTGCGCAAGCTGGCTGAATGACCCCCGAGTTCCTCACCGTCGAGGACGTTCTCGAGATCCACGCCCTGCAGGCCGAGCGGTTCGGAGGATCGGCCGGCGTCCGAGACCAGGGCCTGCTGGAGTCTGCAATCGCTCAGCCGCAGATGACGTTCGGGGGCGAGTTCGTGCAAGCGGATCTCTTCGCCATGGCGGCCGCGTACCTCTTCCACCTCGTGCAGGGCCACGCCTTCGTCGATGGCAACAAGCGCGTGGGTCTGCTCGCCGCGCTGGTATTTCTGGACATCAACGGCATCTCCATCGAGGGCGATTCGAACACGCTGTACGAGCTGACCCTGGCGGTCGCAGAGGGGCGCGCCGGCAAGGAGGAGGTCGCCGGGGTTCTGCGTCGCGTGGCCGAGAGTTCCTGACATCGCTGCCTCCCTCAAACCGCGTCCGCGATGGGGCGGACCACGCGGCCGGCGATGGTCACCTGCGTCGCCCAGAGGTGGGTCACCAAGTGGCGCCAGTTGAGCCGGGGTTTTCGTTTTCATGAGGGCCGTCAAGCAGGGGTTGGCCGACGTCGAGGCTGGCCGGGTCACCCCGCATGAGGAGGTCGTCGAAGAGATGCGTCGACGCTTCGGCGGGGCCGATGACGAATGACCGGAGGCACGCGGGAGCCGCGCAGACCGCTCTCGACATCCAGTGGTCCGATCGGGCCATAGACGACCTCGCGGCCATCGATGACTACATCGCGGCGGACAACCCCGCCGCGGCGATGCGCTGGGTCGAGCGTCTCGTCGCCGACGTCAAGCGCGCCGCCGAGATGCCGCTCGCCGGGCGCGTCGTGCCCGAGTACGCCGACCGCCACGACATCCCCGAGGCGCTCAGGCGCACGTACCGGATCGTCTACAGGGTGCGGGACGACGCTATCGAGGTGCTGACGATGGGGTCCGCGCCGAACTCCTGGATCTGGGCGACGTCGATGATCGCCTTGCCGCCCTTGCCGCGCGCCTTGCGGGGCACGCCGACGAAGGCCGCGATGGCGTTGCGCAGGAGCTGGGCCTCCTGCTTGAGGGCCATGCCCACCGCGGCCTTGAGCTTCACCGGGCGCCGGTGAGCTGCCACCGGGCCACCGCCCAGTCGCCGGTCTTCCGCACGCTCATGCGGCCTTACCCTCCTCAGAGAGAACAGAGATGTCGATCTCGTCGTCGTCGGACCTGTGGTCGGTGTGGGCAGCTCCGAAGGAGTTGTCCAAGCACCTGTGGGCACGCCGCAGACTTGTCCAAGGAGGCGGTGGGCGGGTCGAGGAAGAAGAAGAAGGTGTCGGGCCCGTCGAACTCCTCGATGACCTGCTGGTAGTCGGCGCAGCGAACGCGCACGTTCTTGAGCCGCAGGGCGTGCCGCTCGCGCTTGTCCACGAAGCGGGCCTGGGCCCCGACCAGCTTGTCGGGCAGCGTGCCGCGACGCAGCTTGTTGAACGAGAACCGGATCAGGTAGGCGAATCGGTAGAAGCGCTCCAGCTCGTCGTCGGGGGGATCGAACTCGTAGAGCTTGCGGAAGTGCGCCTTGTCCTAACCCACTTCTTGCGGCGCAGCCGGGCGAGCTGCTCGGCGGTGATCTTCTTGGCGAAGCGGAAGGCGAAGGCGATCTCGGGGTCGAGGACCGCCCGGGCGCGCTCGAGCGCGCTGGTCCCGTGATCACCCACCGGCGACCTCCGCAGGGTCCGGGCCCCACTCGCCGGGGCCGGCGGGCTCTGCGCTCAGGTCGCGCGGCCAGACCACCGGCGCGGCCTTTTCGACGGCGCCCACCTTGGCGGTGGCCGACCGGATCAGCTCGGAGAGCAGCTCGGTGAGCTTGCCGACCTCGGCGCGCAGCTCGGCGACCGCCTTCGGGTCGCGCTGGCGCTCGAGTTCGGTGCGGGGTCGTGAGCCAAGGCTTCACCTCCGATGAGGCAAAGCCACCCCCCTTCAAAACGGGGACACCCCCTGGCCGATCATCTTGCGGGGAAGCTCCCGCTTGTCCCGGGCCTGGCAGCAAGACCCGCGCAGGAACGCCGTGACAGCGGGCATGATTATCGATACCCTCGGGTCGCTGGCGGCGGAGTGGAGATGACCAGCGGACGCATCTACACCGACGGGAAGGTTGACTACAGCAAGTGTCGGACGAAGGAGTTCTTCCGCCGAGGCATCGAGCGGATCCGAAACGCGTACAATCAGGGGCTTCGCGTCTGCCTCCTCTGCAGCGAGGGGAAGCCCTGGCAGTGTCACCGCTCGAAGCTCGTTGGCAAGGTCGAGCGACGCTCGCATACCAATCCTGTGCGCAAGCGCGAGCGCGTTGCCGCCCTTCAGAACGAGAAGCTCGAAGAGGTCGTCGTCGGCGGCAAGAGCAATCACGAACTGACGTCGGAGCCAGTCTAGGTCTCTCTCCTATTCTGCCATCAGGGCAGAACTACACCGGACGGACCCCAAATGTCCACTGCCAGGCACCTCTCTATCGAGAGGGAGAAGGCATTCCTCTGCCTGCGGCTGGATGCGCCGCAGGCGGCGATTGGCCGCGACATCGCCTACATCCGCCTCCATGCGTCTGTGGATGTTCGACAACGAACTCCGGCCAGCTTCTCTACGGCCGCAGGTAGCACAAGCGGCGGTCGTTCACGCGCAGATCGAAGATGTCCGGCCGCTGATAGTGGCCGGCTACGTCGAGGTCGTACTTGCCGCGGGTGATTTGAACCGGGTCGAGATCGGCGCGCAGGATCGCTTCCTCCCCGTAGATCGGTCCGGCCAGCAGCTCTCCAAAGGGATCGACGATCACACTTCCTCCCCGGATCAGAGGCCCTGCCGCGGTCCCGGGCCAGCCATCTGGATAGTCCCTCGGGCCGGCGAACTGACAGGCGGAGAGGACGAAGCAGCGCCCCTCGACCGCGATGTGACGCATGCTCGCCACCCAGACGTCTCGGTCGTCGACGGTCGGCGCACAGTAGATCTGCACGCCCTCCTGATAGAGCGCACTGCGCAGGAGCGGCATGTAGTTCTCCCAGCAGATCACCGCACCGACCCGGCCCACATCCATCGGCACCACCCCCAAACCGGTTCCGTCACCCTGGCCCCAGATCAAACGCTCCGCTGCAGTTGGCATCAGCTTGCGCCGCTTGCCGAGCAGGCGACCATCGCGGCCGAAGAAGAGCGCACTGCAATAGAGGGTGGCGCCTCCCCGCTCGATGGCACCGATGACGAGATTGACCCCGTGCTCCCGTGCCAACTCTCCGATGGCATCACTCCCCGGTCCGGGGACCTCGATCGCTCCGGCGGCATAGCGGGCGTAGAGGTCGCGCCCCTGCTCGCTGCGCATCCCCACCGGGGCACCGAAGTGCTCACCCTTGGGATAGCCGCCGACATAGGCCTCGGGAAAGACGACCAGATCCGTCCCCCCCTCCGCAGCCCGGGCCAACCAGAGGGCCAACCGCTCCCGACTCTCGTCGGGATCGAAGAGCTTCGGAGCCGATTGGACCAGAGCGACGCGCACCGTCATTCCTCGATGATCCTTCCATCGGGATGAAAATCCTCCCAACGCTCGATCAGCCAAGCCGTGGCCGGCAGACGGCGCAGCACTGTACCCCCCTCTCCCTCGCCGGTGAGCAGGTCGTAGCTGCGCTCGCCGCTGTGGAGCCGACCGTCGTCACCCAGGGTGTAGCTCTCCTCGCCCCGCTCATAGGCACGCACGACGCCGCTCTCGGGGTCCAGGGCGACGACTTCACCCGGTCCGTGCAGGATGCCCGTCTCCGCTAGCAACTCGTAGGGATAGAGGGTCACAGCGTTGCCACTTCCGACCGAGATCCCGAACTCCCCGCCCTCTTCGGCCATGCGGAAACTGCCCATGAAACCTCCGCCCTGGCCGCCACGATCCAACACCAGAGTATCTGGATGCTGCTCCCTCCAGACCTGCCAAGGCACGATCTCGCTGGGCAGGAACTCCAGGCTCCGGCCGCGCAGCTCACCCTTGACCGCCTGACCGGTCGTGTGGATCCAAAGCGAACGAGTCTCGCGGTCGTACATGACGAAGGAACGCCGGTAGAGGATCCCTTCGTGACCGAAAGAGAGCAGACGCCCATCAACTTTCCGGCCATACACGATGGCCGTTTGACAGAGGGGTCACCACCCCGCGGCGATCGCCACTCCCCCGCAAACGTCATTCAGAAGCTCGGAGTTGCCCAGAGCTCCGATGGGATAGGCCCGGGACTCTCCTCCCAAGGTGATGCCAAGCACCTCCTCGTCCGGTTCGAGCGTCGTCGCCTCCGCGGCGGGGACGAGTTCCGGCTCATCGAGCACGTCAAAACCGTCCCGGGGCACCGCTCGGTGAGCGTGGGCGTCGAAGTCCGCCTCCAGGGCGTCGAGGTAAGCCTCTTGATCCCCGCTCTCCTCACGGGTCGGGATCGTTCCCGCATCGAGGTCGGAGAGCTTGAAGCGCCTGCCCGTGCAGGGGATGGTGCGGTCGCCGAGGAGCTGCTCCCCGCGCAGGGCATCCCCGTCCAGGCGACCAACGAAGTGTAGCCGCGGCCCCTCCTGGCCCATCTGCCGAAAGAAGGAGAGTCGGCCTTCACGCGCCTCGACCTCCTCGAGCTCCATCTCCATCCCCTGACTCTCCCAGGTCCCTCGCAGGCCACCATCCTCGCTGGGCTCCAGGATGAGGGAGGCGGGAATCACACGGCCCCCGAGGTCCGACTCCATCTCCCAGACACCGAAGAATGCAGAGGGCCCGCTCGGTTCCGCGGGCGGAGCTCCCGCACAGGCGGCAAGGAGTTCGGCGGCGAGGAGAAAACAGGTCATGGATAGGCGTCGCATCGCTGCAAGCTAACGCGTGAGAGCGCTCCCTTGGGTTCAAGACAGGTATCCGGAACCCTCAGGCCACTACAGCGACGACCGCCAGCGTCCACACGGCGGCAAGGCCTGCCTCCCGGAGCCCCTGGCGGCGCAACTGATCCGCGGGCCAGGGCCCCTGCACGCGCCTGAGGGGAGCGGCGATGCGCAGGCTGCGCCAGGCGAAGAAGAACACCAGGGCTCCGAAGAGTAGCGCGGTATGGCCGAGGTCCGCCCCACCGGCCAGCGCAGTCGCTGCCGAGGCAAGGGTCAGGGCGGCGATGCCGCTCACGAGGGCAGGCACCGAGAGCAGGCCCCGTCTTCGGGCAGTGACCACGCAGAAGAGCGCCAGGAGCGCCCCCAGCGGGCCGACCCACAGGAAGGATCGCTCCGCCCCGAGGGCGAGCGCAAGCGCCGGACTACCCGCCGCCAGCAGAGTCCCGGTCATGAGTTGCCTCACGCTGCGCCGCGGACCCCGCAGGAGGGCTCCGGTCACCAGAAACCCCCCGGTGAAGGCTGTTCCGATCAGCAGGGCCACCTCCACCCCAGCCCGCGCACCGACTAGGGCGCCGCCACCGATGGAGGCAAAGAGGTAGACCCACGCCCCGTGGGCGCGGGAGAGGTCAGGCAGGCCGGCCGTGGGATGAGCCACGGGGGAAGTCTAGCCTCGCTACCGCTGCCCTGCGCTTCCGCGAACTAGAACCAGACGTCCTCGTCGACCTCGAATTCCGCATCCGCGTCGCTGACCAGGGGCTGCAGCCCACTGGGATCGGGATTCGCCTCGCCCATGGCGTGCTGCATGTCCGCCTCTGGAGGGGAGACGAGCTGCGGCCGCTTGACGGCACGGGCAGGCTCCTCCGTGGAGAGGCTGAAGCGCCCGATCATCTGGTTCAAGACGGCGACTTGACTCGAGGTCTCTTGGGCCGAAGCCGCCAGCTCCTGGGAGTTCCCGGCCGTGGACTGGGTCAAGGACTCGAGCTGCTGCAAGGTAGCGGCGACATCCTTGGCACTCTCGGCCTGATCCGCAGCACCCGAACCGAGCTCAGCCATCAGGGCGTTGATCTCGATGATGTTACCCTCGATCTCCTCGAGTCGCTCGGAGACGCCGCGGCTCGCAACGACTCCCTTCTCGGCGTGGCTGACCGATTCGGCGATCATCTCACTGGTGTTCTGGGCGGCCTCCGCCGAACGCAAGGCGAGGCTGCGGACTTCTTCTGCCACGACCGCGAACCCCTTGCCGGCTTCGCCCGCGCGGGCAGCCTCGACCGCGGCGTTCAGAGCGAGCAGATTGGTCTGGAAGGCGATCTCGTCGATGACCTGAATCACCTTCGCGACGCGATCACTCGAGGCCCTGATCTCATCCATCGCCGAGCGCATGCGCTCCATCTCCTCCCGGCCCGTCGATGCACTCCCCGTCGCGCGTTCGGTCAACTGGGAAGCAGCGATGACCTGCTTCGAGGCCTGCTCGGCGCTGGCCGATACCTCTGCCATGGAAGCCGTGATCTTTTCCAGAGTGGCTGCCTGCCGGCTGGTGACCTCGGCCAGCTCCTGGGAAGAGTTCGAGACCTGCCCGGCGGCCTGATCGATCTGCCCCGAGCTGTTCAGGATGTCCCCGAGCAGGAGGGATAGGTCTCCCATCGCTGCGGCGAGATTGCACGCCATCTGCTCGAGTTCGCACTTGCCCTCGACATCGGCGCTTTGAGCGAGGTTGCCCGTGCGCAGAGCCTCGATCAAACGTTCCAGCGCCGAAAGCGCCCGCGCCATCCGACCCGCGATGCGCAGGGCCACGCCGATACCGAGGAGAGCGCCTAGGCAAAGGATGCCCATCGTAAGCCACAGCTGGCTGCTGGCCGCCGCTGCCTGGGACTGGGCCACGGCGACGAGGTCCCCTTCCATGCCCTCTTCGAGCTGCTTCAACTGCCCGATCCAGGCCGTCATGGCATCGAACCAAGCCACCGGATCGACGCCGAGACTCTCGGCCTCGAGGCCGGCGCGTGCGGTTTCACGGAAGGATTCGACCTGTGCGTGGCTGGGATGCTGCAAGGCCTGCTCCCAGGCGGAGAGGAATGCGGGTGTTGCACTGCCCCGGGCCTCATGCAGGTAGATCTCCTCCTGGCTCTGCAGCGCGAACCAGCGCTCCATCAACTCCGGCGTGAAGGAATCCCTGCCGAATACCGCAGCCAGGACTGCCCGCTCCAGGCCGAAACGCTCCTTGCCCTTGAGGAAGGTTTCATAGGCGCGAGCGCGGGTGGCAAGCTCGGTACTCGGGGCCACATGGGCCATCTCGCCCACGGCGTCGAGGAACTGGCTGTCGATCTTGGTGTAGAAGCCGATGGCTCGATCGGGCTCGATAGACTGCCGATCGACGCTGGAACGGATCTCCGCCAGGCCGCCGAGGTCAGCCAGTGCTGCCTGCAGACCCTCGTGGAAGGCACCGGGCAGATCATCCTCGCCCTCCGCCTCCAAGGCCTGGCGCAAGCCCTCCAACTCGGTGTCCGTCGTCCGGCGCTGGTCTGCCAGCATCCCCCGCAGCTTGTCGCTACCGGCGGAGAGGAAGCCCGCTGTCAAACCGCGCTCCTTCTGGATCTGATGCACCAGGCTCCCCACGCGAACGGAGATCTCCGACATCGCAGCTACGTCCTCCGCCGCTGTGCACTCCCGGGAGGCCTCCCCCAGGCTCCGGTAGCCCAGGATCAGGGCCATGAGCAGGGGTGCGGCGGCGATGATTAGAAGGTTC
Source organism: Planctomycetota bacterium (assembly GCA_027083445.1). Classification (GTDB taxonomy): domain Bacteria; phylum Planctomycetota; class UBA1135; order UBA1135; genus JALWOP01. The sequence goes on along the minus strand of JALWOP010000039.1, from coordinate 19,683 downwards.
TGGCGGTTGCTCATCAGTATCCTCTCTCAGGCGTAGAGGCCAGGGAATCCATCCCTGTGTCGACTTGGGACCCCAGGAACTGAACCCGATGCTCCTCTCCCCCCTCTCCTGCGCCCGCTCCTGGGACTGCCGGGGGGAGCCGGCCCCGATTCCAAGCGCCCCGCCACATTCAGATCGAATCACCACCTAGCCGGACCCTCGCCCCCGGCTCACAATGCCCCCCAGCTCGATCATCGAAACCTCCCCCACCTTGCCCATGCTCCGTCTGGCCCTTCTGATCACCCTCCTGCTCCCCTTCAGCACCCCGCTCCACGCCCAGTCGAAGGAGGAGCAGAAGTTCAACCTGGATCAGGCCAAGATCCTGAACTCCTACGCCCAGACCGCCTACAAAAAGGGATTTCCTAAGATCGCGAGGCGGGTCTGGCTGATGCTCCTCTCGGAGTACGATCCGGACAACAAGGCGGCTCGCACCGCCCTGGGCTATGAGCGCGTGGGCAACTCCTGGGCGCTACGCTCCGACTTCGTCTATCCCAAGAGCGACAAGCCCGACGCCGGGGCGGCCAAGGCCCTGCAGGCCAAGTGGCAGAGCACCGCCAAGAAGATCGCCGCCAACCACAAGCGTCAGGCCGAGAAGTACGCCAAGGCAGGGCGGACCGACATGTCCCTGCGCCACTACAAGAAGGTGATCTTCTTCGCGCCGGACGACAAGGACGCGCAGGAGGCCCTGGAATACAAGCCGGTAGCGGGGCTGACCGGAACCGACCTGGAGCAGACCCTTTTTGAACGCTCGAAGAAGATCGAGAAGGTCGTCGCGGAAGAGGCGCACAAGGACTACCCCGTCGAAGTCCTTGGAGACGACGCCACCCAACCCTTCCTGGAGAAGGCCAAGGTCTCCTATCACACCGTCAAGTCTGAGCACTTCATCGTGCGCGGGGACTTCGAAGTCGAGCTCCTGATGGAAGCCGCACGCTATGCCGAGCGTGCCATCCGGGTCATGGACGTGGTCACCGAAGGCTACGACGGCTTCAACCGCGATCCGAATCGCTGGGTTCGGGATGAGGCCTACTTCCAGGACAAGTCGACCTATGTCCAGGTTCTGCAGGCCAACGCGGACCTGACGACGCCTGATAACCTGGCCTTCCTGGTCGAGAACACCCGCGGTACCACGCTCTTTACCTCCGGTGTCGCCCTAGGAATCAGCGCCCCCCTCAACGAACAGGGTGTCTATGACGGTGCGGTGCGCTCGGTGGCCCAGGCCTACTCAGGGCTACGCACGCCCGCCATGCGTGAAGGGATCGGCCACACGATCGTGGGCTTGATGTTCAACAACAACCGCTCCTTCATCGTCGACCGCAAGAAGCAGCTTCAGACGACGACCGGGGAAGAGGACATCGACAAGTTCTCCCCCAACATGGATACCTGGGGAGAACTGGCGCTGGAGGCGGCTTGGAAGATGACCGAGGGTACGCCCGCCGCCAACCTGCCCCTGATTACGGCGGATAAGTTCCCCGATGACGCCCGCATCAAGTCCTGGTCCTTCTGCGATTACCTCGTCCGGCGCGATCCGACCCTGCTGCACGCCCTCGATTCCCTGGCCGATCAGCGCAATCCGATCAAGGTCGAAAAGGAGTTCATCCGCCGTCAGGATGGCCTCTCCCTGGCCCAACTCGAGAAGGAGTGGAAGGACTTTTGGACTGGGGCCAGCCCCGTCCTGAAGGCGATCAAGAACGACACACCCCCCCTCACGACGGTCAACAAGGACGTCAAGAAGTGGCTGGAGGCCTTCAACAAGGAGCGCACCGAGCGCGGAGTGCCCGAGGTCACTTGGAGCTCCGACTACTCGGGTCGCTGCCGGGAGCACGCCCTCTACCTGGCTCTGAACCCCGACCAGCGCGGTCCCAGCGCCGAGCAGCACGAGGACGCCAACCTCGAGGGCGGCTCCCACATCGGCGATATGTTCGCCGAGATGGCCTTGGTGGAGACCCATGCGGGCAAGCCCAAGGACGTCTTCAACGCCTGGATGCATCTGCCCGGCTACCGCGATGCTCTCATCAACCAGAGCCTGCGCACCATCGGTCTCTACGTCGAGGACGACATCCTGGTGATCGACGCCATCCGTGGGCTCGGTCGAGCTCCGGAGGGCAAGGGTGGTTATGTCGTCTACCCCAACAACCCCCAGCAAGCGGTCCCCAATCGCGTGGCCGTCGCCGACCTGGGCGAAGAGGTCGCCGCACTCCTCGAGCGCGAAGGGCGTGAAGGCCAGGAGTACGTCGGCTATCCGATCAGCCTGCACCACTTCGGCAACGGTGGTTTGGCGGGGGAACGGGACAGCTACAAGTGTGTCCTGAAACTTCAAGGCGAGATCGTTCCCGGATTCCTTCACATGGCCGACGGCGGCTCCAACCGACGTAGCTCGGCCCCCGGGATGGTCGTCTTCTACCCCTTCGAGCCCCTGAAGAAGGGACGTCGCTACGAGGCGGTCTGGACCTTTGAGCACTCCAAGGGCACGGCTCGCACGGAGGTCAAGTTCCAGACTTGATCTGCCTGGCGCCGCTTGGTGACCCACCTCTTAGGGAGGATCAGCGCGGAGCCTTGTGCTCCTCGTTGAACTCGGCCCGCTCGCTGTAAAGCTCCAGCAGGCGATCCTCGTACTGCAAGAGATAGAGCATGCGATTCTTGTAGATGAATTGCATATCGCTCAGCCGACTCCCGTAGAAGAAGTCAGCTGATCCAGCTTGGTGGATGCTATCGAGCACCTCTTCCAGGACGTCAAGCATGCCTCCAAGCTCCCCCAGAACCCTGATCGTCGGTCGCAGGTCCTTGCGCAGTTGCTCGAGGACCTTCGATGGGTTTCCCGAAGTATTGTAGGCTTCGAGCACCGCAATACCTTCTTGAATCACGGAGCGTACCTTGAGCAGATCCTTCGCTTTCGCTCTGCCCAGGCTCTTCGCCTTGACGCGCATGGCCTGAATGTGCCGTTTGCCGCCGCACACGGCACACTTCCAGAATCCCTTGTGCCTGCAACCCACGCAGCGCACGCTGCGCTTGTTACCCGAAAGATCGATCTCCTTGATGCGGCCAAAGCCGTTGCACATCCCGCAGCGCGTCCAGCCCAGGCCCCAGCAGGAAGGACAGACCAGCTCGAGCAGAGGGTCGGGAGCCTTCTTCGTCCCCAAGCAGGCACGGCAGGTGGCACGGCGCTTGCCCTTGCATTCGATGCAATCCCCATCCCCCTCGATCTCGGAGCAATTCGGACAGTCTACGATCCCCTTTCCCTTGCAGACGGAGCAATCGACATCCCAAGGTGCAAACTGCTTCAAGCCCCGGTCATCGGTGATCAGCTTGCGATGGATCGAGACCAAGGGCACCAATTCGTAGGTGTGGATCTGAGCCAAGCTGGGAAGAACCAAGAGCAGCGACAGGGAAAGGGCGCGCAGCAGGTACATGGGGGTTGGAGCGACTCTACAGGACAATGCAGGCCGATGACTACGATCAGTGGGGGGCCTTGTGCTCCTCGTTGAACTCGGCCCGCTCGCTGTAGAGCTCGAGCAACCGGTCCTCGTAGCGCAGGAGATAGAGCATGCGGCCTTTGTAGGTGAGCAGGCTGTAGGTCAGTTTGGCTTCGTAATTGACGTAGCCTGCTCCCGCCTTGTGGATCGTGCCCAGCACCGCATCCAGTGTGTCGAGCATGTCACCCAGCTCGCCCAGGACCTTGATGGCCGGACGCAGATCCTTGCTGAGTTGCTTGAGTTCCTTCGAGGCGTGTCCCGATGGCTCGTAGGCTTCGAGTACCGCAATGCCCTCTTGGATCGCCGTACGCGCCTTGATCAGATCCTTCAGTTTCGCTTCCCCCAAGCTCTTCTTCTTGATGCGCATGGCCTGCAGGTGCTGCTTGCCGTCGCATACGGCGCACTTCCAGAATCCCTTGTGCTTGCAGCCCACGCAGCGCACGCTGCGTTCGTTACCCGAGGGGTCGCTCTCCTTGATGCGACCAAAGCCGCTGCACATCCCGCAGGGTGTCCAACCCAGCCCCCAGCAGGAGGGACAGACCAGCTCGAGCAAAGGGTCGGGGACCTTCTTGGTCCCCAAACAGACGCGGCAGGTCGCGCGCCGCGTACCCTTGCACTCGATGCAATCCTTCCACTCCTTGACCCCGGCGCAGTTGCGACACTCCGCGGTCCCCTTGCCCTTACAGGCCGGACAGTCGACATCCCAAGGTGCAAACTGCTGCAGCCCCTGGTCGTCGGTGATGAGCTCACGCTCGATCACGATCTCGGGTAGCTTCTCGATGTTCTGGGCCAAACCGGGAAGGGCCAAGAGCAGCGAAAAGGAGAGGGTACGCAGTAGGTTCATGGGTCGCTCCACGTTCAGGATACATCCGGCTCGATGGCCACGCGCCCTCCCTGCTCGGCCGAGAGGTAGGCGCTGTAGATCACCCGGGTCACCTCGAGACCGAGCTCCCCATCCGATCGAGCCGGGCGACCCGCCAAGGCGGCCTGTACGAAATCCTCGCACATGGCCAGGTGGCCGCTCGAGCTGTCCTCGTCCGGCATGGCGTTGTTCCATCCCGCCTGGGTAGCGACCTTCTCCATCAGATAGGAATCGCCGAAAGTCCCGTCCTCGGCGGCGTAGCTGCGCAGCATGTCGTGGGGTGAGAGGTTGCACTTGAGGTGTGCGTTGGCGGCCATGATGTCGAGTCGACTCTCCATCCCTCCGAGCTGGTTGTCCGAGCCATAGGCCACCGCTCGGGTCCCGTCGGAAAAATGCAGCACGACACAGCCCCAATTCTCCACATCGACCCAGCCGGTGGCGATCTGGGGAGACTTGCCGCGCACGGCCGCGCGAGACAGATCGGCCACCTCTGCCGTGACCGCCACGGGTCGTACCGGCTCGCCCCCCAGGAGCCGTCCCTCCGCGGCCTTGATCGCCAGCATGGCGCCGATCGGGTGAGCTGCCAGGCGAATGAGCGCCCCTCCGCCATTCGTGCGCCAAACCTTGGAATAGGGAGAGTGCGAACCCGAGTGACTCTCCCAGCCCCTCATCTCCAGTGCAACCGACTCACCCGCGGCAAGCAGCCCCATCGCCCGCTGGATGGCCGGGGCGTAGATCCAATTCTCACCGTACATGAGCTGCACGCCGGCTTGGCGGCAGGCCGTGACCATGGCCCGAGCATCCGCCACCGCGCAGGCGAGCATCCGTTCGCGCGATCGGCCGGAGATGTCCGCGTCACTCGCACCGTCGGGGAGGTCCTGGCCCACGTAGGCGGCCAGGGGCTTGGTGCAGACGACGTGCTTGCCCGCAGCCGCGGCACGCTCGGTGAAGGGCCGGTGCAGGTCGTTGGGCACACACAGGTCGACGAGCTGAATCTCCTCACGACCGAGCAGGGCGTCCAGGTCTGTGGTCACCTCTTCGATCCCAAACTCGGCCGCATAGGCCTCGGCTCGGCCACGACTCTTGGAACAGACCGCCAGCAGCTCGGCACATGCACCGGATACCCGGCGGTAGCAACGGGCACGGGTCCGGGCCAAGAAGCCCGCTCCGACAACGCCGATACCCAGCGACTTTGAAAGGCTCATCGTCCTAGATCTTGGGGGAGAATTCGACCCGGGCTCGCTCCAGGGTCTCGAGGTTGCCAATGTCGAACCAAGCGGCGCCGTCCAACTGCGCAGCCCAAACCGCTCGCCGTTTCACGAGCCACTCGATGAAGTAGCCCGGGGCGTCGTGGTTGGTGTCGGCGCTGAGGTAGGCCTCCAGGTCTCCGCGCACGTCGCCGGGTAGGAAGTAGAGGCAGATAGCCGCGAGAGGACTGTGAGGATCGGCCGGCTTCTCGCGAAACGAGAGCACACGCCCGCCCTCGCCGAGCACCACCTCGTTATAGCGCCGGGGTGGAATCTCACCCTGAATCTCGCGCACCAGAAGCAGCGGAGATTCGGGATGACGGCCAAAGGCCTCGGCAAAGGGGAGCAGATCGAAGTGGACCAGATTGTCCGCTGCGGCGACGAGCAGAGGATCGCCGTCGTCCGGCAGGGAGTGCCAGGCCAAGCGCAGGTCGCCCAGCGCACCGAGCTTTTCCGGCTCATCCTGGGCCCCGTCGTCGACGATGCGCAGGGGTATCGATAGCACCCTCTTCCGCGCCCAAGCCTCGAAGTCGTCTCGAAAGCGGCCGTTGACCACCACGACCAGCTCATCCACAAACGGAAGCGCCGCGACGCGCTCCATGAGCCAATCGATGACGGTCCGCCCTCCGACCTCCAGCAGGGGCTTGGCCCGGTCACGGGTGAGCGGGTACATGCGCGTGGCAAACCCCGCTGCGAGCAGGACGGCCCTCATCTCAAACCCTCTGAAACGTCGCTTCCAGAGGCCCCACGCGGGGTCGCAGGGTCTGCAGGCCTTCGCTGCGATAGGCCGCCTCCAGCTCCGCGAGTCCGGCTGGGTCCCTGGGCATGGCCAAGACCGCCCCACCGGATCCACAGGACTTGACGGCTGCGCCGGCCCGCCGGCCGATGGCGATCATGCGCCGGTCGCGCTCTTCGATGGGAAAGAGACTCGCACGCAGGTCGTAGTTCTCATCGATAGCATCCGCGAGCCCCCCCCGATCCCCACCACGCAGGGCCTCCAGGCCCCGCTCGTAGATCTCCCCAAAGCGGGCCATGGCGCTGCGCACCCTTGCATCCCCCGCCGACCAGCGTTCGTAGACGTCGTGGTGAACGCGCGCTGAGGAAACGCCCGGTTGGGTGTCCCAGATGACCAGCATCTCCGGCAGAAGAACCGAATCGAGCCGCTGATAGGAATCGGGTGAGCGGGGCACGGTGAAGTCCATGGCCAAGAGCCCGCCATAGGCCTGCACCACACGATCCTGGGGACCGGCGACGAATCCCAGCACCTCGGTCTCCGCGGCGAGGGCCAGTTCGGAGAGCTCGAAGGGGCTGAGCTCGACCTGGAACCAGCAGCACCACAGGCGTAGGGCCGCGATGATGATCGCGCTCGATCCCGACAAGCCGGCCATGCGCGGGATGTCGGTGCGAAAGGTGACCTCGAAAGCACAGCGGGGATCGTCTGGAGCTAGTTCGCGCAGGCTCGGAGTGTGCGCAAGAAAGCGATCGAAGGCCGCCGCCAGAAGCTTGTGACCCCCATGTCCGGCGCGGGCATCGAGGCCTTCCAAGAGCGCCCCCCAATCGCTGTACTCGAGCCCCCCCTTGGCGCACACGAAGCGTACCCCGCGCTTCTGCGGGGTAAGTTGGACGACGGTCTCGAAGGCGTCGAAGGTGAACGCGAGCACCTTGCCTCCGTAGAGGTCGGAGGGGTTCCCGAGAAGGCCGACCCTCGGGCGTGCGAAGGCGAGTTGACTGTCCATTCCGAGTCCACTCTAACCTCCCGGCGCCGCATGGGTACGGGAAGCGGGTTAGGATCCCCCCGTGATGCAAGACCTCCCTCCCCACTATCGCTCGACCATCCGCACCCTGTTGCGCTTCGCGCTCTTGATGACTCTGGTCGCTCTGCTGGCCGGCGTCCTGTTCCAGGAGTCCGCCAAGAAACTCGACCTCGAGGCCCTCTCGCCGGGCCTCTATCTGGCGGCCGGAAGGCGCCTGGCCTTCGTCCACGGACATGTCTTCGTCAGCGGAGTGCTCGTCCCGATCTCGATGGCCATGGCCCTGGTGCTGGCGCGGGGGATCGGCGGCCGGGAGCTGACACGCCGTCCCCTGGTCTGGCTGCGCCACGGCTATCTGGGCGGGGTGAGCCTGATGCTCGTCTTGATGCTGGTGAAGTCCTACCACCTGCTACTCGCCGTCCGGGGCGGGGAACACGACCTGGCTGCGATCGACAGGGCCTTCTCCATGGGCATGCCCCTGGTTCGTCACCTGATCTATGGGGTCGTCCACGTCTCGATGGCTTTCGGCTTGGGGGTCTTCGCCGTCGCCCTCTGGCGCAGTCTCTCTGCGCCCGCGGACTGATCATCGGCGGCGACGCAGGAGCTCGACCTCGGAGAAACCGACGGCGGTCAAGCCCCCCCCTGCTCGAGTGCTGCCGAGGATACGAACCTTCAGAGTGCGAACCTTGACCCCCTTGCCGAGCTGGATTTCGGTCTTGCGCAGGCGGCTAGCATCCATGTCCGCGACGATCGCCGGTTCCTTGTCGTTGAGCAGCACGGCGACCCGCACGGGCAGAGTCGTTCGCCTGCTGTCGCGACGATCCATGCGTGTGTGACTGAGCAGGAGCGTGTCTGCCCGCACGGGACGACGCAGCTTGATCTCGATCCAGGGCGCATCGTCGCCATCCGCGCAGAGCCAGCCGTTGTCGTAGCGACCATCGGCGACCTGGGCCGCGGGCCAGCCCTGGAATTCGCTCGAGGCTCGAAAGGTGGTGCCCTCCGCGGCCAAGAGGTTGCGGCTCGCATCGCGGGCATACTCGACCACCGTCGGATCGAAGGCCTCGCGAACGTGGATCAAGAGCGGCTCGGACTCGAAAGTCAGCTCCTCCTGGGTGACGCCGTCCAGTAGCGTCACGCGGGCCCAGACGGGGTAATCCCCGGGCCGCGGAAACTCGACCCGGGCGGCAAAGCGCGCTCCATCCGCCGGACGCGTCGGATCCCCCTTGACCACCGCCAAGCGCTTGTCGTCGGTGATCCCCACATCCAGTGCGCGACCTGCCGAGCTGTTCACGGCCCGCACCGCGATACGGTTCTTGCCCTTGCGAAGAGCAGCCCGGAGATCGTCCCCCTCGGTCAGGATCTCATAGCCGTCCGTCTCGTGATCCAAGCCGGCGAGCGCTTTCCCATTGACCCAGACTTCCAGGATCGTCGCTCCGCCGTCCGCCGACGGCTCCGCTCCACCGGGCATCCAACTCGGCATCTTCTCGACGAGTTCCTTCTCATGGCGGAAATCCGCCTTCTTGCGGGCCAGGTAGATCCCGTCGAAGAGAGCCGTACCGTCCATCGCCGTCAGGGAGATGCCGGTCAAAGTCGAGTCTCCGGCGTCGGCCCACAGGTCACGGGTGACCGTGGTCCACTCCTCGGGGGCCTTGGTATCCAGGTCGATGGTGGGCCGATACCCGACGGTGTTCTTGCCGGCGAGGTAGCGCACTTTCCAACGGCCCGAGAAGGCGAGTTGCAGCATGATCCCTCCCTCTACCTTGCCGGCACCGGACTTGCGCGCCCTGGGCTTGCGCCAGCGAAAACGCAGATAGCGATACTCGCCCGCCTTGGGCTTCTCCCGGATGCGGAAGCTCCACCCGGGTATGGTTTTCGACTGACGCTGCACTGCGGAGACAGCGAGGGCCGCCTGGCCGCTGGCTGCATCACGCGCGTCCAAGACCTGTCCCTGTCCATAGGCCAAAAGATCCTTGAAGCTCCCCTCCTCGTCATAGAGCTTGGCCAGTGGAGTCTCCTCGTGCTCGCCTGCGGAGCCCTTCTCCGAGGAAAAGAGGACTTCGAGGCGCGGTGCGACAAGGTCCGCGGGATCCAACTCCACATCCTTGGCGAGGAAGAGCTCCTCCTGCTTCCAAGGCGTGCGGACCGTGACCTGGGGACTGTCCGGCACACCGAAGCCGCCGGCTCCTTCCTTCCATCCCTTGCGCAAACTCGCTCGTGGGAGCTTCCAGCCTTCGAGTGGGGAACGCGTCGTGTAGCGCCAAACCGTCCCTCCCCACCGGTTGTCGGCAAGGATCACCGCCCCCGAGGTCAGGTACTCCACCCCGACCACCCGCGGCCCCTTCTCGCGCTCTCCCTCGAAGGTGTACCCGTCGAGCAGATCTTCGCCGAACGAGGAGATCCAAACCGAAAGAGGCGTATCCCCCGAGGCCCGCAGGCTCACATCCTGGCTCGGATCATCCTCACCGTAGGTGTTCCCCCTCACCGCCAGATTGGGACCGGTCAGGGAGGCGCTGGCTCGATTGAGGAACAAGAGGGCGAAGGATGTCGGGATGATCACCTGGCTCGTGCTGTCCCAGTTTCCCCCACCCTTTTGGGCCTTGAGGAGATAGCGCGCTCCCTCCCGGTACCAATCCATCCCGTTCAACATCTGCCGGTCGGCGAAGGCTCCGACACGTTCGATGCCGTAGAGGTAGTAGAGGAGCCAGCTCGCACCGTTTCCGGGGTTCTCGGTCGGTGTGAAGTTGGCATCCAGCCAGGCCAGGCCCCGGTCCAGGGCGGTCTTGGCATCGCGCTCGAGCTCCCCCTCCAGATGGGGGAGCGCCAGGGCGAGCACGGCCACCCCGGCGGCGGCCATCGACCCCCGTTTCCCCTCCCCTGGCGTGTAGGTGAAGGCCCCGTCGGCGGATTGATAGCGCAGCACTGCCTCGACCAAGCGTTTCCAGGCCGCGGGCGGCACCTCGAGTCCCATCTTGGTAGCCGCCCAAAAGCCCAGGGTGCCGTACTGGGTATTGGAGAGGTCGGGACGCCCCCCATTGCTGCCCCCATAGCCCCAGTCTCCGAGCTGCCAGTCGAGGAGATTCGCGAGCAGCTCCTTGGCACGCTCCCGATACGAATCTCCATGCTGGGCGTGGTCGAGCGCGGCATAGAGCATGAGAACGCATCCTGCCTCGTAGGTACGCGAGGGTGGATGGGCGTCGACATAGGCCAGGGCTCGGCGCAGGACCTGGTGCTCGGGCTTCATCCCCGACTTGAGCAGGGCATAGGCGTTGAGCGCTGTCCCACCAACAGCGTATTCGTTGCGGCGCTCACGCCAGGAGCCGTCGAGATCCTGCTGTGCGATGAGGTAGTCCATGCCGCGCTGAATCGCGGCGTTGACCGAGCGCTGGAATTGGGTCAGTTCCTCGACGCCCGGTCCCACGGAACGAACGTCTTCCCGGCTGGCGCTGACCCGGAAGCGGCCCAGGATGTGGTTCGAGCCGTAGGCGAAGACCAGATCCAGCTCCAAGGTCCGCCTTCCCTTGGGCAGAGGTTCGGCGAGGTGAAAGAGCGCCTCGACCGGCTTGCCTTGGTGACCGTCGATCGCCCAGCCGGTCTCTTCCCGACCGTCGATGGCCCCCCTCACCGCCCAACCCACCTGGGAGTAGCTCGCACTCGCCCTGTCGAGTGTGAGCTCCCGGTGGACGCGACCGACGCGGGAGGCCAGGCGCACCTCACTGAGCACGAAGTTCCCATTCTGTGCGCGCCCCGGCCCTCGCATCGGTAGGCCCGCATCCGGCAAGGCCTCGATGCGCAAGACCTGCATCCCCGCGAGATCGACCGGAAGGAGGAGATGATAGGTGACTACGTCGACAGTACCGCTGACGCGTAGGGAACCATCGCCCAGCCTCTCGGCGTCTAGACCGGGCGCGAAAGAATCCAGGTTCTCGGGCTCGAGCGGGATCCACTCCTGGGCCAAGAGCGGCCCCGTAGGTGCGAGGGCGAGGGCGAGAGCAGCAAGAGGTCGGCGCATGGGACTATCATCCTACCCAGCCGCGGGGCCTACCCACCGGGGAACGGCTTCTCAGCCCATGTCGGCCAGGTAACTCGCCAGATCGTCGGCGTGCTCCTCTTCCATGGCCAGGATGCCCTCGAGCATGCTGCGCGTGGTCGAATCGTCGTTCCCGATGAAGCGGATCATCTCCGTGTAGGACTCGATCGCCACCCGTTCGGCGACCAGATCCTCCGTGATCATCTCCTTCAGGTCCGCGCCCTCCACGTACTCAGCATGGCTGCGGGTCAAGAGCCCCTCGGGCGAGAAGTTGGGCTCGCCGCCGAGTTGGACGATGCGCCCCGCGAGCTGGTCGGCATGGGCCTGTTCCTCATTTGCGTGCACGAGGAACTCCGCAGCGATCGGGCCGGCTGAGATCCCATCGGCCATGAAGTGGTGCCTCCGGTAGCGCAACACGCAAACGATCTCCGTGGCCAGGGCCTCGTTGAGCAGCCGCAGGACCGTCTCGCGATCCGCGCGGTAGCCCTCGGTCACGGCTCCCTTTTCGATGTGCCTGCGGGCACGCTCACGGAGGGTTTGAATGTCACTCAGGAAGGGACGGTCGCTCATGGCTAGATCCTACCCTGGAGCAGACCGATGGGAGTCCCTTGAGCTGCCCGATCTTCATGGCAGCCTCAGCGCCACTTGGCGCACTGCTCGCAGTCACACTCGGGGTCGATCCAGCGGCGCGCCCCCACCTCCGGGGTATCGCCCGCATAGCCCATGGCGGCGAGTTGGGCCAGCTCCTCGGTTCCGATCTGGGCATGGGCCGCAAAGCCGTGTTCACTGGCGTGCTCCAACCATTCGACCAAGCGCGCCCGCAATTGACGGGCGAGTGCGAACTGCTGCTCGGTGACGGTGTGCGTGCACTCGGGGTCCTGTTCCAGGTCGTAGAGCTCGACTTCGTGGGTCTCTCTTGGCCGTGGCAGCATCGTCTTGTGCTTCTTGAGCGTGAGCACCAGGTACCAATGGCCGTCGGTCAAGGAGGCCGAGAAACCGCCCGCCGAGAGGGCGAAGCGCGTGGTCGCAGGGCCCTTCGAATCGATGGCGCGCAGGAGGTTCTCGCCGGGGAACTCCGTCCCGCTGAGACCGGCCAGATCGAGCAGCGTACGACCGATGTGGGCCTGCTCGACCGGTGCAGCGCAGCGGCGCCCCGCCGGCACGCCCGGCCCGGCCAGGATCAGGGGCACATGCAGGGTGGCGGGAAAGAGTTCACCATGGTTGTACCAGCTCCCCTGGGTGTGAAGGATCTCCCCATGGTCCGCGGTGAAGGCCACCCAGCCCTGCGCCAGAGCCGGATGGGCGAAGAGGCGCGCCAATTCGCGATCGAGGTAGGAGATCTCGCCCCGGTACTGGGTTTCGGGGTAGCTCGTGTCCCGGTACTCGAGCAGGTGGTAGGGCAGCGTCCCCATCTGCCACTCCGGTTCGGGTAGGGAAGGATCGGTGGGGTCCTTCTCCGCCGGGTAGTACTTGTGGTCGTAGCCGTCCGGCGGGGCATAGGGATCGTGGGCGTCGAAGAGGTGCAGCCAAGCGAAGAGGGGGCGCCCCTCGCTCTCCTCGACCAGGGCGAGCAGGGCATCCACCGCATCTTCCGCGTCCCAAGGTTCACCGATCGGGTCCCGCATGCGATCGAATCCCTGGCCGAGCCCGATTCCCCGTGGGCCCAGGTGGCGGACGCTGACCACGCCCACGGTCCCCCAGCCGGCCGCGGCGAAGGCCTCGGCGAGGGTCGCCGCCTCGTCGCTCAGATGACCGGTGTTGGCGATCACCCTACTATCTCGGGGACCGAAACCCGTCATCACGGCGACATGGGAGGGTGAAGTGACATTGGTGGTCGACCAAGCATCGGTGAAGAGGGTCCCGCGCCCCGCCAGGGCATCCAGCGTGGGTGTCTCCACGGCCACACCGGATTCGGCTGCACCGAGATAGTCGGCGCGATGGGTATCCGAGGTGACCAGGAGAACCGATGGGGTCGGTACTCCCGGCCGCGAGAGCTCCACGTTGGCCAGCACGCAGGCCGCCTTGTGCTCGGGATCCCCCTCGAGCGCAAAGCGCAGGGGTAGCTCGCGCCCGACGAAATCCCCCAGCCCAAGCTGCGCGTGCTTCCAGGTGCCGTCCACGGGCAGGCTGTACTTTTCGCGCACGATCTCCTCCCCCTCTCCCAGCGAGACGACCAGCTTGCAGGCCGAGCTCCCCGCCGTGCGCACCTCACTGGGCACCCCGAAGCAGAAGGAGAGCTCTTCGGTTGGATTCTGGACCGCAAGCCTCCCTTCGAGGGGCGCCCCCCCCACCAGGCCGACCCCGAGACGCGCCTCGTTGCCGAGGGGAACGATGCGCGGGCCATCCTCGGGCAGGGGCAGGAATCCGGCCAGGGGCATCTGGACGAACTCGAAGGCGAGCACCTCGAAGGGGCCACCTCCGGTAACGGCCAACTCGACGCCATCGAGCGTGCCCCAGGCGCCATGTTTCCAGGGTAGATCAAAGGGAATCGCGCGCGGTCCGGCTCCTGCATTGACCGATGTCTTGCGCTCATACCTCGCTTTCCCGTCGCAATAGAGGCGCAGGGTCAACTCGAGGCGTGCGTTGAAGATCCCTCGCACCTGAACCCGGTTGAACCTCTTGGGGTCCTGCGCGGTCTCGACTCGAATCGAGCGTGGCTTCGTGCCGCGCAGTTCCAGCCCCAGGGCCTCTCCGTGGGCCAGGAGACGGCTCTTCTCGCTCTCGACCTGCCAGCCCCCGAGTCCGCGCGCCGGTTGCAGGACCGCCACGGTGGCGGGACGGGGCCGCGGGCGATCGGCAACTCCGAGGGTGATTCTCTCAAAGCGGGCCTGGTCCGCCGCGGGCTCTTCTCCGCAGGCGGCCAGGATCAGAAGGAGGGGGAGGAGAGCTCGCATGGGGCGCTTCATCGTAGCGCCCCCCGGGACCACGAGCGCGGAGGCTGCTAGAGTAGGCCCGAATGAGCACCAACCGTTCTAGCGCCCTGCAGGACCTGCGGGTACTCATCGTCGAGGACAACTACATCCTGGCGGAGTCGATCCAGTGGGCTCTGGGGGGAATGGGCTGTCGGGTCGTCGGTCCCGCCCCCACCTCGGAGCGTGCCCTCTCGCTCTTGGCAACCCACGAGGTCGACGCAGCGGTCCTCGATATCGACCTGCGAGGCTGCTCCTCGGTGCCTGTCGCCGAGTACCTCCGCAGCCAGGGAATCCCTTTCCTCTTCCTGACCGGATACGACAGCGCGACCGTCTTGCCCGAAGCCTTCCACGGTCAACGCTGTCTCAACAAACCCGTCGACCCCGAGGAGGTCGCTGACGCACTCTCGCAGGAAGTCGGCTAGGAGAGTTCCTCCAAACGTTCTTGGCGCCGGACGAGGTCTTCGAGCCAACCCTCGCCCCGAGCCGCTTCATCGGCGGCGAGAGCCGCTTCGAGTTCCTCCAGACCCTTGCCCTCGAGGCACCTTTCGGCAAAGGGGAAAACGCTGCGCTCCTCCTCATCCAAGTGGGAGCGACTCAGGGAGCAATATTCCCTTACCACATGCTCGAGCGTAGCGATCGCTCCCCCGTCGCCTCTCGCCGCGTCTTCGACGTGGGAACGCGCCACGCCGATCATCGAGCGCAGCCGGTCGTGCTCCTGGCCGAGACGTGCTAGCGGTACCCCCTTCGACTCGGCCCCTAGCGCTTGCAGGACATCGAAGAGGCTGTCCTCGCGTGCATGGTGATAGCGGTCGACGTACTGGTGCACCAGTTCGAGGATCTCATTCAGTTCGTCGGATCGGACGCCGTCCCCACTGTGCAGGCGCTCCACTGTCTTGTGCAAGAACTCCAGGAGCCGCCGAACGCGGACATGCTCCTGCTCAAAGACCGTGGAAGGAGAGGGCTTCATATCTGGCTTTCAACGCACCTCGAAGCACTGAGCGCTGAACCGCTTCTCACTGGGCGTTCTCACTGGGCGATCTCACTGGGCGATCGCCGACGGCACGAGGCATGAGCCGTGATTGGAGCCCAGGTCCAGGGTCCTGCGAAACTCGAGTGGCGCGGGACCCCGGTCGACGATCTCGGCATCCAACATCCTCGCCAGGGAGCGTGCCAAGCGCACCGGCCGTTCTTCCTGGATGCGAACCCACATGCGGTCGATCGTGACCGGCTCCTCGCGATCCGCCACCCAGACCGGACAGGGAGAGCGCTCCACCAACCGGCGGGTGACACAGCCCACACCGTGGGAGTCCGAGTCCGCCCTGCCGACGAAAACGAGTGCCGTCTCGGCCCGAACGGCGTGGGATACGAGGGCATCGACCGGTCGCTCGGGACGAAAGAAGAGTTCGGCGGTCACCCCGTCCGTGCAGGCGCTGCGGCGAGCTTCGATCAGCGCTTCGCGCCCGCGACGCGAGAGGTGATAGGAGAGTTGCTTCGCCCCACCCCTCCCCTCTTCTCCGGGAGATTCGGCTCCATCCCCCAAAAAGACGTCTCCCGTCACCGCATGCAGGAGGTCCAAGCGAGCTCCCGTGTGCCTGGCGAGCAGCATTCCGCGCACCAGGGCGGCCCGCGCCGCCGGAGTCAGATCGTGCTCGAGTGGATCGAGCGCGAGTCCAACCAAGATGGGGCGTGTCGGCGACGGGAGAGCCATGGTTCATAGGATCGACTCGGTCCGCAGCCCGCGGAATGGGCCGAACGACCCCCTCCCGTGGGGGCAGACCTGCGCAGGGGTCCACGCGGTCAGGTGCTGAGCAACCCCTCGCGGATCGCGATGCGGGCCAGCTCCGCAGCGGAACCAACACGCAGTTTACGCTGCAGGTTCTCGCGGTGCTTCTTGGCGGTGGAGAGGCTCATGCCGAGCTGGAAAGCGACCTCCTTGTTGCTCTTGCCGACGGCCAGGAGCTGGAAGACCTCCCGTTCCCGTGGGGTGAGGCTCGCGATCCCGACCCCTTGGGAGCCGGTTCCCGAGTCCCCGCCACGCGCCTGATTGATCAGGCCGCTGGAAACCTTGGGCGAGATGTATGCGTCACCGCGGAAGACCGCCTGAATGGCGAGGCGCAGTTCGGCGGGATCGGAGTCCTTGGAGAGGTAGCCGTCTGCACCGGCCTTGAGCGCCTGATCGACGAAGGTTTGGCCCTCGTGGTGGGTGAGCATGATGATCCGCGAACGCGCGCTGGCCTTGCGCAGGAGCGGAATCGCGTCGATCCCACTCAGCTCGGGCATGGTGATGTCGAGCAGAATGACATCGGGTCGAACCTTCTCGATCTCCTCCAGGCAGCCGCGGACCTCGCTCGACTCTCCCACGACTTCGAGCCCGTCAACCTCGCAAAGCAGACTCTTGAAGCCCGCCCGCAGCATGGCTTGGTCATCGATCAGGTAGACACCTATGGGACGTGAGCTATCCATGGCTTCGAGGATAGACGCCCAGGCAAGCGCTGCCGCCCATCTTCTCGGATCTACGCACTAGTTCCCAGGCCCCTTCGCAGGCGGGCGTAGCGCCGCTACGTCCTGGGACCCGGAAGTCGCAGCTCGAAGCAGGCCCCGCCCAGTTGCGAAGGTCCGGCATCGAGGCTGCCTCCGTGGGCCTGCGCCACCTTGCGAGCCAAGGCCAGGCCGATCCCTGTGCCCTTCTCCTTGGTGGTCACGAAGGGCTTGAACAGCTCCTCCGCCGGCATGTCGGGCAGGCCGGGCCCGTCGTCTTCGACTCGGATCGAGACCCCATTCCCCTCAGCACGGGCGCTGACCGCGATCGTGCCTCCCTCGGGCAGGACATCCAGGGCGTTACGCACCAGGTTGGTGATCACATCCTCGATGCGGCCCGCATCGACAGAGATCGATCCCAGGTTCGCATCGACGTCGAATCGCAGGTCGACCGAGCGGTCCTCGGCCTCGTCCCGCAGGGTATCGACCGGCCCGAGTACCAGGGGCAGAATCGGCGTGGGCTTGGCATCGAGGTCGATGGGGCGGGCGAAGGAGAGCGTGCGGCGCAGCTTCCCCTCCAGCTTGCGCATGCGCTCGATCAGCTCCTCCAGAACCTCTGCTTGACCCTCACCGAGCTTGTCCGCCACGGCCCGCAGGGCCAGGTGAATGGAGGTGATCGGATTCTTGATCTCGTGGGCGAGGACCGAAGCCTGTTCGCCAAGGGCGGCCAGGGCTGCCATCATCTGGCGCTCCCGGGCCTGGGCCCGCTTGAGGGCGGTGACGTCCCTCCCTTCGGGAAGGAGCAGGATGATCTCGCCCTTCACATCACGGATCGGTCGCAGGGAGAAGTCGACGAAGATGCGGCCCCGCTGGGTGTCGAGTTCCAGCTCCTCGCGAATCGTCTCGCCCTGGGCCGCGCGCTTCACCCAGCGCTCGCAGTCCTCCTTTCGGTTGCGCCACCAGGGGGTCTCCCAGAAGGGCAGATCGACCACATCGATCCGCTCGAGTCCGACCGACGCCAGGGCGGCGCGGTTCATCTCGAGCACGCGCCCGGAGGGGTCGAGCAGGCCGACCAGCTCGATTTCCCCATCGAAAATGGCCCGAAAGCGGGCCTCGCTGTCCCGCAGGGCGCGCTCGAACTGCTTGCGCTGGGTGATGTCCCGAAAACTCCCCGTGAAGAGGGGCTGGGTGCGGCCGGGGATGTCGATGCGGGCCACCGACAGCTCGACCCAGAAGGTTTGACCGTTCTTGCGCTGGGCCTGGAACTCCCGAATCGTGTTCAGGATCCAGGTTTCACCGGTCTCCCGATAGCGGGCCAGATAGTCGTCATGCTTGGAACGGTGGGGCTCCGGCATGAGCATGCGCACGTTTTGGCCGAGCAGCTCGTGGGGCGAGTACCCGAAGACCCCGCGCACGGAGTCACTGGCGAAGAGGATCTCCCCGTGGTCGTCGATCGTGACCACCGGATCCAGCAGGCCGGCGAGCAGGGATTGGAAGCGTAGGTCCTCATAGGCGGGGACAGGCATCGCCGGAATCATAGACGAAAGCCCTTCCCCGCTGCTCCGGAGAGCCGGGGTTGCGAAGTCGTATACCCCCCCCTCAGCGGGAGAAGAGATCCTTGGCGCGCTGTTTGAGCGCATCGATCTCGTCGAAGAAGGCCTCCTGGGTGGTCCAACGGGCCTCCCGCATGCCCTCGACGAGGTTGCCGTAGAGACGCTCCAGATCCTCGTGGGCTCGATCGACACGGGCATCTCGCCAAGCCCTGCGGCGCCGCTCGAGTCCCTCCACGGCCAGGTCATGCAGGGCACCGGTGTGCAGTGCCAGCAGGTCTTCCAGGGCCAGGAGCCCCACGAGGCAGCCTCCATCATCGACGATCGGAAGGCGCCGGATCCCCAAGGTACGCATCATCTGCAGCGCATCTCGGGTGGTGGCACTCTCGTGTAGGGTCTCGACGGGGGCGGTCATCACCTCGGAGACCCGACGGCTCCCCTCGTGGAGCACGCGAGGCGCCACGGCCCGCAGGCACAGGTCCCGATCGGTGACGATCCCCACCGGACGGCACTCCTCGACGACGACCAGGCTCCCGACACCCATGCGCTGCATGCGCCGAGCCGCCTCGGAGACGGTCTCCTCGGGGGAGATGTCGATCACCCTGCGGGAACTCTCGCTCAGGATCTCCATCATTCACGCCCCAGCGGTGAACGCCGGGCCTCCGGGGGACAGGCTTCGTAGTCGAACCCGGCGCGAGTCGCCTGGGCCGCCCAACCGATCTGATCGCCGAAATCAGCGATCAGATCGTCCGCGGTGACGATGCCGACGAGCGCCCCCCCAGCGTCGATGATCGGCACGCGGCGCACCAGGTGGCTACGCATGATCCCCACCACGTCGAGGAGGGAGGCCTCTGGGGTGACGCTGTGCAGGGGGCTGTGGGCCAGTTCCGCCACCCGAACCTGGGCCGGGTCGCGGTCCTGGACCAGGACTCCCAGGGCTAGGTCGCGGTCGGTGACGACTCCGACCGGCCCCTCCTCCGAGACGACCACGAGCGCGCCGACCCCGGTCTCTTTCATCCGGTTGGCCGCATCCGCTGCACTGGCCTCGGGGGCGATGGTCTCGACGGGACGCAGGTAGGTACTGGCTATGGTCACGCAACGAGACTAAGGCCCGGCCTCTCCCGCTCCCCCGGGCCGAAGTTCGAAGCCTGCTAGGCACTAGGGCGGAGTCCCATACTGCGCACTTCAGCCGGTATTCGATTCGCCGAGAGGCCATGGGCCTGTATACAGATAGCTGCCTACCCTACCGGGGCCCAAGCCCCCTATCCCCACCCCTTACCGCAGCCAGATCGAAAAAATGGGACTGCACCGCGTCCCGGTTCCCGTATTTGCTCCCCATTCCGTCGC
>JALWOP010000038.1 GCA_027083445.1 Planctomycetota bacterium | reverse complement strand
GCTACACGGGCCTTGAATTCAGGGCTGTGGGTGCGTCGTTTCCGCTTCATCTGGGTTCGGTGCCTCTCCTCGGGCTACCCGCCCAGCATAACTACCCCCGTGGCGCCATTTCCTGGGACCGCCTTTGGTCACCCGACCGACCGCTCCAGACCCAGACCTCGCCATCCGTATTCAGGTATCCACTGAGGTGGCTACCGGTGCAGTAGTCGGGCACGCCGTCACCGTCGTAATCGCCAATCCCCTTGACGATCCACCAGCCGATTTGGTGATGAGGGGGACCGATGTGCTCTCGAATGAACTCTCCACTCGCTCCATCGACGACCATCACAAACCCACCGTGCGGGCCCTGCTCATTGGCTCCCACAACGAATTCCAGGATGCCGTCCCCGGTCAAGTCCCCCACGGGAGCCACTGAGTTCACTGCGGCGCCAATCGTACGCCCCACGACCTCCATGAGTTGCTCCTGGGAGAAAGTCGAGGTAGAAAGCCCCACGAGCGTCATCGCAAACACACTTCTTCGTATCATCGCTATCCGCATCTTCGTCTACCTCACTGCTTCCCGTACATCCGGATCCCGCCACTCACATCGGTGACGAGCAACTTTTTCTCGCCTGTATCCAATGTCGTAAGAGCGACGCCCTGGCAGGCACCAGGCGTTTGGACTAGGCCCCAATCCACCAAGATGTCCCCTCCCAGCACTTGCTTGGGATCGAACTGCAACACTTGGAATCCAGCCCGCCTCTGAGCCAGATAGAGCATCGCGGTATCCCCGTTCTCGTAGTCGACCGCTATGTCGAAGAGTGGATTGGGCAGGCTGTCGAAGGTGGAGTCGACCGTATCCCAGGTGGCCAGGGGCGTTGCCCCGATGTTCATGGAGGGGTCCGTCAAACTTAGGATCGAGGTGATGTCGTAGACGTAGAGGTGGCCCGCTACATCCAGGGCGAACAGGTAGACGGTGTTGTCGATGGTCACCGAATCCACCACCAGGCAAGAGCTGCGTGGACCACCGGCTACGGGACCATCGGGGAAGATCAGGCGGCTGAGGGTGGTGTTGTTTGGTACGCCGTTCTCGGTGGTCGTCACAGGGTAGTAGTTCCCACCCGCATCGATCGCGATCTCCCAGAACTGCACCAATCCATGGCCAAACCAATCGCGGAGAATTGAGCCAGTGGGAGGAAGCCAGGCGGAGTCCCCGTGCAAATCCCAGGTACCGGGAGGGGGGTCTTTTGGACAACTGTAGGACCAATTGTCATCGAAAACATTCCACTCTGGGTTTGCTGCCAGCCGCCGGCAGGGGACGGCGAGGACGTAGTGGCCCCACTCAGACCCCTTGGGGACCTTAATCAAGATCGGGTTATTGGTGCCGACTAAGCTGGTGTCGTCGTCATGGCATCCAAAGTGCTTCCACCAGTCGCGGACAGCCGGTTTGTTAGATCCGCTGTTAGGGAAGAAGTTGAACTCGGGGTGAGTGACGAGGTTGGTGACGTTGAGTAAGTCATTGATGTCGACATCGTCGCCGTTCTGCTTGTTGTTCGTCGCGATGTACGATTCCAGCTCAGTCCGCCAAAACCACGCCAGTCCCTCAGCCGTCCGGATGTGAGTCCCGACCATCGGCTTGTTCGTCGCGCCAAGACCCGTCAACAGGGAAAGGAGATCGAGCGACTCGTAGTGGACCCGGCCGGGGCTGTTGTAACGATCGGAGGGCGGTTTCAGGTAATACCACTCACTGCGCGCGATGTTGTCGGCGGTGCGGTAGGAATCGTCTACCACCCCGCTGTACTTGGCGTAGAGCCAACGCTTGAGGTCGGATGCATTCCTGCCCCCCGAAGTCAAGACCAACTCCTGCCCCTCCTCGATCGAGGCCGAGTGCGACTGGGTCCAGAGTGTCCCCTCCGGGCCCCGGGTGTCCGAGGTGCTGCCGGCCGGGGGGGTGTAGAGGGGCTTCAGATTCCAGGCTCCGCTCGCCTGATCCTGCTCGATCAACAGCATCCCCGAGTTGGGTACCCCTCCATCATTCCCGCCCGTCATCACCAGGTCGGGGTGACCGAAAGGGGTCCCTACCGAGTAGCACTCCTTGCCCACGATCCAGATGTGCTCCCGGGTAAAGGTCTGCGTGGTGCCTCCCCCTTGCAGGTCGAACAGCCCCAGCCCCATGCCACGATCCGTTCTGCCCGGCGAGATGTCCACGTCGAACTGATAGAAGAACTTGATCCGCGCCGGCAGGTATTCCTGGGTCGCGGGCGCGCAAACCGCCTCGCCACCCCCGTCGAACTGGGCCAGTTCACTCCAGGTGAAGGCGCCCGCTCCCGAATCCCAGCCCACCTGGAAGACCTGGGTGTCACGCTTCACCGCCACCTCGTCCGCCTGACCCCCGCCCCAGAAGATGTCGGCGTCATACGCGATGGCATCCGCCCTGGTGTCGACGTAGTCGCGGATGAAGAAGGTCCAGGAGTTACCCACCACGACATAGGGCCCCTGGGGATCGTCGACCACGCGAATGGTGCGCGCACAGGAGGCTGCGTTCTGGTTCGCGTCCGCCCCGACCACATGGGTGAAGAGCTGCGAGGTGGCGTAATCATTGGCGGCTTGCAGATCGAACTGCGTCCCCGCGTGGTACAGGATGTCCTGGGCCGTGCCCCAGGGCTGATCCAGATCGAAAACCAGCCAGTAGAGGTGATCCACCGCCACATAGAGCTGGTGGGCCTGGTGGCCGGCGATCGTCGTGTCCAAGAGCGCCACGTCGGTGAAGAAGGGCCGCTCCTCTCGCACCACCCGGGAGAGGGAAGGCAGGTAGGAACGCACCTGCTCCAGGATCAGGTTGCCGTAGAGGGATTGGGTCTTGCCCGTCGGCGGGGGTTTGGTCGCCTCATAGGCCGAGCCGGTGCCGAAGATCGGCCCCCAACTCTTGTTCTTCTGCAGGCCGCCGCCCGTGTCGGTGAAACGCACCCGCATCAGGCCGTCGTGGCCCATCGCCAAGTAGACATCGGTCTGGGTCGCCGAGCGCTGGTCCACCGCGAGCGCCATCGCCACCGAACCCCCGTATTGCTTGGCCACCGGCGGCGGCGCCGAGCTGTGGCTGCTGATCTTGACATCCATCACCGCCGTCAGCTCATGGCCGGTCTCACCGGAAAGAGCCTTCAACTGCCGCGCGGCGTTGAGGTCGTAGACCCGCAGGCGCGACTCGTCCTTCTTGGCAAAACACGCCAGAAGGTAGTCGGTGCCGTTCACCGTCATGAAACCGACGTCGGTGCACCAACGCCGTCCCTTCTGGGTGACCGGATTGGTGTTGCCCGAGTCGTCGATGCGCCAGGCGGGGTTGGCGGCGCTGGGGGTCGTGTCCGCCGCCACCATCCAGAGCCCGTCGCGGCCGCCGGCGACGTAGATCAGGTCATTCGCCCCATCCACGGGGGGATCGGCCGCCAGGGGATCGAGCGCCATGCGCGACGCCAGCACCCCCATCGAGCTCAGCTTGAACTTCTTGTGACCGGTCGTGGTCTTGAACTCCGCATCGGTATAGACGCCGTTTTGGAAGACCTCAAACACCGCCAAGGCGCCTCCCTCCGCCTGGTAGACCCAGTGACCCGAAGGGGTGCAAACCATCGTCCGCGGACGGGACTCCGGCGCCGTCGCCTCCAGCTTGATCAAGGGCGACGGCTCAGTGGGATTCTGGGGAGCCGAGGACTCCGCCAGGGAAGCCAGGGTCACCAAACACAGGAAGGAAGGAAGGAAGGGTCATTTGCGAACTCCTTGTTTTCTCTCGTCCAGCGAACGAACGAGCCGATTCGACGCTAGCACGGAGCCTGGAAAAGGGGCAAGCAGAATCCGCGGCGCCCCCGAACGGAGGAGCCCGGACTCCTCCCAGGGGCTGCCTCAGCCCTGTCTCAGGTTGGAGACCCAGGCTCCCAGCGCGCCCGCATGTTGGGCCTTGGTGACGGCCAAGCCCTCACAGGTGCGGGCTCTCTGCTCCTCACCCAAACGCATGAAGAAGTGGGCGTACTGGCGATACCAGCGCCCCACCGTCTCCTCCGCGTTCATGCAGATGCGCAACACGACGCGCACACCGATCACCCGTGAGGAGGTCGCCAGAATGCGGGCCAGGACACGGCGCCGAAAACTGGTCCTGCGGGGACGCGCCCCCAGTTCGATCATCAGAGCGCGCAGGGTGGCGACATTCTCCGCACCCGCCGCGTTCAACTCGGCAAGCAGCGCCCGCAAAGAGTCATCGCGCACGACCCGGCCGAGATGGTCGTAAATCGCCCGCGCTCCGATCTCCGAAAGGAGCGCGAAGCGCATCTCCCGCAGGAGCTTGCGATGCCTCGCATCCACCATCAGAGGCCGAAGAAGCCTTCGATGCGCCGCTTTTCCCGGGGAGAATGACAGGTTGGATAATAGGCCGCCAAGGCGGAACGCGCCGACTCGCGACCACTGTCGACCAGAGCGTCCACCGCCGCCGCACGCACACCGATCTCGTCACTGTCGAGCCATCCGGCCAGGAGGGGGACCAGCTCCTCATCCTCGCGGGCCAGGCGCCCCAGCCCACGCACCGCGGCCACCCGCAGCGCAATGGCCAGGTTCTCGTCCCCCGCCAGGCTCTCCAGCACCGTTCGCGCCCGCCCCCCCGCGCTCTCGATCAACGCCGGCAGGAGACTGACATGGGGTTGACCGGCGAGGTCGGGCTGGGAGGCTTCGAGTTCGCTACGTAGCCATCCCAGAGCGTGCTCGGGATCAGCGCGTTGGACGAGTTGGGCCGCCGCAGCGACGACACCCCAACTGGGAGCCTCGTCGACCAGCGTACGTCCCAGGTCTGCGAGCTCCGCATCCGCGCCGACCGCGCTCAAGGTTCGCAGGGCGGAGGCACGCACAGCCATCTCCCTGTCCTCCCGCGCAGCCCGAATCAGAGCAGCGCGCGCCTGGGGACCTCCAAAGCGCCCCAAGGCCTCCAGTGCCGCAGTGCGAACCTCACCGCGACCATCCTCCCGGGAGATCCCGGTCAACAGAGCCACGAGGGCGGCCCGATTCTCCCCCTGGGCGAGGGGAGCACGCTCGGCCAAGGCACGCACGGCACGCCTGCGCCCGACCGGTCCGGAACCGCGGGCGATCGCCACCCACTCCTCGACGCTCTTCTTGGAGTCGATGCGGGCCGGCATGCGGCTCCTGGGGTTGACCAGAACCCAGCGCGGCTCCTCCTGCGCGGCGATCTTCGAGAGGTCCCGGCGCTCATCCAACTGAAGAACCACCGACGCCCGGCCATCCGCTCGGCCGATCTCGACCTCCAAACAACCCTCGAAGACCGCGGGAGTCCCATCCTCGACCGATTGAGTCTGATTGATGGTAAGCAGAATGCGCTTGCGCTCCGCGTCATAGACCCAAGCCGTCTCGAGTTCGGGGTAGCCGGGCGATTCGAACCACTGCTCGAAGAAGGGCTTCAAGTCCCTTCCACTGGCGCGCTCGAAGGCCTCGCGGAGATCGTCCGTCGTCACCGAACGGCCGGCATTCTCGGCCACATAGCGCTGCACACCATCGAAGAAAACCGGGTCTCCAAGGCAACTGCGCAAGAGGTTCAGGCGCGATGCGCCCCCCTGGTAGACGTGTCCGGAGAAAAACAGATCCAGGGGTTCCCGACAGGAGCCGTCGACGATCGCACGGGGGTGAGCGTCGTTCCCGGCCACATAACCACTCACCGCGTTGTCCATGAAGAGGTCGAAATCCTCCGGCCCACGGGTCCTTTCCAGGAAGAGCGCCGTGCAATAGGTGGCAAAACTCTCCGAGAGCCAGACCTGCGACCAATCCCGCGGAGTGAGCAGATCCCCGAACCACTGGTGCGCCGCCTCATGCACGACGAGCGTGTCCGAGTTCCCGTCCGCCCGGGCGGTCTCGTCGCGCAGGGCCGCAACCCCCAGGGTCGTGGCGGAGATGTTCTCCATGCCTCCGAAAGGAAAGTCCTCGACGCAGGTGGTGGCGTACTTGGCATAGGGATAGCGAAAGCCCGTCAGGTCCGAGAGGAACCCCAGGGCATCGTCCGTCGCTTCCAGGCTCTCTTCGAGCCGGTCGCCATAGGCGAGGGGGGCGTGGAAGGTGAGCGGGATACCATCCCACTCGCCCCGAACCTCGGCCAGCTCACCCGCGACGAGAGTCTCGAGGTAGCTCGAATGGGGCATGTGCATGCGCCAGCGCTCCCGGCGCCGTCCATCGACCTCGCGCGCCTCGATGCGCTCGCCGGCCGCCACGGCGGTCCAGGTGGGAGGCAGGTCCAGGACGAGCTCGCTCGTCGCCCGCTCGCCGGGGTGGTCCTGGCAGGGGAACCAACCCCGCGCATCCTCGCACTCCCCCTGGGTGAACAGGTGCGTCACGCGGGGGTGACCGACGAAGTAGAGGCCGACCAACGGCCGACCTCCGTATTCGATGGCGACCTCGCCCGCATGGCCGCGGGAGAGACTCCGGCCCAGCTCAATGGCCAGCTTCCCGTCCCGGTGCCGGTAGCGGAGCGCGCGCCCCTGCGCATCGGTCACCCCATGCACCTCGAGTCCGACCAGATCGAGTTCGATACGCTCGATCGCATCGACCCGGGGAAAGAAACGCACGTGACAGACCCCGTCGATCCGGCGCTGCTCGGGATCCACCGAGAGTTCCAGTCGGTAGTGCTCCACATCGAAGTCCGCGTCGAGAGGAGCGACCTCGATGATCGGCGGGACCGCTTCGAGGGCCTTCGGCAGCGCCTCTCGGACCGGAGGGGCGGCACAGGCCGCGAGAGAGAGAACGACCAGGGGGAGGAATCGGGCGCGGCGCATGGCCGCAGATCCTACCCCGCCCCAGCGGTACACTCCCAAACCCCGCCCCGTGGACTTCCTGCTCGAATGCATCGGCTTCCCCCCCGATCAAGACCCCGCCGCGCTGACGCAGCTCGTCCGGGCCAGGGGAGAGGGAGTGCCCTGGCGCGGCGATCCGAGCCACCACCTGCGCCTACCCCTGGGAGGGGGGCTGGAGCTGCGCCTCGACCGGGAGCCGGATCAAGACTTCTGGACCCTGCTGCCCGCCTACCGCAGCCCCTATCGACTGCGGGTCGCGGTCGAGCAACTGCGCAGCATGCCCGATTCCCCCTTCGATGCCCTCTTGACCGGTTGGGGCTGTCCCCCGATCCCCGGTGAGGGGCGCCATGCGGAACCGGGCGAATACCTCTTCTCGACCTGGTTGACCGACGCGCGACGCCTGCCCCGGCGCGTGGAACGGGGACGTATCCTGGCCGTCTCGGCGGCGGGCTTCGCCCTGCACCTGGACTACGTCGGTCCCAACGAAGGGGTCACCGACCCCCGCATCCTCGAGAATCCGCGCGGAGCGCACCTCGAACCCCTCGGAGGTCCACAGGACCCGGGGGGCTGCACCGAGCTCTCCCTGCGCGTGCGATCGATCGAACGCCGCCGCAACCCGGTCAGCGGACAGGAGGTGGAGCTGTTGATCTGCGACGCACCCGAGCGCCCTTGGGTGCTCTTCGTCAGCCCCTGGCAACTCGCCCAGGACGGCCTGCCCGCACCGCGCCCGGGCTGGCGCATCGAGGGGACCTTCCTCTTCAGCGGTGTGATCTCCGGGGGCTTGACCGGGCCTCGGCAGCGGGCCCGCACCCAGTTCGGGTAGGGGTCGGCCCGGGTAGGGCTGAGCGCCGGGCCACCCCAAACCGAGCGAGACGGTCAGCGACCACCCCCCGCCGACGGATCCTCCCCGGCTTCTTCCCGGGCCATATCAGGAGCATCCGCGACGCGAGAGACCACCGCTCCCGCCAACCGCTCGGCCTCATCCTCTGAGAATCCGCTCCAGGAGAGGACGCGCACTCCGTCGGAGCCCTTTCGTTGCAGCCGGAAACCGCTCCGCTCGGGGTCGTATCCACTCGCCCGCGACTTGTACTCCTCGATCCCCTCCACGAGATCCGAGAGAGCGCCGGCAAACTCGTCCGCGTCCTGGATGGTGTCCCAGCGGGTCTCCCAGACCAGGAGCCGCGCTGCATCCCGACCGAGGAGAGCAAAGCGATCCCCACCCCAGCCACTGGCCGCGTCGTTGGTGAAGCGCAGCCCGAGCAGACTCTTCATGTCGGTCGACAGGCCCCCGCGCTCCTCGTAGGGCGTGGTCACCAACGCCGCATTCAGCTCACCGAGGACGCTCTCTTCCAGGGTGAGGATCCCCTCGGGTAGGTGGGAGAGGTCCAACTCCACCAGTTGCGGCTCGTCCCGGTGCTCGGGGTTCCAATACTTGAGCGGGTGGATGACCTGCTCGGTGGAACGCGGCGGTTCCTGGAAGGCACGGTCGATATCGCTTGCGCGGGCCGCCGCTCCCAGGGGACTCGCTCGGCGTTGGCGCCTGAGGAAAGCCTGGCCCTGGTAGTAGAGGGCGACCAGGGGCTTCCAGATCACCGGCGGCGCCGAACCGACCACTTCGGTCGGTAGCTCCGCCTGGGCCTCGGCCATGCGCGCGAGCTGAGCCGGGGTCATGAAACGGCGGGCCCACTCGAACATGATCTCCATGCCGCTGCCCTCGACGACGGCGTGATAGGCCAGAGCGGCATCGTCATTGTCGCGCAACGCCCGCGCCGTACCGTCGAGATCGTAGTGCTGGTCGTCGAGGGCGTGGGTGAACTCGTGGGCGATCACGACCCGGACCAGGTCGGGCTGGATCGTGCGCATGACGTAGAAGGTCTCGCTGGAGGGGTCATAGAAACCGCCCACCTGCTCGACGAGCACCTTGGTGGTCAAATCCAGGTAGTCGACGTCCCCGGGAAGCAAGCCGAGGAGCTGCAAGACCTCGCCCTCGCGGCGCATGCGCTCCGCCCCTCCGTCCGCCTCCAGGGTCCTGCGCGCGTAGTTCAGGAGCTCGGCGGGGTCGGCCAGCTCGATCTTCACGCCGCGCTCGAAGTCGAGTCCGCGCAGCTCCGCGATCTGACCCTGGATCCCGGCGGCGACCTCGCGCATGCGCTCGAGGGTCCAGACATCTCCGTCGGCGGCGGTGGAATGCGGGGCAAGGGGCGACCCCGTCAAGAGGAGGGGGACGAAGATGGCGGTCGGGAGGGACAGCATGGCTGGATCTGGACCTGGCTTTGGGCCGGGGTCCCATCCCTAGTCGGTCGGGACCCCCGGGCTTTCGTTTCGGCGCCGAAAAACGCCTCTTGACCCCCCGCGAGACGGAATCGGATCCCCGAAGCCGCGGGTGGGCCCCTTACAATGCGCCGCCCATCATCCAGACGCCCCATGTCCGGGGCGCCTTTCTTCGAACCCGATCCCCCCCACTGGACCCCATGCGGACCCTCCAGCGCACCCTCGCCCTCTGGGCCTGCCTCCTCGCCCTCCTGGCTTCCCCTCCGGCTTCCGCCCAGGAAGCCGGGGAGAGCCAGCCGACCCTGCAAGAGTCCCTCGAGAAGGCCCTGGCGCGCTACGCCGAGGGCAAGGCGGACCACACCAGCGTCACGATCACGGACCAAGCCCCCGCCGAGGCCCCCACCGACTGGCAGGGCAAGGTCAACACGGTCATGGGCCACATCAACGGGGCCATCGCCAGTGTCTTCTTCTATGACATCGGGGGGGCCACCCTCCTCGGCCCAGACGAGGCCCTGGATGCGAGTGAGGCGATCGCCGATCCCTCGCGCCTTGAGGAACTCGTAGCCCGACTCGTTGCCCAAGCCGACGAGAAGGGGTTCGCCCTGGATCGCTCCGTGGTCACCCTTTCCCTTTCTGGAGGAGGGGAACAGGGGACCCCCACCCATGCGACCCTCAACGCGACGACGAGTGGCATACCCATGGCGGTACTGTGGCTCGTCCTGGGAGCGGTCTTCTTCACCGTACGCATGGGCTTGGTTCAACTGCGCGCCCTGGGCCATGCGGTCAGGGTCACCAAGGGTGACTACGACAACCCAGAAGACGAGGGCGAGGTGAGCCACTTCCAAGCGCTGACCGCGGCCCTCTCGGCCACGGTGGGCCTGGGCAATATCGCCGGTGTCGCGATCGCCATCTCCGTCGGCGGGCCCGGCGCTACGGTCTGGATGATCGTGGCGGGTTTCCTCGGCATGGCCTCGAAGTTCACCGAATGCTCCCTCGGACAGATGTATCGCAAGCAGCGACCGGACGGCTCGGTGATGGGTGGCGCGATGTACTACCTCTCCGACGGACTGCGTGAGATCGGCATGCCCG
This sequence comes from Planctomycetota bacterium, assembly GCA_027083445.1. GTDB lineage: Bacteria > Planctomycetota > UBA1135 > UBA1135 > JALWOP01. The sequence continues at coordinate 20,349 of JALWOP010000038.1, read as the reverse complement.
GACTGGGTCGCTTGCTCGCGGTGCTCTTCGCCGTGCTCTGCGTCGGCGGTTCCCTTGCGGGTGGCAACAGCTTCCAGGTGAACCAATCCCTGGGCGCTCTGAGCCAGACCGTGCCCTTTTTCGTCGACTACAACTGGCTCTACGGACTGCTGATGACCGCCGCGGTGGCAGCCGTCATCCTGGGAGGCCTGAAGCGCATCGCACAAACCGCCGAGAAGATCGTCCCCACCATGTGCGGGATCTACGTCCTGGCTTCCCTGGCAGTGATCCTGGCCCACTCCGCCGATATCCCGACCGCCTTCAGTACGATCATCCATGGTGCCTGGACGCCGGCTGCGGGCTTCGGCGGCATGCTCGGAGTCCTGGTGCAGGGCTTCAAGCGGGCAGCCTTCTCGAACGAGGCGGGCGTGGGCTCGGCCGCAATCGCCCACTCGGCCGCCAAGACCGAATACCCCGTGCGCGAGGGGATCGTCGCCCTGCTCGAGCCCTTCATCGACACGATCGTCGTCTGCACGATGACCGCCCTGGTGATCGTGGTCACCGGAGCCTACGACGCCGGCAACCCGGAGTTCGCCCCCTTCATCGCCAGCGGAAACGGTGCCGGCCTGACCTCGGAGGCTTTCAAGAGCACGATCACCTGGTTCCCCTACATACTCTCGATCGCGGTCGTCCTGTTCGCCTTCTCGACGATGATCTCCTGGTCCTACTACGGAGAGCGCTGCTGGGTCTGGCTCTTCGGGGACCAGAGTTCCCTCGCATACAAGTACCTCTTCCTGGTGTTCGTCTTCCTGGGGTCGGTCATCACCGCCGATCAGGTGCTCGAATTCGGGGACCTGATGATCCTGGGCATGGCCCTACCGAACGTTCTCGGGGTCATCCTGCTCTCCGGGAAGGTGCGCCGGGCTCTCGACGACTACATGGGCAAGCTGAAGGCCGGCGAGCTGAAGACTTTCAAGTAGACTGTCCCCCGATGTTTTTCCGGCCAGGGCGCAGAACCCGCGCCCTGGCGGCCGATCAAGAGAGACAGATGAAAGCCCTTCCCACTCGCCCCCTGATCCTGACCCTGCTCGCCCTGGTCCTGGTCCTACCCACCCCGGCGCAGCGCGGGGGCAAGGGTGACGGCACCGACGAAGGGGGCAAGGCGGGCAAGCTCTTCGGCGGAGCCCGCCTGCGCCTGGCCCCCCTGCGATCCCGCAGCAAGATCGACATCCGCGAGGTGATGCGCAAGGTCAAGGAGTTGCAGGTCAAGGCCAAGGCCCAGCAGCAAAACCGCAGCGAACGCGCTGTCCAGCTCGCGGACGAAGCCCAACTTCGGGATTGGTTCAAGATCTGCGACCACAACCGCAACGGATGGATCTCCTACTCCGAGGCAGCCTACTCCCTGCGTTTCTCCCGGGGTCGCTTCCAAGTCTTCGACACCGATCGTGACGGACGGCTGGTCCCGGCGGAGTTCCAGGAGTTCTACATGAACTCGATCCTCTCCAGCGGCTCCTTCACAAAGCCGCGCGCCAAGCGTGGCGCCGGACCGCCCCCCTCGCGTAGCCCCGAGCAACTGCGCGCCGCCTACGACCGGGACCTCGATGGGGCCCTGAGCGAGATCGAGCTCTCCCAGCTCCTGCTCGACTACGAGCAAGCGACCGCCGATCCCGATTCACTCCTGGAGGCGCTCGACGTCAACGGGGATCTCGAGCTCTCCTTGGACGAGCTTCCCGGTCTGCACGCCATCCTCTATCCCGAGGTCGCGCCGGAGATCCCACAGGTCGCGGACAAGGCGCCCCCCTCGATCCTGGAGCTGTTCGGCGAGGTCGTCCCGCGCCCCAGCGAGGGTAACTCCCCACCGCAGCCGCCCCAGATCGGCGGTCCCGTCCCCCCCTTCGCGCGCTTGGACATCGACCGCGACGGCTACATCTCGGCCTCCGACCTGGAGACGCTCCTGCGGCCGATCCACCTGGGGCTACGACCCAGGGCTCTCCTGAATACCCTCGACACCGACGGCGACCTGCGCCTCTCAGAGGAGGAGTTCGATCGGGCCCTGGGACTTGGGCCCCAAAGCAGCGAACACTGATGCCGCGCGGTACCCGGCGTCATTCGTAGAGCGGCACGAGATCCGCGAGGCGCGGTCCTCCCTGGGTATCGGAGACGGCGTAGCGCCCGTGGCCCCGCAGGGTCACGCCCGCCGTCGTTCCGTCCAGACCGAGGATGTAGAGGGTCAGACCAAAGGCGGGCTTGCCCTCTTCGTCCACGAGAGCGGCCTGCCACTTCGCGGCTCGGGCGGCCTGACGGGCCACCCGCCGCAGGACCTCGAGGCCGGCATCTACCGGCGCCTTGCCCTGGCGCAGGAGCTCGACGATGGCAAAACTCGTGTTGGCCAGGATGGCGGCCTCACCCCGCCCCGTCGCGCCCGCGCTGCCCGCCTCCTGATCGCAGTAGAGGCCGGCACCCACGATGGGAGAGTCCCCCACGCGCCCCGGAATCTTGAAGGAGAGGCCCGAGGTGGTGGTCGTGCAGGCCACCTCGCCCCGGGTCGAGAGCCCGGAGCAGTGGATCGTGCCGGTCACGGCCCGGTCCTTGATGAGAGCGTCCAAGCTGACCTTCTCCCCGTGCAGGTCGTAGAGCCGACCATCCTTGTCATCCTGCGCGGGTGCGAGGCGATCGTCCCGGTCGCTCATGCGCTCCTTCCAGGCCATCCAGATCGCCCGCGCTTCATCGGTCAGAAGCTCGGTGTGAGGATGGCCGTGAGCGCGCGCGAAACGGTAGGCGCCGGGGCCTACCAGAAGGCAGTGGTCCGTGCGCTCCATGACCAGGCGGGCGACCTCACAGGGATGCAGGATGTTCTCGATGCAGCCCACCGCCCCCGAGTTGTGGGTCGGGCCGTGCATGATGGCGGCGTCGAGGGTGACGTGCCCATCCTCGTCGGGGAGCCCACCCAGGCCGACGGAGTGATCCTTGGGGTCGGCCTCGGCCACCTTGACCACCGATAGGATCGTATCGAGGAGATCCCCTCCCGCCGCGAAGGACTCCCAGACCTGCTTCATGCCGGGTAGGGCGTTGGCGGAGCCGACCAGGGTCGGCCGATCACGGGCAGCCTCGTGCTCCTGCGCGCCAACCTTGGAAGCGGCCAGGGCGTGGGCAGCAGCGCCCAGGGCCAGGAAACGACGACGATCGAGGGAGGGGTGCTGGGATTCCATGCCCCCAGCCTAGCGACTCCTGGGCCCAGCCGAGGAGTGCCCGCCACGCCCGGGAGAGGGGGTACCTGCGCCGGAAGGGCGCTCAGTGCCTGGCCTGATAGCGGTCGGGCAAGGGCTCCCCGTTGCAGAGGGCGGAGAGCCAACGCCGGGCACCGTGGGTCCAGTCGACCCACTGCTGGGCGACCTCGCTCGGGGCCCCCTCGAGCTCGACGGCTCCGGCGCGCTCCTCACCCTCGGCCAGGACGGACTCGACATAGCGCCGCAGATCGCCCGGCCTTGCATCGGCCACCCCCAGGGCGCCGCTCATCAGGGCCGCGCAGGTGCGGTGCAGCTCCTCCCCATCGACCATGTCGAGGCGATCGAGGCTGGTGTGGTAGGTGAAATCGGTGAAGTGCCAGAGCAGGGCCCCCGGCACGCCGGCGTCGAGGAAAACGTCGTGATCGCTGCCCCCTTCCCAGGGGTTCTCGCTCGTCTCCCACCCACCGACCTCACTGCCGACATCCACCAGGGCACAGCGCAGGATGACCGCCAGGCCGCTGGGGATGACGTTCTCGGGGTTGACCCTACCCGCTCCCCAGGGGGTGTGGACATCGGGCAGCAGGGGGGTCAAAGCCCCCGGATCGGGACTGCGCTCGAGCAGGCAGATGGCGCCGGTCTCCTCCTTCGAAGCCCCGATCATGTCGACCGATATGCCGGCGATGGGACGTCGCTGGGTGGTCTCGAGGAAGATCTGGCTGGCCCGATATTCATCGCCCCAAACAAAGGCCAGACTGCGCAACGGTCGCTCCAACCGCCCCTCCTCAATCGCTCGTTGGAGCGCGAGGACACCCTCCAGGAGCCCGGCGACTCCCGTAGCGTTGTCGTTGGCCCCCGGTTCCTGGATGTGGGCCGCCATGGTGACCACTTCGTCGGGGCGTGTGCTGCCCACGATGGTCGCCACCACGGTGCGCAGGGGAGCCTCGCGCAGGGAGACCTCGGCTTCCAGGTGCAACTCACAGGGCCCATCCTCGGCCGCCTTGCGAATGCGCTCGAAGGAGCGGGGCGAAATGCTTGCGCAGAGCAACTCCGTCCCCGGCGGAACCTTCGAGTAGCGGATGGCGTCGAGATGGCGCTTCTTTCCGGTGGGATCGACGCTGAAATCGAAGAGGTCGGTGAACACGACAGCACTTGCCCCGTGGGCGCGCGCCGCAGCCAGTGCACGACCGGGAGAACCCTCGCTGACCAGGATTCCACCGGGGACGAGATCCTCGGCACGCAGGGCGACGGGGCCGCGCACATCTCCGCTGGGTGAGTTGGTCGGGAGCAGGCAACGATCTCGGTCCCCCGGGGCGTCGAAACTGTGCAGGACCCGGGATTCCCCTCCCTTCTCGATCAGGGTCAAAGCGCCGCGCTTCGGCGTCCACGCGGGGTGACCGAGGGAGCGCTCGTCGACACGCAGCTCGAGCCCCTCCTGCTCGCCGAAGCCCGCCGCGCGCAGGCGTTCGAGCAACATGGCAACTACCGCCTCATAGCCCACGTTGCCCGGCTCGCGATAGAAGCCGTCTACGAAGGCGAGCTCTTTCATGGCCGCCTCGGTGTCAAACTCCTCGAGCAGCGTGGGAACGAAACGCGCGGTCCCCGCCTCCGCGACGAACATCACCTCCGGGCCCTTGTGCAGCCCGTGGCGATAACCCTGCGCCTGCTCGATGTGGAAGTTGGTGATGGAATCACTGCGACAGGCAGCCAGGCAGAGAGCGAGAAGGAGCAGGGGCTTCATTCGGAATCGGAGAGGTAGCGGTCGATCAAGAGGCCGAGGCGCAGGCGCGCTTCGGCCGGAATCGCGGCCTTGTCGGTCAGGATGGCCGAGGCGAGAGCCTGGTCGCAACCGCATCCGTAGGCAGCAGCGGCAACGGCCGGCACGGCGCGGGAGATCAGGCGGCGGGCGTGTTCGATGTTGTGAGCCATCGTCTGCAGGATCGCATCGACACTGACGTCGTCGTGCTCCTCGTGCCAGCAATCGTAGTCGGTCGACATGGCCACCGTCGCGTAGTGCAGCTCCGCCTCGCGGGCAAGCCGAGCCTCCTGGAGGTTGGTCATGCCGATCACCTTGGCCCCCCAGGAGCGGTACAAGTTCGACTCGGCCCGTGTAGAGAATTGCGGCCCCTCCATGTTCAGGTAGGTGCCGCCGTCGTGCATGGTGATCCCCTCCGCACGTCCTGCCTCGAGCAACACCCCTCGCAAGACGGGGCAGACCGGATCGGCAAACATCACGTGGGCCACGACTCCGCCTCCGAAGAAACTGTCGGCACGGTGGCGAGTTCGATCGATGAACTGGTCGATGATGACGAAATGGCCGGGAGCGACATCCTCGGCCAGGGAACCGACGGCCGAGACCGACAGGACGTGGGTCACACCGAGCCGGCGCAGGCCCCAGATGTTTGCCCGGAAGTTGATCTCGCTGGGAGAGATCACGTGGCCCCGCCCGTGGCGCGGCAGAAAGACGACCTCTATCTCGCCCAGACGGCCGACACGAAAAGCATCGCTGGGCGCCCCGAAGGGGGTGGAGAGGGTCACCTCCTCGAGGGAAGAGAGCCCTTCGAGGTCGTAGAGGCCGGAGCCTCCTATGACACCGATCTTGATGGTCATGGGAGAGGAGAAGAATAGGTCGAATTCAGGAGGGTCGCACCGGCCCGACCAGGCGCCGGACGACGAGGGTGGCGTAGGAGCCGCGCGGCAATTGGAAGGAGATGCGCACGAGCTGCTTGCCGGCATGGACCCGATCGGGCTCGGCCGGTCGGACGCGTAGCTCCCGGGGGCGAACGACGGCGGAGCGCAGCTCGGGCTTCAAGGTGAGTCCGGGCACCTTACCGGTCACCAGCCCATCCGGCGAGAGGCGGTAGGGCCGAAGAGCCTCGGCGAAGAGCTCGCGCTGATCCTCGAGAGCCACCCCGGCCAGGGCCTCCCCGGGGAGGGGCAACATCCCGCCCCAGGACTCCGGCAGGGGGACCTCCTCCTTGGGGAAAACCAGCTTTCCTTCCCGGGCCCGCAGGGTGAAGCGCCCCCCGCCGGGGCAGGCGCGATCGAGGTGCAGAGCCAGGGCCCGGTTCCAAAGGTGTGACTGCCAGGCGTAGAGATGGATCAGGCGTAGGCGTGTCGCAACGTGTCGGAATGCTCCGGCAGCCCCTCCGCCGCGCTTGAGATGGTCGAAGACCGAATGGTGTTGGCGGAAGCGACCGGCGATATCACGACAGGCCTGCCAGTCCCCCCAGTGGCGATGCAAGGCCGACTTGAACTGCTTCGCGCGCCGATCGTCGTGGTCGGAAACAGCGGTCAAGAGCCGCTTGAGGGCATGCTCGGGACCCGAACGAATCAGGTCGAGCAGAATCCAGCCCTGGTTGTGGCGCAGGTTGCCGAAGCGCTGTTCATCGAAGTAGTTGGGCAGTCCGTGTTCCCGCACGGCGGGCAGGGATGCGCGCAGCCGTGCGACCTCGCGCTCGGAGAGATCCCGCACCGTGATCTTGAAGGCATTGCCCTCGCTGTGAGCCGAGGTCAACTCGGTGCGTGCAAAGCCGACGGGCTCGATCTCGAGCCCCTCGGACTTGTGGCGCACGGGCTTGCCGCGGTGCACGCTCATGAACTGCTCGGTGACCCCCTGGCGGTCCTTGAGACCGGCCAGCGCCACATCCCCGACCCGAACCCCCGCCAGATCAGCCAGGACGCGAGCCGCCTCGAGCGAGGTCAGCTTGCGCTTCCCCACCCGGTAGACGCGGTGTTCCCCCTTGGGGGTGACATAGTCCTCGCGGATGATCTCGGAAACCTTGAAGTCGGCGGGCTTGGACTTGAGGCGCATGTCAGTTGCGGGGGCGGGGAGGGCGGACCTTGCGCATCTGTTTGAGCACGCGCTGGAGATCGGAGGGCAGGGGAGCTTCCACCGTACGTGGTGGCTGCGCTGGAGAGCCGAGCGCGGGGAAGGTGATGCGCCAGGCGTGCAGCGCAAGACGCGCGAGCAGCGGGCGCTCGACCGCCCCCCGCTTGGGGCGGTAGCCCCTCTTGAACTCCGAGAGGCACAGGGCGTCCCGCCGGCCATAGAGCGCATCGACCACCAGCGGGAAACCCGCGTCCGCCAGGTGGACCCGAATCTGGTGGGTCCGCCCGGTCAAGGGCTGGGCGCGGAGCAGGGTGAAGCCGCGAAAGCGTTCCTCGGGGGTGATGCGCGTACGGCTCGGCTTGCCACCACGCCCCACGACCATGCGACCGCTGCGTCTGGGCCCCACGGCGATCGGCTCGTCGATCACGCGCGGCTCCTCCTCGTACCAATCCCCTTCGACCAGGGCCAGATAGCTCTTCTCGACTCTCCCCTCCTCGAAGGCCCGGCGCAGGGCCCGCTCGGCCTCGAGGTGCTTGGCCACGAGCACGCAGCCGCTGGTCTCCTTGTCGATGCGATGGACGAGGCGCGGGCGCCAGCCAAGGGCTCCGGCAACAGGGCGCCCCTCCTCGTCCAGGCCCCCCTCACGGTCCGCTGCCTCGGCGATCAACACCCCGGAGAGACAGCCCGCGTCGCGCCGCCAACGCTCGGGCTCCACTGCGAGCCCCGCCGGTTTGTCCGCCACGAGGAGGTCATCGTCCTCATAGAGAATCGGTACCCGCGTCCTTGGCATGACCCGGGCCCGCTGCGGCACATCCTCCTCGAAGTCGAGCGAGACGACCTGGTCCGCGCGCAGGCGCTGGGCGGGGCGAGCCCGGCTTCCGTCCACCAGAACGGCTCCCTCGCGCACCTGAAGGCGCAGGTAGCCCTTACTCAGCAGGGGAAAGAGGAGGCAGAGGAACTCATCGAGTTCCAGCCCCGCACGTTCGGGAGGTACGACCAGATGCTCGGCCATGTCAGGAGATGGCTGCGTCCCTCAGCACGCCGACGTAGGGCAGGTTGCGATAGCGTCCGGCGTAGTCCAACCCGTAGCCGACGACGAAGAGATTGTCGACCTCGAAGGCCCGCAGGTCGGCCTCGAATTCCAGTGCCCGCCGCGAGGGTTTATCGAGGAAAACGCAGGTGCGAACCTCTCCCGCGCCGCTCGCCAGCAACTCGTCCTTGAGCCTCTTGAGGGTCTGACCCGTGTCGAGAATGTCGTCCACGAGCAGAATGCGCCGACCCCGAACCTCATTCCCGGTCGGCAACAGATCGATCGAGAGTTCCCCGGCCTCGGTCCGCGCCCCATAGCTATGGGCGGCCGCGAATGCCAGCTCCAGGGGGATCGGAATGCGCCGGATCAGATCGGAGGCGAAGATGCAAGAGCCCTTGAGCACCGAGACGACCGTGAACTCGCTACCTCGATAGAACTCGGTGATCTCCCGGGCCAGGCGCTCGACGCCGGCCAGGATCTCACCCTCTGGAATGAGGACACGCTCGATGTCGTGATTCAACGGTAAACGCCTCGTATGGCGGTGCTTCTGCTGGGGCGGCGGGATGCCGGATGGGGGGGTCCGGGTCCGCCGAAGGGGAGCGGGAAGATACCAGGAGATGGCTCCCCCGTCTCCTGGGGACGATCTCGGGACGAGAAAAGCCTTTTGTGGACTGAAACTTGATCGACCGCGGGGGAGTGCTAGATTTCGGGGCACCGTTGGGCGCTGGAACGAGTCGGATCCACCCTGATTCCTTCCACGGTACGCGGCTGGTCGCCGGGGAACGGATCCCTGGAGACTGATCCCTGGAGACAGATCCCTGGAGACAGATCCCTGGAGACTGGCCCAAGACGCCCATAGATCCCCCACGACACATTCCGGTAGAACTCGGAGGCGGCGTTCGCTTCCGCGGAACTACCGAGGGGAACCGAAACAGGAATCTTCGATGCCGAAGCGTAAGTATCACCGCCGTTCCGCAGATGAGTTGATTGCCGACTACGAGGCCAAAATCGCGACTCTGCAGAAGAAGCTCGAGGCCAAAGAACGTCCCGATGCTCCGGTTCTCAAGAACCTCCCCAAGCTGAAGCGCCAACTGGCTCGCTTCTCCCAGCTCTGCATGGACCACGGTCGGGCGGATCTCTCCAATTCCATCCTCGCCTTCCTGACGACCTTCGAGTTGCAGGCCAAGGAGAGTAACACGGCCGGACGGGCGTGACTCTCGAGCCCCACCCGAGGGTGGAGATCTGCTCCTCGCGCCGCTGCTACGAGGGGCGCGTGTTCAACCTGGTCGAACAGGAGCTGATCCTGCCCTCGGGACTCCGGCAGCACTGGGCGATCGTCGAGCATCCCGGTGCCGTGGCTATCGCAGCCATCGACCATGAGGGCTGCATGCTGCTGGTCCACCAATTCCGGCCTGCGGCCGGCGGTTGGACCGAAGAGCTCCCCGCGGGCAAGCTCGATCCGGGTGAGGAGCCCCTCGCTGCCGCCCAGCGGGAGCTGGAAGAGGAGACCGGTTATCGCGCGGGTCGCTGGCGCCCCCTCTGCAGCTTTCTCCCCGCTCCCGGCTTCTGCTCCGAGCGACTGCATCTCTTCGAAGCTCGAGACTTGGAAGAGGTTCCGGGGGGAGGCCTCGCCTGTGACGAAGACGAAGAGATCGAAGTCCTCCGGCGCGCTCCCGAGGAGCTCCTGGCGCTCGATCCCCTGGACGCCAAGACCCTCATTGCGGCTCAACTCCTCCTGCTGGAGCGGCACTGACGGCGTACCCGAAACCTCCCTGGGACGCCAGGAGACCTCCGCGCCCATCGATCAGATGCACGCTCTCGGCGGTGACGATGAGGGTCTCGCCCTGCGGATTGCTCGCGGCGCTTTCGATCCCGGCCACATCACGGGGGAGAGAGCGGGGACCCATGGGGGCCGTGGGAATGGCATGGGAGAGGGGCTCGAGGCGGTTGCCTCCCTGATCGAAGAGCCATCCCGCCCCGAGGGCCCCCTCCTCCCAGGGAATCGGCCGGCACGAACCCTCTGGGGAATGCAGGCTCCCCTGGCCGTCGAGCCACCACGCTCCTTTCGGCCCGGGGCAGATGCCGCGGACCCCTCCCGCGACGGCCCGCTCTTCCCGGCCGACCCCACTGACCGGATCGAGTTCGATGAGCCGCTCTCCCGCAGCGACCCAGAGCGAGGAGCCATCGCCCGCCAGGGCGCGGGGATCATCGAAGCGACCTAGAGGGACCAGCTCCCCTCCACGCAGAGCGAGGAGCCTCCCGTCCCGCGCCAACAGCAGCGGGCCCTCGGGCCCCGAAACCATCCCCAGGATCGGTGGCAGGGCCAGGGCGAGCGGCGCAGCTCCCCCCCCATCGAACCAGCGTAGACGATGGCGCCCGCGGGGATCGTGCTCCAGGGCCTCGACCACCCAAACACCGCGGCTCCCGGAAGCCCGGGTATCTGGGGCCAGGGCGACGGGCGAACAGGCCGGGAAAGCCGCCACTGGCAGGAGATCCGCATCGAGGAGCCAGAGGCGATCGCCGCCTCGGTCGGCCACCCACCAAGCCCCCGGACCCAGCGGACTTGGTGCAAGCAGGGGCGAACCGTAGGGGTGGCCGATTCCCAGACAGGCCAGGAGCAAGCCCATGCAGAAGGCGCGCATGCCCTCCCGACCCCTCTTCCCGTGGGCGAGTGGCGCAGGAACCGAGATTCCCCGCGCTCGGTCAGGTGCCGCAGGGAAGCAGAGCTCCCTCGAGTTCCAACATGCGTCGCTTCAACTCCACCCCACCGCCGAAACCTCCCAGCCCGGAGCGCGCAACGACCCGGTGGCAGGGTACGACGATCGGTATCGGATTCGCGCCGTTGGCCTGGCCGACTGCCCGGCTCGCTCCCCCGCTCTTACCGATTCGGCGTGCCAGCTCGCCATAGGTGATCGTCGAGCCATAGGGAATACGCAGGAGTTCGTTCCAGCATGCGCGCTGGAAGGGCGTCCCGTGAAGCTCCAGATCCAGGTCGAAACAGCGCAGGTCTCCACGAGCCCAGGCAGCGATTTGTTCGCACGCATCGGAGGTCGCCCCTGGGTCCGAGACGATGGGTCTCCCTGGCAAGTGAACCTCGGCCCAGCTCCGCAGACGGGCGCCGTCGGGATCGGGTCCGAGGCCCAGGTAGACCAGCCCCCGGTCTCCCAGGGAAACCCGAAAGGTTCCCAGTTCCGTACGCGCTAACCCGGAGCGTAGGGCGGGCTTCACGACCAGCGCTCACGGTCGCCCGTGGGCTCGTAGCTCCCCTTCTTGCGGTAGGCGTTCCAAAAGAGGAGCGCAAAGGCACCGGGTATGCCGACAAAGACCACCCCGAGCATGAAGTAGATGCTGTTCGCGAAACCGGCTGCGAGCCCGCCACCGTTGGAGGCGACCGCCTCCCGGCACGAGTCTCAAGTCCACCCCGGCGGAGCGAGCCACAGGAGCAGGGCCAACATCAGGGCGCTGCGCGGTAGGGATCTCATGGCATTGGGGGCGTCGGGTTGAGGGGGTAGAGCAGAAGATACACCATCACCCCCGTAATCGAGACGTAGAGCCAAAGGGGAAGGGTCCGGCGCGCCCACCACTTGTGGCGCCCCCAGTCCTCCTTGCGCGCCAGGTAGAGCGTGCGCAGCACCATGGGCAGGTTGACCATGGCCCCGACCACGTGGGTGGCCAGGAGCACCAGGTAGGCCACCTTGGCCGCCCCCTCAGCGTGGAAGTGCACCGGTCCTGTCTCGGCCTGCACCACCAGGTGGTAGTAGAGGTAGCTCCCCAGGAAGGCCAGGCTGACCAGGAAGGCGCTCCCCATCAGGTGGGCATGGCGTTCGCGGTGCCCGCCCGCGATGGCTCCCAACCCAAGCAGGAGCAGGATCAGCGCCACGGCGTTGAGCACCGCGTTGATCAGGGGCAAGGGGCTTTGGTGTCTCCCCCCGAGGGCCAGGGCCCGGGCGGTCAGGGCATCGATGGAAGCCTGGAAGGCCTCGGTATCCCCAAAGGTCGCCCGCGCACACTCGTACCAGCCCGCGATGCGCCCCTGTGGATCGATCACCGGCAACCGCGTTCCATGGGTGATCGCCTGTCCGTAATCCTGGGCGGCCTCGGGAGACTCGGCCACCGGAACACGTAGCTGCGTGCGCACGAAATCCTGGAGCGCCTGCTTGTCCGGCCCCGTGAGAAAGAGCCACTGGTCCCCTTCGATGCCGTAGCTTTCGGCGTACTCCCGCAGGGCCTCGGGCGTGTCCTTGTCCGCATCCAGCGTGAAGGAGACGATGCGAACTCCACTACCCGCCAAGCGCTCGCGGAAGGCCGCGTGCAGATCGCTGGTCAGGCTCGGGCAAGGCCCCGTGCAGCCCCGGAAGAAGGGCACCGCGATCCAGGGGCTCCCCAAGAGGTCGGCCTTGGTGATCTCCTTGCCGCTCCGCTCGATGAAGTGGAAGTCGCCCACCTCCCCGAAACGGACCGGCGAATCGGGCTTCGGCGAGGCCGCCTGGCCCAGGGCCGACCCCGCCAAGAGAAGGGTTCCCGCCAGCACGGCTGACCGGGCCGGCAAGCGGAGAACCCTACACATGGATCGAAGACCGATCATCGGGGCTCGCAGCTAGTGCTCGCCCTCTTCGCCGGCGGGCGCGCCCCCGGACTCGTGCTCACCCACATCCATCTGACCGATACGGTGGATCTCACCCGTCACCGGATCGGCCATATCGGTCAATTCGTAGTCCAGGCGCTGGTTGAAGCCCACGTCGGGCATGATGGCCCCCACGACGATCATGATCAGGATCGGCGTCGGCAGAATGAGCCCCTTGACGATCCAGCCTTCGAACTTGAAGTGCATGAAGTACTGGAAGATCAGCATGCCCTTGTAGAAGGCGATCGTGATCAGCCCGCCCCAGACCCACCAATTGGGACCGGGCATCTTCAGCCCCCAGGCCACCTCGATCGCGGTGGCGATGATGAGCGCGATGAAGACCTTGTTCGCGTCGAACTCGGAGTGCTCTTGGTTGGACATTGGAGGGAGGTCAGAACAGGTAGACGATGGTGAAAAGGAGCACCCAGACCAGGTCGACGAAGTGCCAATAGAGGCCTGCCAACTCGACGCGCACATGGTTTTCGGCGGAGTATTTCCCGCGAGCCGCGGCGATCCAGACGCATATGAGCCAGATGACACCGACGATGACGTGCATTCCGTGGAAGCCGGTCATCGCATAGAAGGTGGACCAGAACAGGTCCACATTGGGAGTGCTGCCCTCGTGAACGAGGTGGATGTACTCGTAGACCTGAACGCCGACGAAGAAGGAACCGAACAGGATGGCCAGACCCAGCCATTTCAAGAGCGCCCCGCGGTTCCCCTTCTGGATCGCTTGCAGGCTGCGCACGACGAAGTAGGAGCTGACGATCAGCACGAAGGTGTTGAAGGCCGTCAGATCCACCGCCAGGCGTGAGCTGGGATCCGGCCAGGTCGGAGCGCCGGTGCGGATGACCACATAGGACCCGATCAGACCGGTGAAGAACATCACCTCCGTGGCCAAGAAGAGCCAGATCGCAAACTTGCCGCGATCGACCGGAGGACCGGAGTCGTAGTCATAGACCGGATGGTGAGGCTTGGGCGCGTCGACCGCCGGGTCGTAGGCGATGGAATGGGTCGAGGAGCTCATGGGTGAGTGGGGATCACAGTCCAGCGGCGACCATCGGGTCGACCAGAATCAGGACGAGGAGCAGGGGGAGGTAGAGGAGCGAGATCAGAAGCAGGCCCCGCGCCCGCCGGCGATCCTCGCGCAGGGCGAAGAGCACAGCCGAAACGAGGTAGGTCACGCCTAGGATCAGGGCTCCAGCGACGTACAGGGGCCCCGCTTCCACCCGCAGAGCGGGGAGCAGGGAGACCGGGAGCAAGGCCAAGGCGTAGAGCACGGACTGGCGGCCCGCAACGCCCTCGGAACCAGGCACGGCCGGCAGCATGCGGTGCCCGGCCCGGGCGTAGTCCTCGCGGTAGAGCCAAGCGATCGCCATGAAGTGTGGGAACTGCCAGGCGAAGATCACACCGAACAGGGCCCAGGCCCAGGGGCCCAGGTCCCCGGCAATCGCCGCGTAGCCGATCAAAGGCGGGGCCGCGCCGGGGATAGCCCCGATGACCGTGTTGATGGTCGAGACACGCTTGAGCGGGGTATAGAGCGCGACATAGATCACCAGCGTCGCCAGGACGAGCACCGCGCTCAGCAAGTTGAACCGCAGGGCCAAGCCTGCGGTCCCCAGAACCCCGAGCACCGCGCCGTAGAGCAGTGCCGGCCCGACCTCGATGCGTCCCGTCACCAGGGGGCGGTCGGCCGTGCGAGCCATCAGAGCATCGGTATCGCGCTCGAAGATCTGGTTGAGCACACTCGCACAGCCGGTGACGAGGACGACATACAGGGCCGCTTCCATGGCCGGTCCCGCGCCGACGCCGCGCCCCTGCGCCAGGAGCGCTCCCACCAAGGCGGTCAGAAAGACGAGCAGGGCCATGCGCGGCCGAAGCATCGTGAACCAGTCCCCGAGGGCGGCACGTCTCACCAGGGGCAAGGCCTGCGGTGTGACTCCAGAGGTGCCCTCCGTCGTGATATCTGCCTGGACCTTCAAGCGACCGCACTCCCTTCCAAGACGGGCTCCACTCGATGTGCTCCCAATTGCCGTTTGCGGGGCAAGAGACGAGCGCCCCAAACGCCCGCCGCGGCGCAGGTTCCCAGGAGCAAGGCACCCACCACGACGTGGGTGGAGGCCGCCAGCGCCTCCAGGGTGGTAACGCGCCCTTGGAAGCCGCCACTGGCCAGTTCGATCGCCGCCAGAGTTCCCAGACCAATGAGGATCTGCAAACCGAGCAAGAGGTGCAGACGCAACCGCAAGCGGCGCAAGACGACCCCCGTGGGATCACACGCAGCGCCTCTGCGCAGGGCCCCCGCCAAGAGGAGCAGAGCCGCGATCACCGCCAGGGCGAAGGCGATGTGGAGCATCAAGGGCAGGGAGCGGCCGGTGTGGCGTAGCCAAGCGCCGAGCACGATCTGTGCGAAGACGAGTACCGTCGCCCCTGTGGAGAAGAGCAGGAGCCCCCGCCGGGCGGCGCCTTCACCATTCTGAGCGCCACCATTCTGAGCGGCCGGTTCCCGTGCCCCCCCATCGACAGCCCCGAGGAAAGGTCCCGAGGTCGTCACCACCGCCAGCACCATCAACAGGAAGACGAACTGCGCCACCGAACCATGCAGGAAGGCCAGCTCCTGGCTGTTCTCCAAGACTCGCGTCCCTCCCAGGAGCCCCTGACCGATGACCGCCAGATGGACGGCGCCGGCAGCCGCTCGGGCTCCCCGCCGCTGCGGAAAGACCAGCCCCAGGGCCAGAGCCGTGATCACCGCTGCCAGGAGGCCCATCTGTAGCGCCCCTCCGATGCCACCCGCCTCGATGACTACGGCGACCAGGGTGAGCTCAGCCAACACCGCGGCACCGGTCGAGACGAGGACAGCTCGCCCCGCATGCCGTGAGGCGACCAGGACGAGCACGAGGCTCAGCAGCCCGACGGTCGAGGCGAGGAGCCTGTGGCTGTGCTCCAGGGTGACCCCGAAGTCCGCCAACATCTCGTCCAGGGGATAGGTGAACATCGAGTAGCCGAAGGTGGTCGGCCAATCGGTGACCGCCATGCCCACCCGATAGGTCGTCACGAGTCCCCCCACGAAGAGCAGCGCGCCGGTCAGGCACGCCAGAGCCAGGGCCACGCGGTGCGTGCCCGGGAAGAGAGGGGAGTTCGGATCGGCCGGCGACATGGCTTGCGCTTCGGCTCAGACCTCCTGGGTCTGCCGCAGATTGTCGTCGTCGGTATCGGGCGAGGCGTACTCGTAGGGCCCGCGGAAGACCTGGAGCTTCTTGTCGAAGTTCCCGTGACCGGGGGGCGAGGGCGCGTCCCACTCGAGACTGCAGGCGTTCCAGGGGTTCCGGTTCGCGCGCTTACCCCAGAACATGCTGTAGAAGAAGTTGACGACGAAGAAGATCTGCCAGGCGAACAGGAGGAAGGCGCAGATCGAGATGAACTGGTTGATCGGCTGGAGGTGCCGGTAGGTCTCGTAGTTGTAGGGATCGGCCGTGCGCCGCATCAAGCCGGCCACACCAAGCTGGTGCATCATGTAGAAGACACCGTTGGTGAAGATGAAGGTGCCCACGAAGTGGATCTTCCCGAGGGTGTCGTTCATCATCCGGCCGAACATCTTCGGGAACCAGTGATAGATACCCCCGAAGATGGCGAAGACCGAGCCCGCGAAGACCACATAGTGGAAGTGGGCCACGACGATGTAGGTGTCATGGATGTAGATGTCGACCGGGGTGGCCGCCATCCAGATGCCCGACAGGCCGCCGATGATGAACATGGCGACAAAGCCCGTCGCGAACAGCATCGGGGTGTTCAAGCGAATGCGTGATCCCCAAAGGGTCCCCAGCCAGTTGAAGACCTTGATGGCGCTCGGCAGGGCGATCATGATCGTCGACACCATGAAGGTCATACCCATGGCCGGGTTCATGCCCGAGGCGAACATGTGGTGGCCCCAAACGATGAAGCCCAGGCCGGCGATGGCGCACATCGAGTAGACCATCGGCTTGTAGCCGAAGATCGGCTTGCGGGCGTGGCACGAGATGATGTCGCTGGCCATGCCCATGGCCGGTAGGACCATGATGTAGACGGCCGGGTGGCTGTAGAACCAGAACAGGTGCTGCCAGAGCAGGGGCTGACCGCCCGATGCCGCCCCGGCGAAGTGTCCCTTGGCCACATCGAAGGCCTGCATCGATTCGGGGTTGAGGCCGTTGACGAGCAGGTTGGTCGGGGTGAAGAAGCCGGTGTGCAGAACCCGGTCGGCGAGTTGCAGGAAGCTGCCCGCGGTCAGGACCGGCAGGGCGAAGAGCTGCAAGATGGCCGCGATCATCAAGGCCCAGATCGTGAGCGGCATGCGGAACATCGTCATGCCCGGCGCCCGCATCTTGACGATGGTGGTCACGTAGTTGACCGCACCCATCATCGATGAGATGCCGACCCAGGTCAGGGCCATCAGCCACCAGGTCTGGGCCGAGAAGGATCCGGGCGCGGCGCTCTGCACCGTCGACAGCGGGGGGTAGGCGGTCCAACCTGCCGCGGGGCCGTGCCCGGGGGTCAGGAAGGACATCGTCACGCAGAAGATCGCCGGGATCATGGCCCAGTAGCCGAACATGTTCAGCTTGGGGAAGGCCATGTCGGGCGCACCGATCATGAGAGGGATCAAAAAGTTCCCGAAGGCCCCCGTCAGCAACGGGATGATCACGAAGAAGATCATGATCGTCCCGTGCATCGTGAAGAGCATGGTGTAGAACTCCGGCGTGATGGCTCCCCCGGTCTCCGGGAAGAGCACATCGCCGATGAGCGGCATCTTGTGCCAGGGCCAGGCCAACTGATAGCGAATCGCCATCGCGAACAGCCCACCCAGCGCGAAGAACACAAGGCCGGTCATCATGAACTGGATGCCGATGACCTTGTGGTCGGTGGAGAAGATGTACTTGCGGATGAACCCGAGCTCATGGTGCTCGTGGTGTTCGCGAACGGTGCCCGGAGTCCCCATGCCGGGGTTCGGTTCCTGGTGAGCAATAGGTGCGCTAGTCATCGTTTCGTCCCGAGCGCTCAGCCCGCCGGCTCGTCGTTGGAGAAGTGACGGGCGACCTGCTCGGCCTCCCACTTGGCAAAGCTCTCGTCATCCAGCACACGGATGCGGCCGGACATCTTGTAGTGACCCCATCCACACAGCTCGGCGCAGATGATGTCGAAGGTCTTGTCCTCCTGGCCCTCGAACGCCGCCTGCCACTCTTCGGAGTCGACGTTGAACCAGATCGGAATGGTCATGCCGGGGACGGCGTCCTGCTTGAGGCGCAGCATCGGCACGAAGAAACTGTGTAGAACGTCGTGGGAGCGCAGGTTGAAGACCAGGTCCTCATCGGCCCGCACCACCAGCTCGTAGGCCGTATCGAAATCGTCCGCCGTTCCGAAACGCTTGTCCGGCCCCGGATAGCGGAAGCGCCAATCGAACTGGCTGGCGTAGATCTCGGCGAAGACCGGCTTGTCCTTGGTGTGACCGCCCATCTTGATGTCCGCCCAGGTCCCCATCTGGGAGAAGGCGATGACGACCAGGAGGCCGGCGGGAATGGCGGTCCAGGTCATCTCCAGCTTGTGGCTGCCGTGGCTGAAGACCGCCTTGTCCTTACGCGGAGCCGAGTACTTGAAGACGAAGGCGACCAGGAGCGTCATGGTCAGTACGAACATGACCAGCTCCATCATCGCGATCAGGCGGAAGAGAAAGTCGATCCGCTGACCGTAGGTGGAGATCTCGGGCGCCCACCACCAGTGGTAGCTCTCGGGACTCGGGCCGAGCAGCCAGTTGTCGTAGCCGACGAAGGTCCAGACTCCGAAGACCAGGACCGCGGCCAACAGCAGGGAGAATAGGTAGCGCATCTCTAGAGGCCTCCGTGCTCCGCTTCCTCCTTGTGGGAAGCATCCTCATCCGGGCCCTCGTGAGAGCCGTGTTCTTCGTGGATTTCGTTCTCTTCGGCCAGGGCCAGTTGCTCTCGGCGTCGCTCCTGGATGCGAGCCGGATCGTGCTCGGCAGCCAGGGAGCGGACGTAGTAGACCAGGCTCCAGATGTCCTCGTCGGTCAACTCACTCGAAGCCGCCGGCATGATCGTGCCGGAGATTCCGTACTTGACGCGGCGGTAGAGGTCGACGGGACGTCCACCCCCCCGGTAGTTGCCCAGTTGCAGGTTGCGCGGGTTGGAAGCGAAATGCTTGGCGACCTCTTCCGGAAGCCGACCGCCGCTCGCCCGTTCGAGGGCATCGCCCCACTCGTCGAGTTTCTTGCGAACGACCGTCTGTCCATCGACTTCGATCGTCTCGCGGGACGACTCTCCGTCCCCACGGCCAAACTCTCCGTGACAGGTCGAGCAGGCTGCGACGGGGCCGTGGAAGAGCTCCTCACCGTGGGCCAGCATCTCGGCGGTGACCTGGTCCGGCCGGGGCACTTCACCCCCTTCGTAGTAGCGGTAGGTCTCGGGCCCCGACTGCCATCGGCCCCAGACCAACTCGTAGTTGTCCAGGGCGCTGGTCGCGGGCAGGTCGCCGTAGTCGGAGTTGATGATGTCGTTGACCATCAAGCTCTCGACCTCTCCACGAATGGCCAGCAGGCGCACATAGTCGATGAGCCCCTCGAGCTGGCCGCGCGAGAAGCGCGCGAAGGAGGGCATCGCCGTGCGCGGCACTCCGTAGTGCAGGATGTGGTAGAGATCCTCACGCCGGGGTCGCTGGTTGCGATCGACGGCGACCCACTTGAACTTGCCGTGGCGATAGTCCCGCGGACGGGGGTTGAGCCAGGGGCTGGTCGGCCCGTCCCCTCCTCCGGAGGGTCCGTGGCAGTGCAGGCACTGGACGCGGTACATCTCCGCCGACTCAGCCAGGGTCGGATACCAATTCTCGAAGAGGGCCAGAGCGTTCTCCTGCCAACTCCCCAGTTCGGTGTCCTCGGGATCGAAGGGCGCCTCCGGATCCTCGAGCAGGGCCGGCAGGTACTCGCTCTCCCACAGATCCCATAGGTCGTCGGCATAGAGCGGCTTGGGCACCGCCTGGTAACGCCCCTCGCGGATCAGCCGCAGTTGATCCTCGAAGCGCCGGGCTCGGTTGTCCCACCGAATCTCTTCCTTGACCTCGTCTTTCAGTTCCCCGACCGAATCATCGAAGGGAAGGTTCGGGTCCCACCCATCGTCCATCATCGATTCGGTCAAGAGGAATCGCGGCGCCGAGGGGGTACCTACGAGCATCTCGAGCGCGCCGAGCACCTGGGCCTCCGCGCCGGCCGCGATATCGGGCCAGGTGTTCGTCAGCGCCTCGCGGTTCATCGGAGCCAGGCTGTATTCCAGATCCGAGGGCTCGAGGGGTTTGAAGTCGCAGGCACCTAGGGCACAGAGACCGAGGGCGCTGGCCAGCACCAAGCCGGCCAACTGCGGCAGCCGCCCGGGGAGACGACTCGAGGGGGGGAATGTGGTCATCGATCAGGACCTCGCGGGCCGTAGGACAACCGCAAAGCGGTCGCGCAATAGGCCCAAGGGGGTATTCCTGGGGTAAAGGACGGGGGTAGTCTGCCCATCCCCACTCCGTAGTCAAGCCGACCCCGCCCCTGCCCCGGTCGAACTCTGCGGCATTCTGTCGCACCGGATCATCCCACGTTCCATCCAGTCGCACGTAGCGGACAAGAAACCATCCCCCCATCCTCTCC
>JALWOP010000037.1 GCA_027083445.1 Planctomycetota bacterium | reverse complement strand
CCGAAGGTGTCGCGCCCGGTCGACTTGGGGGGCGCCTCCCCAAAGAAGGGATGCCGCAGGGCCTGGGCGACCCGCGCCGGATCGGAACGTCCCGCCGCCGCCGCCTCGCCCCCTGGATCGAAGCCCCGCCGAAGGTGTCTCCGAGCGAGACCGTCGAGCAGGGCCCCCGCGGGTCCCGTGTCGAAGGCCAGGGGTGGATGCCCCTCCCCGAGCCAGGTCAGGTTGGCCATCCCTCCCAGGTTGAGAAGCGCCAGGGGACGCTCCTCGAAGAGCACCTCGTCGCCGTAAGCGGAGAGGGGCGCCCCCCCACCGCCTGCGGCTACGTCCCGGGCTCGAAAGTCGCTCACCACATCGCAGCCCAGCTCTTCGGCCAGTTCGCAGCCATCTCCGAGTTGCAGGGTCGCTGGACCGGAGGGCTCCCGATCGTCGTGGTGGTAGACGGTCTGCCCGTGGCTTCCGACGAGCTCCACGGCAAGCCCCGCTCGGGCAGCCACCTCTCCCACGGCCCGGCCAAAGGCGCGCCCGAGATCCCGATCGAGGAGGGCTGCATCCCGCAGGTCACAGGGCTCGCCGTCCAGCACCGAGCGAACACGCCGGCCGAGATCCACGGGAAAGGGCAGGGTCCCCCCCGCCAGGGCCCGCAGGAGGATGAGCCGCTCCCCACGCCGGACGAAGCGCGCCAGGGCGACGTCGATCCCATCCGCGGAGGTTCCCGACAGAACACCCGCGACCACCGCCTCTCCCCTCTCGATCCGGCTTTCGAGTGCTCCACTGCGCACGCCGCGCAGGATAGCCCCCACGGCTGCCGAACACCCGCGCAATCGATCGCGCTCTGAGCCCCCCCTCGAGGGCGCCTGGCGGGACGAGGTAATGCAACATCGGGGTCTACCCAGGGACTACCCTGGAGGCCATGACGACCACCGGTGGCGAGACGCAGCGGGCGGCGATTCTGGTCGCGGATGACGACGGCGACATTCGCCTCGCCCTGGAGATGCTGCTGCAGTACGAAGGCTACGAGGTTTGGACCGCCAAGAGTGGCGAGGAGGCCTGGCGGCGGCTGGAGCAGGAGCGTGAGGGTGGACGCAGGCCGGCCCTGGTGCTGACCGACCTCAAGATGCCGGAGCTCGACGGCCTGGAACTGCTCGATCGCATCCAAGAGTGGAGCGACCCTCCTCCCGTGATCCTGATCAGCGGCCACGGGGATATCGCGACGGCGGTGAACGCCATGCAGCGTGGGGCAGCCAACTTCCTGGAGAAACCGCTCGACGAGAATCGGGTCCTGGTCACCCTGCGCACGACCCTGCGCGAGCGGCGCTTGGCTGCCGAGAACCGCGGCCTGCGCCGACACCTGACCGACCGCTGGGAGATCGTCGGCGAGAGCGCGGCCATGCGCAAGCTGATCGAGCAGGTGACCCAGGTCTCCCTTTCGGATGCGGCGGTGCTCATCACCGGGGAGAACGGCACGGGCAAGGAGGTGGTTGCGCGCAACCTGCACTACCTGGGTCCCCGTGCGGCGGCGCCCTTCGTGACGGTCAACTGCGCGGCGATCCCCACCGAACTGATCGAGTCCGAGCTCTTCGGACACGAGAAGGGCAGCTTCACCGGGGCGGTCGAACGCCGCGTCGGCCACTTCGAGGCGGCGCACACGGGCACGCTCTTTCTGGACGAGATCGGGGACATGCCCCAGGGTGCCCAGGCCAAGGTCCTGCGCGCCCTGGAGACCCATGAGATCACGCGCGTGGGCGAGAGCCGCACGCGCCCGGTCGACATCCGCGTCGTCGCGGCGACCAACGCCGATCTCGCCCGGGCGGTCGAGGAGAAGACCTTCCGCATGGACCTCTACTACCGCCTCAACGTGGTCCCCCTACGGGTCCCCCCCCTGCGCGAGCGCCTGGAGGACATCCCCCTGCTCGCCCAGCGGTTCCTGGCCGACCTGGCCGAGCGCACGGGACGTAGCCCGATGGTGGTGAGCGCCGCGGCCCTCGCCTACCTCAGCGGACTCGACTGGCCCGGGAACGTACGCCAACTGCGCAATGTGCTGGAGCGGGCTGCGGTCTTCACGCCGGGGGAGGTGATCGACCAGGCCGATCTGGAGGAGGTGGTTTCAGCCGGTCCGGGCCTCAAGCCATCCCGCGCAGCGCTCCACCCGAGCGAGGGCGACCCCTTCGAAGCGCCCACCTTCGAGGAGTTCAAACACCAGAGCGAGCGGCTCTTCTTCGAGCTGCGCCTGGGCCGCAATGGCGGCAACATCAAGCGCACGGCGGAGGAACTGGGCATGCAGCGCTCACACCTGTACAAGAAGCTCGATCGGTACGGGCTGCGCTGAAGGGCTCGCCGCCGGGTGCGGGTTCAGTCCTTCAGCGGCGGGATGACGAGGGTCACCCCCTCAGGGACGAAGTCAGGGTTCTTCAGGCGGTCCTTGTTCGCCTCCCAGATCAGGGGCCACTTGTGCCCCTTGCCGTAGTTCTTCTTGGCGATCACCCACAGGCTCTCGCCGCTACCGGCGACATAGGTCTTGGAGCCCTTGGGTAGGGTGGCCGCCTTCGACTCGGCGGTGACCCCATCGTCGTGGGTGGGGATCAGGATCTGGCGACCCGGGACGGGGGCCTCCTGACCCTCGTTGGCCCGACGCAGGAGCGCGGCGTAGGCAACGTCCCCGTAGTAGCGCTTGGCGAGGCTCTTCCAGGTATCCCCGGCCTTGGCTTGGTAGACCTTGTGGGTCGGGTCGTAGAGGTGGTCCGCTAGACCGGCCAGGGTCCGGAGCGCCCAGTCCTCGGGGATGGTTTTCGGAACCTCATAGACCGGCCGACGGACCTGGGCGGCGACCAAGAGTCCGCTCGGCGCCGCTTCCCCCGCTCCGTCTCGCTCCGTCGACTCGTCCAGCCCCCGGGTCTCCAGGCCTCCGTTTTCGAATCCCTCGTTGGAACGCTTCCCGGCAGAAGCGCCAACGCTGGATTCATCCGCGGCCGATCCATCTCCCACGCCCCCATCCTGCGAGGCACTCCCGGCAGCCAACTCTACGGCCGACCCGGAGGTATCTACGATGCCTCGCTCGCGCTCCACCAGACGGCTGGCGGAGAGGGCGGCATCCTCCCCGACCCCTGCCGACTCCTTGGCAAGGACCTCATCGGTTCCATCGCCTCCTCCCGACCGATCCAGGGAAACGACCAGGATCAGAACGACTACGAATAGAACGCTCAGTACGACGATCTTCTCGACCTTGCCCATGCGGTGAATGGCGGTCCGGGTTCCTCGCTTGGGCACTCAGCGCGGTCCGAGTGCCCCTTCAAGGGTGAGGATCCAGGTCCCGAGAGGGCGAGTCAAAACCTTTCCCATCAAAACGCCTTCGGAAGACCCCCTCCGGACGCGATGAAACCTTTGGCGGCCGACCCCCGTCTACTCATCTCAGTCTCGCAACACCGTGCCCTCCAATCCCCCCCTCCTCCTCGGTCCCCGCGATCGCAGCCTGCGGCTGATCCTCCTCCTGACCGTCGCCCTCCAGGCGGCGACCTGGTACGCGATGGACGGGTATCAGCTCGCCGATTCGGTCGAGTACATGGAGCGCGCCTTCAACTTCGTGCGCGGCGAGCAGGTGGTCGACAACCACATCGTGCGCCCGGCGGGGTTCTCGGCGCTCCTGCTCCCCTTCTTCGCGGTGGCGCGTTGGATCGGGGTCAAGGATTACACCAGCGTAGTCTGGCTCGTACGCATCCTGCAGATGAGCCTGGGGCTGGGCCTGGTCGTGGTCGCCGCGCGTATCGGGGAGCGCCTCGGTGGCCGCAGCGCGGGCCTGTTGGCCGCGGTCTTCGTGGGGGCCAACCCGGTCTTCCTCCAGTTCAGCGTCTCCCCCCTGGCGGACATCGCCGGCTCCCTGGGTATCGCCCTGGCGATCGAGTCGGTCCTCGATCCACCGCTGGGCCTGCGCGGAGGGCTGCGCACCGGACTCCTGATGGGCCTGGCCCTCCTGATGGCCTACAAGACCGCCCCCCTGAGCGCGGTTCTGGCCGTCCTGGTCCTGTTGCGGGACCGACGTAGGGCGGGGGTGCCTCTGCTCGGGATGCTGCTCTCCCTGGGAGCCTGCGTCCTCCTCCAGGCAGGTCTGGACAAGCTGATCTATGGGCGATGGGCCCTGAGCTTGGATGCCTACTTCGGCCAGAACATCGTCAGTGTCGTGGCGCGGCTCCTCACCCTGACCGGCTTCGAGCAGCCCGCCCATGATCTCTACCGCTGGTACTACCACCAGGGGAACGCGGGGGCGGGGGCAACGGAACTCGGGCTGGCCCAGATCCAGCCGACCTCCTGGTACCTCGTGCACCTGCCGCAAATGCTCGCCTGGCCGGCGCTGGCCGCCCTGGCCGCGGGGGTCGTGCGCTCTCTTCGGCGTCGCTCCCTCCGAGAAGGGAACTGGAGCGGCCCGATGCTGATCGCCTTGACCGCGGCCTATCTGTTCCTTCTGCACCAGAAGGGTTCCAAGGAGTTCCGCCTCTGGCTGCCCCTCCTGGCGACTCTGGGCCCCCTTGCGGGTCTGGGGCTCGCCTGGTTGCTCGGAGAGGAGCGCCGCCTCTGGCGCTCGTCCCTGGTCGGCCTGCTCCTGGCGGCGACGGTTTGGCTCGGCTTCCAAGCCGGGCGCACGCGCAATACGCGGGTCCACTCCGGCTACTGGAAGGCCCTGGACTACATCGAGGAGGTGGTCGCCCGTGAGCGAGCCGAGAACCCGGACCTGCCCCGGGCGCGTCTCGCCAGCGCCTACCACTGGGCGGTCTTCCTGCGCACCTCGGCGGATATCGAGTTGGAGAAGCTCCCCCACCAGATCGACACCTGGCACACCTTCGACGATGAGAAGAAGTTCGAGGTCTTCCCGGTGATCGAGGACCAGGACTGGTTCATCATCCACCAGCCGATCCTGACCAATCCCGGCCACGGGGACCTGACCTATCGCTTGAACGCCTGGTTCCAGGTCGAGGCGGTCTTCTACGAGCGTGCCTACGAGGATCTCGGTCCGATCCTGGTCCTGCGCAGACGCCGGCACGAGGGTTTCGATCCCAGTGTGCGCTCGCTCTTCGAGCGCCAGTTGGACGTCTCCCCCGACCAGGCCCTTGCGGTTGCGCGGGAGCTCGACTGCGGAGGGATCGTCCATTTCGTGAAGAAGGCCCACGGGGAGGAACTGTGGATGCTGGGCTACACCTACGAGGAGCTGCCGGGCAGCGGCCACGGTTGGCTCTCGACCTGGTGGTACAACCCGCGCCCCTTCCTGGCGGACTACACCCTGGTGACACGCTTGACCAGCTACGACGAGCGCAACTCCTGGCAGATCAACTCGCGCCCGGCCTGGGGAGTCTTTCCCACGGACCAGTGGCAGCGGGGCACGCTCCTACGGGACAGCCGTCTGGTCGTGGCCGCCGCCGACCCCTACCTCTGGAAGGCTCCCTACCGGCCGATGGGCGGCGCCTACCGGCGGGGGGACTACATGCCCGCCTTCCTGTGGGTAGACCTGGCGACCTTCTATCTCGCGTGCTCCTCGTGCGGCAAGGAGCTCGCCCAGGGTCACACCTGTGGAGGTGTAGAGCGCGACCCGGCGGTCGATGGGGTGATCGAGGTCTCCGGTCGTCTGGAACGGGCCCGCGAGGGAGAGGACAGCGCCCTGCGCCGGGGCGACCTGGCCGGGATTCGCCACAGCCCCGAGGGATGGCTTTGGTCCACCGACGACCTGGCTCAAGTCGGCCGCTTCTTCCTGCCCGTCGATCCCGCGGCGAGAGTGCCCGATGATGGGCGGCCGATCCCGGACTAGGACGCCCAACCCAGGGGAAGCCGGGGCGCATGGTTCCCCGTGCGCCGGCATCCGGTGCGGGGGCTCTTGAAGAACCGGCGGTACCCGGCTAGGGTTCGACGGTCCGGAGGCGATGCCCCCACCGGCGGCGTTTCAGAGCCGAGCCGGGGCCGCACGGACGGCCCCCATGACGCGCTTCATTTCGCTCTTCTCCGTGTTGTGCTTCCTCCTCGCCCTACTCGTGGGAGGCACGGCCTGTGCAGGTCCCGGCCAACGATCCAAGACCTCCTCCACGGCCGTCCCCGACGCGCCGAAGATGATCCTCTTCCGCGACTATCGCTCCCACCTGCGCTTGGGCCTCGCCAATGACGGAATGCTCTTCGCGCAGGGATACGAGGGGGACACTCCCGAACTGCGCCGCGCCAGCTACTACTCGAGCCGGAACACCGACCTGTCGATCAAGATCACCAGTGACGCCCTGCTCGCGGGATTGATCGAGTATATCGAGGGCCAGGGGTTCAAGGAGTATGCCCACGACGGACCGGCTCCCCCCGAGAGCGTGACAGACAGCCGCCTGACCACCAGCATCGAGATCTCCATCGATGGTCACTCCAGGACCTGGATGTTCGACGTGGGCTGGCTGGGCATGAACCCTCCCCCCAAGGAGATGAAAGGCTACATCCAGGCGCGCGCAGTCTTCCTTGAAGCCCAAAAGGAGATCGACCAGTATGCGACCGGTAGCCTGGACGACTGGGGTTCCGCCGGTGGCACGCTCAAGAAGACGGGGGGCCGCTAGTGGCCGCGCGCGGCGAGCCATCCCAGGTCCTCGCCGTCCTCCCCGCACGCCTCGCCTCCACGCGACTACCGGAGAAGGTCCTGCTCGCCGAGACGGGACTCCCGCTCTTCGTCCACACCGCCCGCGCCGTGGCGCGGGCACGGCGGGTGACCCGCATCGTCGTCGCCACCGATGACGAACGGGTCCAAGGGGCCGCCCAGATCCACGGGATCGAAGCACGCTTGACCGATCCCCGCCACCCCAGCGGCACGGATCGTGTCCACGAAGTGGCCCGTGCCCTGGCGGGGGAGGTGCCTGGAGGCTTCGAGGTCGTTCTGAACGTCCAGGCGGACGAACCCGAGGTCGAACCGTCGGAGCTCGATGCCCTGATCGGCGCCTTCGAGGACCCGGCCGTCGAGGCGGCCACCCTGGCCGCAGCGATCACCGACCCCGCGGAGTTGGCGAGCACGAGCGTGGTCAAGGTTGTGCGTGATCGACGCCAAGATGCCCTCTACTTCAGTCGCGCCCCACTGCCGAGTCGAGCCCATGCCCGGCCGGACGCCTCGGCCCATCCCCTGGCCCTACGCCACGTGGGTGTCTACGCCTTCCGGCCGGCAGCACTGGCCGACTTCTGCGCACTCCCTCCCTCGCCCTTGGAGTGCGCTGAGAACCTGGAACAGTTGCGCTGGCTCGAGGCAGGCCGGCGCATGCGCGTCCTCGACGCGCGCCGCGCCCCGCGCGGGATCGACACCGAGGAGGACTACCGGGCCTTCGTGACTCGGATGGGCGCAAGCCCGAGGGAAGCACAGCGATGACCAAACACATCTTCATCACCGGCGGCGTGGTCTCGAGCCTGGGCAAGGGCCTGACCTCGGCCGCGATCGGCATGATCCTCGAGCGACGCGGCCTGCGGATCGGCATGCAAAAGCTCGACCCCTACATCAACGTCGATCCGGGCACGATGAGCCCCTTCCAGCACGGCGAGGTCTACGTCACCGATGACGGGGCCGAGACCGACCTGGACCTGGGGCACTACGAGCGCTTCACCCACGCCAAGCTCTCGAAGGCCAGCAACTACACCACCGGCAAGATCTACTCCGAGGTGATCGCCCGCGAGCGCCGCGGGGACTACCTGGGGAGCACGGTGCAGGTCATCCCGCACATCACCGATGCGATCAAGGAGGCCATCCGAACCGGAGCGGGTGACGGGGATATCGACGTGCTCTTGACGGAGATCGGGGGCACGGTCGGGGACATCGAGAGCCTGCCCTTCCTGGAAGCGGTGCGCCAGTTCGGTCTCGAGATGCCGGCCGAGGATGTGATGTTCATCCACCTGACCCTGCTGCCTTATCTGCGGGCCTCGGGCGAGATGAAGACCAAGCCCACCCAGCAGTCCGTCGGCAAGCTGCGGGAAATCGGGATCCAACCGGATCTGCTCATCTGCCGGACGGAGCAGCCGATGACCGCGGAGATGCAGCAGAAGATCAGCCTCTTCTGCAACGTGCGCCTCGACCATGTGATCGAGGAGCGCGACGTGGATTTCTCGATCTACGAGGTACCGGTCAATCTGGTCCATGCGGGCATCGATCGGCACATCTCCCGGCATCTGGGCCTCCCCGAGGAACCCGTCACCGACCTGCGAGACTGGATTGCGATGCTCGAGCGCATCCAGAACACGACCGAGGAGGTCGAACTCGCGGTCGTCGGCAAGTACATCGAGCTGCACGATGCCTACAAGTCGATCTATGAGGCCTTTTCCCATGCGGGCATCGCAGCCGAAGTCAAGGTTCGCCTGCGCAAGGTACGCGCCGAGGACTTGGCCGGCGGCAACACCCAGCTTCTCGAGGGGGTCGACGGCCTCCTCGTGCCCGGCGGCTTCGGCGAGCGGGGCCTGGATGGCAAGGTGAACGCCATTCGGTGGGCCCGGGAGAAGGGCGTACCCTTCTTTGGGATCTGCCTGGGCATGCAGTGCGCTGTGATCGAGTATGCCCGCAACGTCTTGGGGCTGGAGGGAGCCGACACGCTGGAGCACTCGCCCCAGACCCCCCACCCGGTCATCAGCCTGATGGAGGACCAAGCCGACGTCCTGAAGGGGGGCACCATGCGCCTGGGGGCCTACGATTGTGAGCTCGTCGAGCAGAGCCTGGCCCACCGTCTCTATGGCAAGCGCTCAATCAGTGAACGGCACCGCCACCGGTACGAGTTCAACAACGCCTACCGCGAGCGTTTCGAGGCCTCCGAAATGTTGCTCTCGGGCAGAAACCCCAAGCGCGACCTGGTCGAGATCGTTGAGCTGCGGGATCACCCCTTCTTCATCGGCGTCCAATTCCACCCCGAGTTCAAGAGCGCTCCCCTCGACCCCCATCCGATCTTCCGCGGCTTCGTCACTGCGGCGCGCGCCCACCGTCGCGGAGAACTCGCCCCGTTTCCAGGCCCCCGCGCCGCCTCCCCCCGCTGAGG
>JALWOP010000036.1 GCA_027083445.1 Planctomycetota bacterium | reverse complement strand
GAGCAGCCCCCGGGCCTGTCCGCGCAGTCGACCCCAGAGCGACCCGGGCCTCGTCTCCACCGGCCGAGCCGATCCCCGGCCTCCTCTCCCCCCACCGACATGAACTCGAGTCGCCATCAGCGCACCTTGAGCAGGGCCAGGCTGGCCATCGCACAGACCGCGGCGATGATCCAAGCTCGGACGGTGATGGTGACCTCGTGCATGGGAGCCGCTCCGGCCTTGAAGACTCCTCCCTTGACCTGCAGGCCGTGATGGATGGGAGCCATGGTGAAGATGCGGCGTCCTCCGGTGAGCTTGTAGTGGTAGCGCTGGATGGCGCTCGAGGCGAGGTCGGCGAAGAAGACGAACCCGATCAGGGGCAGGACCAGTTCCTGCTTGGCGACCAGGGCCATCCAGGCGAGCAGGCCTCCGATCGGCAGGGAGCCCGAATCCCCCATGAAGACCCTCGCCGGAAAGGCGTTGAACCAGAGGAACCCCAGGCAGGCCCCCACCAGTGCTCCTCCGACCACCGCCATCTCGCTGGCGGCGGGCACGAAGGGCAGGTGCAGGTACTCGGTCCAGTCCGGTCGTCCCGTGACGTAGCAAAGGACCGCCAGGGTCAGCCCGGAGATGATCATCAGCCCGGCGGCGAGGCCGTCGAGACCGTCGGTGATGTTGGCCGCGTTGGAGGTGCCCACCACGACCAGCCAACCGATGAACACGAAGAGCACCGGCGCCAGCCCCACCGCCAACTCGAGGTGCAGGTTCTTGAAGAAGGGCGGGTAGATCGTGAGCAGGGAGAACCGATCGGAGGCCCGGGCGTACCACACCAGCGCACCGAGTACCAAGAGACTGACGACGGTCTGGCCGAGGAGCTTGGAGTTCTCCGAGAGCCCCTTGGAGCCCGGGTCGGTGAGCTTCTTGAAGTCGTCGACAAAGCCCACCGCCGCCAAGCCGGAGGTCAGAAAGAGCGCCAGGACGACATGCAGGTTGTCGAGGCGCCCCCAGAGAAGCACGGAGAGGAGCAGGGAGCCGACAAGGAAACTGCCTCCCATGGTGGGCGTACCGTGCTTGTCCATCACCTGGGCAAGGCGGGCCAGATCGGGCGCGTCGGTCTTGGTCACGTCCTCGCCGACCTTGTGACGCCGAAGCCAAGCGATCACCGGACGACCACTCCACAGCGTCAGGGCGAAGGCCGAGAGGGCCGCCATGGCGCAGCGGAAGGAGATGTAGCCGAAAAGCGGCAGTCCCCACCAATCGTTGAAGAGTCCCGGTACCAAACGCCCCCCCTCGGGACGGTTCCAGTGGACGATGTCCGTTTGAGTTCGTCTATCGAACGTGCTCTGCCTGACGAGCCGCGACTACCCGGAGGGACTCCCTACGCTGCAGCCGGTCGAGCAGGCCTCCTCCAGGCGCGTCACGAGGGCTTCGAGCCCCGCAGCGCGACTGGCCTTGATCAGCAGGACATCACCCGAGGAGACGCGCTCCAAGAGCACCTGCTGAGCGGCGTCCAGGTCGGGGACGGCGTGCACACGCGTGGCATCCATCCCCTCGGCCAGGGCGCCCTCGGCTGCCGCGCGCGCGCGGCGGCCGACGGTCACGAACAGATCCAAGCCCGCCCCCGCGATCTGCGCGCCAACCTCCGCGTGCAGGTCGTTGGATGCCGGGCCCAGCTCATGCATATCACCCAGGACCAGCGCACGGCGTGCGCGCCCGGGCAGCGCCGCCAACACCCCGAGACCGGCACGAACCGACTCGGGGTTGGCGTTGTAGGTATCGTCGAGAATCAACACTCCCCCCGCTTCCCGGCGGGCGAGCCGCCCGCGGGTCTCGCCCAGGCGGGCGACGGCCGGCAGAACCTCCGCGAGGCGGAGCCCCAGTCCCTGGCAAGCCGCCAGGCAGGCGAGCAGGTTCTGCACCATGTGCTGACCGAGCAGGGGCAGGTGCACCTCGTGCTCGCCGTAGGTCCCACGCAGTTGGAAGGCGGTCCCCCACGGGTGGAAGCAGAGGTCGGTGGCCGTCAAGTCCCCCTGCCCGTCGAGGCCGAAGGTGATCGTGCGCGCACGGGCCCTCTCTCTCAGAAGTGGAGTGAAACGACAACTCGCCCCCAGGACCACGAATCCCTCGGCTGGAACCGCCTCGACGAGGGCGCCCTTCTCCTCGGCAACCCCTTCGATGCAACCGAGTCCCGCCAAGTGCGAGGCGCCGATACCGGTCAAGATGCCCGCCGTCGGTGCGGCGATCGCACACAGGGCGGCGATCTCCCCCGGAGCACTCGTGCCCAGCTCGAGCACCAGCGCCTCGGTCTGTGCGGGCGCTCCGAGGATGCTGCACGGCACACCGATGTCGTTGTTGAAGGAGGCGGGGCTCGCCGTCGTGCGCAGCCTCTCGGCGAGCAGAGCGGCGAGCATGTTCTTGGTGCTGGTCTTGCCGCAGGAGCCGGTGATGCCGATCACATCCGCGTGCAGACGAGCCCGGTACCAGGCCCCCAGCTCTCCCAGGGCTCGACGTGGGGAAGCCACCCGGGCGACCGGCACTCCCAGCCCTCCGGGGGGGAGAGGAGCATCCTCGGCGAGCAAGAGGGCTCCAGCCCCCCGCTCGACCGCCTGGGCGGCGAAACGGTTGCCGTCGTGGTTCGGACCGGTCAGAGCGACGAAGAGCTCCCCGGGCTGTAGGAGCCGGGTGTCGGTCGAGACCCCTCGCAGGAGCAGGTCACCCACCCCCTCGGTTCGGCCCGCGGCACGGGCGCCGGTCGCGGCGAGCAGCTCGTCGAATCCGAGGCGGATCATGCCAGCGCCTCCCGAGCGACGCAGCGGTCGTCGAAGGGCAGGAGCCGGCCCCCAATGACCTGGTGCCGTTCATGGCCCTTGCCCGCCACCAGCACGACATCTCCCTCCCGTGCCAGGGAGACGGCCCGGTCGATGGCTCGGCGCCGGTCGGTCTCGACCTCGACGCGAGCCTTGGCCTCCCCCGCCATCCCCTCCGCCCCCTGCATCCCGGCCAAGATGTCGGCGATGATGACGCTCGGGTCCTCTCCGCGGGGGTTGTCGCTGGTGACCAGCGCGAGATCGGACAGTTCGGCGGCAACCGCCCCCATCGCGCCCCGCTTCCCCCTATCGCGCTCACCGCCGCAGCCGAAGACCACGATCAAGCGGCCCCCGCGTCGCTGTGGAGCACATGCACTCAGGGCATTGCGTAGCGCTTCGGGGGTGTGAGCGTAGTCGACGTACATGCTGAAGCCACGCCCCCCGGTAGGGATGGGCTCCATCCGCCCGGGAGCGGAAGAGGTGGTGGCGAGTCCCTCCACGATCGTGGAAGGACTCGCCCCCATCCGGCACGCGGCGACTGCCGCCGCCAGGGCGTTCTCAACGTTGTACCGACCTCGCAGAGGAAACCGCAGCTCTTTTGCAGAGATCCCCATCCCATCGAGAGTCATGCGCAAACCTGCGCCGTCGGTACGCAGTCGGCTCGCCCGGAGGTCGGCCGCTCGCCGCGTGCTGTACGTAAGAACCCGGGCCCCTGCCGCCTCGGCCGCGCGGCGCATGACGCCCCAGGCCGGATCGTCGCGGTTGAGCACTGCGCTCGCCCCGGGGGATAGCCCCGAGAAGAGGCGCGCTTTCGCCGCGGCGTAGGCGTCCATGTCCCCGTGATAATCGAGGTGATCGCGGGAGAGGTTGGTGAAGAGCGCCACGTCGAAGTCGAGGGCGACCGTGCGCTCTTGGGCCAGGGCGTGGGAGGAGACCTCCATCACGCACGAGTCCCCCCCGAGAAGCCGGTGTCGAGCCAGGATGCGTTGCAACTCGGGAGCATCGGGGGTGGTGTGGCTCGCGGAGAGCTTGACGCCCCCCGCCAAGGAGTGTCCCGCAGTTCCAAGCACCGCCGGTCGGCGCCCGGCGAGGATGAGCAGGTGGCCCAGGATGTGGGCGCTGCTCGTCTTACCGTTGGTCCCGGTGATCCCCGCCAGTTGCAGCCGCTCTGAAGGATCGCCATGCACGCGGGCGGCCGCCAGGCCGGCAGCCCGGCGGGGATGGGGGTGCAGCCAGAGGGGAGTGGCGCTTGGAAGCCTCTCCCGGAGGGGGCCCTCGGTCACGCCGCATGGAGCCAGCACGGCCACGGCACCCCGCTCGATCGCCTCGGCCACATAGCGTGCGCCATCGTCCCGCCTCCCGGCGGGGCCGGTCCCCGGGAGGGCGACGAAGAGGCTCCCCGGCTCCAAGCGCCTGGAGTCGAGATGCACGTCCGCGAGGGTCACGTCCCTGCCCCCGACGATCCGGCCGCCGAAAGCCGCCGCCAGTGCACTGAGGAGTGTCATCGTCCCTGCCCCCCGGCCCACGGCAGCTCCTGATGGTTGAAGGCGGCCTCGCCGGCGGCGGCGGCTCGGGTAGCGACCTCCGTCGCGAGGCTGGGCTGGGCCGGATCTCCTTCTCCTTTGTAGTCCGGCGCGAGACCGTGGGCACGGCGCAGCATCCGCACCGCCGCGCGACCCGCTACATCCGCGCCGAACTTGTGGCGGGAGCGGGGTTCATCGACGACGATCAAGGTCATCAGTTCCCGCTCTCCAATGCGCCCAATGGCGCACATCGAGCTGGTGTAGCAGGTGTTGCGGATCCCGAGGTTCGCACGCTTGCCGATGAGCGCCCGATGTTCGGCCGAACTCCAGGGCTTGCCCTGTGCTTCGAGCTCCAACTGGCGCGGCCATTCGACGTGCAGGCTGACCTCGGTGGGCACCTTCTCGGTCGTACCGGTCTTGGTTCCGATGTAGTCGAACTCAGGGCAGAGCTCGGGGGAGGCGACCCGGGCACCGGTTCCCTCCCGCGCACCGACAGCCATCATCGAGCGCACACTTCGGCAGGCTCCCTCACTGAGCACCCTGCGCCCCTCCACGGGCAGGATCTCATAGCGCCTTTCGCCCTGCTCCACCGCACGCAAGAGCCGCAGGGGACGGAAGATCCCCCCCCGGGCGATGGTCGCCAGGGCCTGGGCATGCTGCCACAGGGTCACCCCCAGCTCATGTCCGAACGAAACCGATGCATGGGCGTAGAGCCGACTCCAGGTTCCGTCGCGATTGAGGGGGGGAAGATGGCCGGCGGCTTCGGGGCCGAGGCCGACTCCCGGTCTTTGGCCATAGCCCAGGGAGGAGAGTTTGGCACGCAGGATCGGCGCGGGGATGCGTAGACCGATCTGCACCAAAACCGCGTTGACCGAGTAGGCCAGCCCCTCGGTGGCGCTGACCGTCGCCTCCTTGGGGGCTCCGAGGGCCTCGCGGATATGGCGGCGGTGGCGCCCCTCACGCAGGACGATGCCGTCTGGAGCGAAGGTTTCGAAGCGCTCCTGGGGTGTCACCAGACCCTGGTCGAGGGCGATGGACATGACGACCGCCTTCATCGTGGAGCCTGGGGTAAAGACGTGGCGGATCGGGGCGAAGCCGGCCACGTCGTAGGCGTAGACGCCGTCGACGGCGAGCACGTCGCCCGAGGCTACATCGACGACGATGCCCTCGGCCACGGCGGCCCGAAACTCCTCGAGCAGCCCCTGGAGCTCGCCGTGCAGGCTCTCCTGCAACTCGGCATCCAGGGTCACCTCGCAGCGGGGGACCTCGGCCCCGTCGTCCGCGGCGATGAAGTAGT
Source organism: Planctomycetota bacterium (assembly GCA_027083445.1). GTDB lineage: Bacteria > Planctomycetota > UBA1135 > UBA1135 > JALWOP01. Next base: position 3,437 of record JALWOP010000036.1, on the reverse strand, counting down.
CGGGTACGCGTCGATTCTCCCAGCGACCGCGCCGATCCCGAGCCAGGGTGCGGATGCGCGCGGTGTAGGTACGCGGCTTCGCTTGCAGGAGCCCCTTCCAGCGGGGCTTTTCGAGTTCGTTCGAACAGAGCAGTTCGAGCCCGCTCCAGGGACGCCACCGGGTTTCGAGTTCCCAGGCTCGGCGCGCGACCGGGTCGGGCAGCCCGCCCCACTCCAGCTCCTCGGGGGCGTGATCCCGTTCGTCACGCGCCCGCTCGAGAGCGTCCCCTTCACCGAGCACCCCCCAGTGCCCCAGGATGCTGAAGGCGTCGCTGTCGATGTGCGGCGGCTCGCTCTGGTCGCCGTGGGTCACCCGCAGGGGAGTGAAGGCCTCGGGGCGCGTCGGATGGTGCCGGTCGAGGCGAGCGACGAGTTGCATCTGCCAGGGGGAGATCGCCTCGCGCTCGAAGGCCTCGTGCAGTCCGTGGGCGGTGACCGGATCGATCTTGCGGCGCACCACCCGAAAGGTCGTCGGCAGGAGCTCGGCCCAGATCGCATCCGCCAGGGCGGCCCGTCGCTCGGCCCGCGGCAGGCCCGCAAGCTCGGCCGCGATCTCGGGCGGCAGGGGCGAGGTGGGATCGGGATGTACGAGAGTCCTGAGATCCGCGAGCAGGCGGCCGGTCCAGAGGTCTGGGCGGTGGCGCGCGCGCTCCCCCAGGTGCCGCAGGCGGGCGGCCTCGGAGAGAGCCAGGGCGGGCGCCCATTCGAGGGTGTACCCGCCGCCGTCGAGGGGATGGAGCCAGATGCCGTCGATGGGGCCCCGCCCCTCTCCATCGAGCCCACCCTGCGTGAGCCAGGCATCGACCGCGGCGGCCCGGGCCTGGTCGAAGCGCAGCAGGCGGGGGAAGGCTACGCGCACGAGCCCAGGCTCCTCCCCGGGGGGCGGCGCGGGCAGGAGGCGGGTGAGCAGGGAGGAGGCCGACTCGTCACGCAACTGCCCGGCCAAGACCCCGGCGATGTGATCGGGGGTGTGGGAACGCCACAGGGAGCGTGGAGAGGCGGTGAGGTCGAAACACTCGACCGAGACGGCCAGGGTCGTACCGCTGCGGTCGCTGATTTCGAAGCGCGGCCAGGGCGCCTGGCGCTCGACTCGGGGATCGGGCTCCTCGCCGGGAGCGTCGAGGGCCAGGTGGGTCGCACGCCAGGAGACGAGGGCCAGCACGCACCCGATGAGGACGAAGGCCGCCGCGGGCCGCAGACGGCCGGGTCCGGTCGAGTTCCCAGCTCCCCCCCCGCGCCTCTGCATCAGTCCCGGCCCTCCATACGCTCGGCGTGCCCCTGCTCCAGGGCCCGATTCTGCGCCACGCGCAGGGCGAATTCCAAGCGTTCCACCCGTTCTTGGAGCCCGCTCGAGCGACGCGCATACCATTCCGCCTCGTGTTGCAGGCGATCGAGCCGCGCGGCGCGATCGAAGTTGCGGGACTGCACCAAGGCGGCCCAAAGCCCGAGGCCTAGGACGGCCGAGGAGACCGAGACGGAGAGCACGAGCCGGGTCACGATCGGCCCTCCCCCTCGGCCCTCGGCGCGGGGGCGGAGTCGTCCCCATGGCGATCTTCCGCGAGGGTGCGCGCGGAAGCAGATTCTGGAGTGCGGCGACGCAGCGCCCCGCGTAGCACCGCTGAGCGGGCGCGGGGATTTCGGCGCTGTTCTTCACGACTGGGACGCAGGGGGCGACGCGGCTGGAGCTCCCAGCGCCCCTGGGCCGCTCCCTCACGCAGGAAGCGCTTGACGGCGGAATCTTCGCCACTGTGGAAGGAGATCACCGCCAGGCATCCCCCATCGGCGAGCGCTTCCTCGGCGACCGCCAGTCCCGCGAGCAACTCCTCACCCTCCTGATTGACCGCGCGGCGGAGGGCCTGGAAGACCTTGGTCGCCGGATGGACCCGCCCACCGCTGCGGCCGTAGATGCGGGCGACGAGATCCGCCAGGGCTCCGGTGCGCCGGAAGGCCACCCGCCGCCGCAGACGCACGATCTCGGCCGCGATGACCCGCGCGCGCCCCTCTCCCCCCTCGTGGTAGAAGAGGTCGGCCAGATCGCTCTCGTCCCAGGAGTTGACGATGTCCGCGGCCGTGCGCTCCCGCGTGGGATCCATGCGCATGTCCAGGGGACCGTCCTGGCTGAAGGCGAATCCCCGCTCGGGTCGGTCGAGTTGGAGCGAGCTGACCCCGAGATCCATCAGGAAGCCGGCAAGGGGCCCGAGGTCCGCCTCGGCCAGCACGGAGGCGAGCTTTGAGATCCGCGTGCGCAAGAGTCGCACGCGTCCTTGGAAAGGCTCGAGGCGCTCCCGGGCGACGTCCAGGATCATCGGATCCTGATCGGTGCCAAGGACACGAACGCCCGGGAAGCGCTCGAGCAAGGTTGCTGAGTGCCCCCCGGCACCCAGCGTCGCATCCACGATCCAGCCGTCCGGTCGTGAAATGCCGCCACTACCCCCCAGCAGGGCGGCGACCTCATCGGCCAGGACCGGGATGTGCACGGAATCACTCACGGGATAGACGCAGGGATCGGGGGGCTCGTCCAGCGGTTGGAGCATCAGTGATTCCCCCCCGCCGGGCTACCGGTCAAAACGGATTCGAGCTCCTCGAAGGCCTTGGCGTTCTCCGCTTCATAGGCATCCCAACGCTCCGCGTCCCATATCTCGACCCGCTCCCGGACGCCGATCATGACGACCTCCTTCTGCTTGCGAATACCCGCCAGGTTGCGCAGCTTCTCGGGCAGGAGCAGGCGACCGGAGGTGTCGAGGGTGACGCGGCTGGTGTAGCTGAAGAAGAGTCGTTGCAGCTTGCGCTCATTGCCCCCGGCAAAGGCTTCGGTGTCCATCCGCTCCAGGGCCCGCTCGAGTCCCTCCTCGGTGAAGAGGAAGAGGCAGCCGTCGAGCCCACGGGTCAGGATCGCGACCCGGGAACCCTTCTCGTCCATGGGCAGATCGGACAGGAAGCGCTTGGGGAGGAAGACGCGGTGCTTGGCGTCGACCATGTGCCGGGAGTCACCGCAAAACATCGCGGCCCCCCTCGGCTCTCCACCACTTGCACCCACCCAGCGACATGTGGGTAGTATTCCGCACCACCTCGCTGGACAAAAGGACCCCGCTGGGTTTTTCGTTCCCAAGGGTGTGCGTTCCAGGGACTTACGTCGATTCGTCCCCGAATGAAGCTTCCTGAGGACCCCCTAGATGTCGGTGGGCTGCGCCGGCCGGACCGGGCAAGAGCCCCAATATCTAGGGGGTAGGGAGCGGCATTCGGTAAGGACGCGATCGACGCAAGTCCGCTGGGGATTCCCGTCGCCGGCGGGCCGACTGCGGGTGCCCCCCCGGGCCACTCGGAGCCACCGGAAGCCGGAAGGGGGCCGGGGAGGTCCTTCCCGAGCCCTCGACCCGCGCCACCGGGCTCCACCCGGC
>JALWOP010000035.1 GCA_027083445.1 Planctomycetota bacterium | reverse complement strand
CCCCCATTCCCCGTACAGCACCAGTGCAGCCCCCGCACCAATCCCCCAGGTGCCGGCGCAGGTCGACGGGGACCCTGCGCCGGGCTACCGGCTCCAACTCGAAACACTCGGACCGGTAGGCGGTGGCAACTCCCTCGACGCCACCCGCCCCTCCGACCGATCCCAGGTCAATAGGTGAAGGTCACGCTCCAGGCGTTCGAGACGTTGGAGGAGGAGCCGCAGGGGGAAATGGAGGGGTTCTCGCGATACCAGGTCTGCATGTGCCAGGTCTCGCCGATGTCGATGCAGCCGGGAGAGCCGAAGGCGGCACAGGAGTCGGCGACGATGCCCGGTCCGAGTTGGATCGAACCACCGGCCCCCGTGGGAACGACCGGGAAGCGGAAGAGCGGAGCGCCCACACAGCGCAGACCATCCCCCAGCATCACCGGGGCACTCAGGGTGGGACCCATGAAGGTCAAGGCGAACTTGTTCGGTGGTAGCGAGGTCGTCGTCAAGACCAGGTCGTCGGCACCCCAGCTCGACGATCCCGTACCGACGAGCAACGCCCCCACACCGGTGGAGTTGGCGCAACCCGCACCGGGGTCGACGTTGCTGCAGGGGGCTCCCGCGGAGCAGGTGCAGGCCATGGCCCCCGAAGGTTCACACTCGTCGGGGATCCCGTTCTCGTTGTCGTCCTTCGAAGTCCCCGAACCGATGTCCTTGGCGTCCTCGACCAGGTTGCCGTTGCAGTCGTGGAAGACCTCGGGACCGCGGGCGTCCCCCGCGTTGATGTCGTCGGAGCTGCCACCGGCTCGGGTGGTCGAGAGCCCCAGGGCTTCCGCCGCAATGAAGATCCCCGGGTTGCCGTTCCCGCCGGCCACGGGAGGCATCAGGATGTCCCCCTCCTCGATCGGAATACCCTGCAACGAGTCCGTGGCTCCGATGATCGCCGATCCACGCCGCACCGAAAAGAACAACATGTCCGTGGGGTTGGGTCCCTCCCATTGGTAGAGGGCAGCGGGAACCTGGAATCCGGGCGTTCCGTTCTCGGCCAGGATCAAAAGATCGAGGTCGTCCTTTCCCGGTCCCGCCTGATCCAGACCCAAAGCCGAAGCCGACGCGTAGAGCTGAACACCACCGGCGGGCCGATGCACCAGCACATCCCCGCCGCGAAAGCCCTGCGCTTGGGCCGAGCCCACATGGGGGTTCTGCTCGAGAGGGTCGAGGAAGGCGGCGTCGAGGGAAAAGAAGATCGGATCCGCCGACGGATCGCCCGCCGGCCCGACATCGAGGGCGTCCACGTTGTCCCCCCCATCGGGTACGCCGAGTTGGGGCATGTTGGGCTCGATCACCCCCACCCCCGGATAGCGCGCACCACTGGCGCTGGTCTGTCCGTCCCCGTCGATCAGGGCCAGGTTGGGGAGGGATTGTTGGAAGCTCACCGGACCAGGGGGCAGGTCGATGGACATGAAGACATCCCCCGCCGCATCCCCGATCGTCCCCCCCTCGGTGGTCACCGAAGGTGCCGTCAGTCCCGGGTTGCCGTTGCCGACCGCCCACTCGTCGACACTGAACAGGATCGTGTAGGCCACGTTCGGATCGTTGCGCAGGACGAAATCCCGCCCGTACGAGAGGGCGTCGACCTCGACCCCACAGCCGGAACCCGGCGGCTGACCGACACAACTGGCGTAGTTGACCAGTTGCAGGGCTCCGCCCGTGAAACGCATCTGGGGTGCCGGCAGGACTGGGTTGGCCAAAAGCGGGACCCCGCCTCCAGGAAGCAGGATATCCCCCGCCGTAATCTGGCTCGACCCCGTCCCGGTGGCGAGGACGGAGATCGTCGGCCCCTGGTCGTCGATGGAAAAGGAGACGTCGTTCGTGCTCTGGGCCGTCAAGGGTGCGGCGAAGAGAACGAGAGCAAGGAAGTGACTCGGCTTGACCATGTGAAGATCCATACTACCCGTGAAATCGGGAATCAGCTCTCCCAGGTGATCCCGCGGCTCGGATGCGGACAGGAAAACCCCAAAAAACCTGCTTTGGCGCTCAGTGAGCCTCACCGGTGGCCAGGCGATGCTCACGTTGACGCTCGAGTGGATCGAACTCCCGGGGCCTGCGGGCCAGGGCCGCCGGCAGCGGATCCAGGGGCCAGACGAAGGCCCCGTCCACCCCCGCCGAAAGGACGCGTGGGTCGTCGGGATCGGGCCCGAAGGCCACCGCCCGAACCGTGCCCTGGTGCAGGGGGAACGAGGTGAACAGACGCGCTGCCTCCCTCTCGATCCTCCAGACGAGCACCTCGGCCGACTCTTCCCCCCGATTGCTCGCTTGGGTGGCCACCGCGAACCACCTTCCGCTGGGGTGGAAGGCCACCGCGGTAACTGCGAGCTGGGGGCGAACCGAAAGCTCCAGGCGAACGAACTCGCCCCGCTCCCAGCGATAGAGCCCCAGCCCCGCCCCTTCCTCGCTCCATCCAAGCAGCACATCCCCAGCCGGCGACCACAGGATCCGTCGGTGGGGAAAGGGATGCCCTGTCCCTATCGGCGCACCCGCGGAATCGAACAGGGCCAGGATCCCCCGCCCCCCGTCGCGTGCGACCAGAGCCAGGCGCAGGCCACCGGGATCGAAGGCGCCCGTGAGCCCTTCGAAGGGAAGCTTGGCCAGGGTCTGCCCCATCTCCACATCGGCGAGCCAAGCGTTCGAATCTTCGGGACAGACCAGGAGCCTCTCTCCCGAAGGAGCGAAGACGACCGCGCGCTCCTTCTCGGCTCGGGACCACAGGCTCTCCCCACTGCCGGTGTCGACCAGGGTGAGCCACCCCTCGCCGAGGATCGCGACCCGCCCTCCATCCGGGGAGAGACAGAGCCTGCACTGCCCCTCGAAGATGCCGCCCACCCGCTCCACTCCGCCGGAATCCGAGATGCGAAGGCGCCGGCTTTCCGGGTCTATCCACACCGCCCGCCCCCCGCCGACGACGACTCGATCCGTCCCACAGTCGAGCACCTCGGACACCGGCCCCAGGGCGTGGTAGCTCCCCTCGCGGTGAAGCCCAAAGCGTACGAGCCGGCCTCCCCCCAGGGTCCAGGCGCCGCCGTCGTCGAAACCCGCCGCCATCACATCGGATTCGTCCCCGAGCCGATAGGCATAGGGCATGGGACCGGCGCGCCAGAGGTGGATGCGATAGCCGAGGTTCCAGGTGAGCACACGTTCCCCGCCCCCGAGCCATCGCAGTCCCAAGGGACGCATCCCCGCCAAGCACCGAGCCTCGAGACGCGGGGGATCGATCCCGTGGATCAGGGTCGTCGCATCCTTTCCCGCACTGGCAAGCCTCTTCCCGTCCGGGGACCAGGCCAGGGCGAGCACCTTGTCCCGGTGGCGATAGTGCAATAGCGGCGCATCGCCGGCCAGGTCGAGCACGGTTACGTTGCCCTGCTCGTCACCCAGGGCCAGATGCCCCCCCTCCGGTGCGAGCCGCGCCGAGCAGAGGGGTCCCGCGACCCTCCAGGTCGAGCGTTCCCCGCCCCCCGGCGTCACCCGCCGCACGAGGCCCGAGCGTTCGACGAGGAGCACGTCGGCGCCCTCGATCCACTCCGCTCGGCACAGCTCACCCGCGCCACCCAATTCCCTCCACGCGCCACTGGCCAGATCCAACAGCCACGCCGAAGCACCCGGCTTCCCCTCTGTAGGCCCAAGCAGGAGTCGTCCGCCCGAGGGATCCCGGCTCACGCACCAGAGGTCGCGGGCGGGCAAGGGCGTCGTCTCGAGGATGCGCCCGGAGGGAAAGCCCAGTCGCAGGAGGTTCTCGCCCGTCAGCACGAGGAAGGTGCGCGAATCGGGGGCGAAGAGAAGCGCGCGCACCCGCTCTTGGGAATCCGCAACGGCGGTCTCGAAGAGCTGTCTCCTGCGCTCGAGATCCCAGCCGACCACGCTTCCCGCCTGGGTCCCCGTCACCGCCGCTCGCCCGGAGGGGTGCAGGGCCAGGGTGACCAGGGGCGTGGCGTGCTCGCTCTCCCAAAGCCGCTCCCCGCTGGCGAGGTCGAACTCGACCAGCTTTCCGTGGAAGTCATAGCTCTCCCCCACCCGCTCGGTGAAAAGGGCCAGGGCCCGATCCCCGCGAACGGCGACGTCCCAGCAACGAAACGCCCCGGGAAGGTCGAGGGCGCGCTCGAGTTGGCAGGTCAAGAGCGGCGCATAGAGGGCCGTGCGGCCCTGATGATCCCCCAGGGCCCGCGCTCCGTCGATCCCGAGGAGGAGCGACATCGCCGGAGAGGAGGCGGCCAGATCCTCGGCTCGCCGCGCGAACCAGCGCCCCTCGAAACGTCTGTTGGCCTCCAGGGCCCGGCTCAGATAGTGCAGGGCGATCGACAAACCACCGGCCAGGGCGAGGAAGGTTGCCAGGGAGGCGGCGGCCAGGGCGGGTTGGCGTTGGGCCCAACGGGTGAGACGCAGCATGGGGCCGGGGGGCCGCGCTCGAATCGGCTCCCGCCGCCGCACGCGAGCCAGGTCCTCGGCCAGGTCGGCCGCGGTCGCATAGCGCCGATCGCGGTCCGCTTCCAAGGCGGTGGCGACCACGACCGAGAGATCGGCGGGCAGGGAACGATTGATCCGGCGCGGATCCCTAGCCTGGGCGCGCAGAATCTCCCGCTCGAGTTCGAAGCGCGTCGCCCCCTGGAAGGGACGTTCGCCGGTCAAGGCCTCGTAGAGGGTCACACCGAGGGAGTAGACGTCGGTGCGCCGATCGAGCCCGGTGTCACCGCGCAGTTGTTCGGGGGACATGTAGGCCAGGGTCCCGTGGACCTCTCCCGGTCGAGTGAGCAGCGCCTCCCCACCGGCCTCATCCCGGGCCAAGCCGAAGTCGAGCAGGACCGGATCGCCCCCGGGAGTGATCATGATGTTGGCGGGCTTGATGTCCCGGTGGACGAGCCCGGCTTCGTGGGCGGCGTGCAGCGCCCCGGCGAGGGCCTCGAAGCGCTCGAGCAGCCTCTCCAGTCGTGCGCGCGTACGCGGTGGTCCCTCGCTCGCGATGACCCGGGAAAGGTCCATCCCCGGGAGCAGGGGCATGGCGATGTAGGGTACCTCCGCCTCGACCTCCGCTTCGAGCACGGGGCAGATACCCGGGTGGGCCAGGCGGGCGACGCTCTCCGCTTCCCGGCGCAGGCGGGCACGTCGCTCGTCGGTGATGAGGGCGCCGGCGAGGAGTTTGAGCGCCACGGTGCGCTCGATGCGGCTGTCCTCCGCGCTCCAGACGCTCCCCTGTCCCCCCCGGCCCAGCTCCTCGACCAACCGATAGGGTCCAACCCGGTGGGCGTCGAACTCGGACTCCTCTCCCCCCTCCGCCGCGCCCTGCTCCTCGAACCAGGCCCGGGCGATCGCCTCTTCGTGGCCGGGAAAGCGGGCCAGGTAGAGGGCTAGGGCTCGCACACGTCCCGCCGCACGATCCTCCGCGAGGTCGGAGAGAAAGTCGAAAACCGCGGCGGCATCGGGATCGTCGGCGCGCATGGCAGGGGGATCGATTCTAATGCACCCGTGGATGACACCCATGTCTGGGTCCGCGCGGCCCGTGCCGGGGACGGCGAGGCCTTCGCCCGGCTCTTCGAGCGCATCGCTCCCGCCCTCTACACCTGGGCCGACCTGCGTCTGCGCCCCGACCTGCGCCGTCACCTGGAACCGGGGGATGTCGTGGGTGAGGTCTGGCTGCGGGCCTGGCGCGGGATCGCCGACTTCGATCCCGGCGAGGTCCCCTTCCGCCCCTGGCTCTTCCGGGTGGCCAAGAACGTGCTCTACGAGGCGGGACGCCGTGCGGGGCGTGCGCGGGAGGCGGGTGGCCTGGGGCCGACCACGCGTCTGTTCGCCCTGGAAAACCTGCCCGACGACGCCACGGCGATCAGCCGCAGGCTCATGCGTGATGAGGAGCTGGTGCTCTTCGGGGAGCGCATACGCGCCCTTCCCGACGAGGAGCGGCGCCTCGTGCTGCACTGTGGGCTCGAGGGGATGTCACGCCGGGAGGCGGCCGCTCGGCTCGGTCTATCGGTCGAGGCACTGACCAAGCGCTGGCAACGGCTGCGCGAGCGGCTGCGTGCCGCCGGCCTGCCCAGGGAGCTCATCCTCGAGGGAGGGGGAGGGAGCAGCGGCTAGCTCCGCTCTCCACCGCACCCGCCGGCGAGGGTCAGTTCGGCCGCACCGCGAAGGGCTGCACCAGCGTTTGGCCCCCGACGACCGAAAGGTCGATCGCCTCCGGCAACTGGTAGCCCCCGAGGCGGGGAAGCACGAGCTCGTAGTTGCCGGGTCGCAGGAGGTGCAGGAGTCCCACGGCCCGCTCCGCTCCTACCTCCGGGCATTCGGGATAGGCCACGCCTCCCCAGACCTCTGCACCGAGCCGGCTGCGGTTCGCCTCATCCAGCCGAGCCCACCAGCTCGGGGGTAGGGGCAGGCCGGCCTCGAGGCGAACCATCGCCGAGAGACCGAACTCGACGGTCACTTCGTTCCAGCCCGATTCCACCGTCGACCCTACGGAGGCCATGCCCAATGCGGGATGTACGGCGATGAACCGGACCGGGCCGGGTCCACAGGTGCAGATCCACCCCTCCTCCGCCGGGTCCCACCGGACATTCGCTCCCCCAGCCACCCGTTGGGCGACGATGCAGAGCTCCGCCGGATCGACCCCTTGCAAACCCTGGAAGTCGAGGGCGGTGAACGCCGGCTCGGGAACCACGACGTCCAGACGCTTCCCCTCCCCCGGTAGGAGCTCCACATGGATCGACGGCCCCAGGGGCTCGAGGGAGAGGTCGTAGTGCCCCGGGAGCACGCCCCCCGGAAAGCTCCATTCCAGGGCCTTCGGATCGCCACGCACCATCTCCGCGCTCCTGACGACATTGGGACCCCAGTTCCACTGCCGCACCTCCGCGCCCGGGCGCGGGTGGAGGGTGAGCGCGAGTCCCCGCGGGAAGAGGCTCTCGAGATCCTGGATGGGCATCGGCAAGAGAAGCCGACCACCGACCCAGACGGGCCTGGGCGGTTTTCGGATCAGGCCGCGGGAGAGGGTGATGCGGCCGATTTCGCCCAGCTGGAGCCGAACCCTTCCCTCTTCGAGGATTCCTCCCCCCAGGGGCGAGCTCCCCGAATACAACTGGTAGGCGTACTCCCCGACCGGAAGACCTTCGAAGGTCCGCTCCTCTCCGCTCGGGGGCAGAGGGACGCGCAGGATCGCTTCACCCAGCTCCAGGCCCGCGACCTCGACGAAGGCGCTCCCCGCGGCCTTCGGTTCGGTCTCCCCGTTGCGCACCGCCACGGCGGTGCCCGGCTCGAGGAGCACGGTCGTCGGCTGCGCGCCGCACCTCAGCGCAACCCTCCTCCACGAGCAGCCGTCCGCGCCGATCCAGTAGAAGGTCCAGCCATCCCTGCCGGCCGGAAGCCGCAGCTCCCCTCTCACCCGGGAGACCAGGAGCCGCTCCCGCCAGTCGGCACCGGGGTGGCGGGTGACCTCCCGCGTCTTGTTCACGAGGTCGGAAACGACGATGCACTCCCCGACGGTAGCCCGGTCCATCCCTCCTGGGCCACCGGGCCCAAGGACGCGCAGCTCGGCAAAACCCCCTTCGAAAAGGTGGACCCACCCCCCTTCCAGGCTCTTCTCGATGGAGACGAGGGGGCGGCCGTCGACGGTCCCGCCGGACAGGTTCCAGCCGGTCGACTCCTCGGGGGCGCTCCACCCTCCGTTGCGCACCTCCAGCGTGCGTTCCCGGCCGTCCGCGCCTTGGGCTCGCAGCACTCCCGCCGTGACCCCCTGCCAATCCCGACCACCAAGCCATTCCACGGCCCGCCCGGTGACCGGCGGCCGGAGTTCCGCCCTGCTCCCCGAAGCCCCCGCTGTGGGCCCTAGGCTCCCTTCAGCGGCGAGCACCCCATCGCCGCCGGAATGCACCGCCGGCTGGGAGCGCTGGGGAGCGGATCGATGCCTTTCCGGCACGAGCTGCCACAGGAGGAGCACCCCCAAGCCGATCCCCACGGCGACCACGGGGATCCAGAGGGCCTGCTTCGACCTCATCATGCTGATCCAGTCACGCTGAATGTGCCCCTTGGAAGCGAGCTCACCGGCAGCGGGGTCCTGTCCGATGGAGGGAGTGGGTCAGAACGGAGGGAGGGGGAGATGAGCGGTGCAGGGCTTGCATGCAAGAACGAGATCCCGGGAACAGATCGTCCAACAGTTCGGCATGAGGGGATCGGGGGTGAGGGTGACCGTGCCGGTGAAGTTGCCCCGGCAACGATACTCCAGCCCCGGAAGTGGTCCGCAGGAGTCGCAGCCCTTGCCCTGCTCCTCCAGACTCTGGATCACATCATCCATGAACTGATCCATGGCGTCGTGGATGGGATCTTCTGGGTTTCCGCAGTAGTGGCCGCAGTGGCTGTAGGGTCCGGAAGACCCCCCACAGTCGGTGGCGTGGCTCCCTGCCAGGGGTAGCGCGGGCAGACTCAGGATCAAGGCGAGCAAGTGGTGCTTCGGGGACATCGTGATCTTTCCGGACTGGTAGGGGTTGCCTCATCGGGGAGAGGCTGGGATGCGGCATGGAGGAGGACTGGTCCAAGGGAGAATGGGTGACCGATTCCTTTCGGGAAGCTGCGCAGGATCGATGCGGCTCCGACGCAACTCTTTGCGGCAAAGGCGGCTAAGCATCCTCCCCGGGACTCCCGATCCCTTGCGAATCCCCGTGCGGGATGGCACTCGACCCGGCCGGCTCGATCCGGGCCCCCTCGGCCAGAAAGGGAGCGAGCACCCTGGCGCCGGGGCGGCTATCTTGGGGGCCCACCCTGGATCGCCACCTTGATCGACCCCGACCCGCAAGCCGACCCTCCCCCCCAGGAGGAGGGTTCCTCCCAGGTCCTGCCCGCCACCGTAGGGTTGGTTCTGTGGCGCCACGCTCCGCGCGGGCGTGAGGTCTGCGCCCTGCGGCTCGGCGAGCGGCTCGTCCTGCCCAAGGGAGTGCTCCAGGAGGGCGAGGATGAAAGCTCGGCGGCGACGCGCCTCGCCGCCCAGCGGGAGAGCCACCAGGAGACCCGGCCGGCCTCACCGGGGGGGGGAGCCAGGGG
>JALWOP010000034.1 GCA_027083445.1 Planctomycetota bacterium | reverse complement strand
GAGCCCAAGCGCGTCCTGGGCAAGCTGCTCTTTTGGGATGAGCAGCTCTCGAGCGACGACACGATGGCCTGCGGGACCTGCCACCGTCCCCAGTTCGGTGGCGGGGATCCGCGGGTCGCACTGCACCCGGGACCCGACACCCTCTTCGGCACGCCGGATGACCGCCTCGCCTCGCCCGGGATGGTGCACGCGGACGACGCGGACGATTACGAGCTCGATCCCCTCTTCGGCTTCGAGCCCCAGGTCACCCCACGCACGGCGCCGACGGTCGTCAACGCGGCCTATGCCCCGGAGCTTTTCTGGGACGGACGGGCCGGCGGCACCTTCGTCGATCCCGAGACGGGCAACATCTCGCTCCCTTTTGGCGCGGCGCTCGAGTCCCAGGTGGTGGGGCCCCCGGTCTCGAGCGCCGAAATGGCCCACACGAGCCGGGACTGGAGCGAGATCACGGCCAAGCTGGCGACGGTGCGCCCCCTGGCCCTGGCGACCGACCTGCCGCCGGACCTGGCGGCGGTGATGGCCAACGATCCGAGCTACCCGGACCTGTTCGCGGCGGCGTTCGGCAGCGGTGCGATCACTGCGGAGCGCATCGCCTTCGCGATCGCGACTTACGAACGCACGCTGATCGCGGATCAGACTCCGTGGGATCGGTTCATGGCCGGGGACACGAGCGCCCTGACCGCAAGCCAACAGATCGGATGGCAGGTGTTCCAGAGTCAAGGCGCCCGCTGCGGCGCATGCCACACCCCCCCCTTCTTCACCAACCAGAGTTTCCGCAACATCGGCCTGCGCCCCGTCGCCGAGGACCTTGGGCGCCAGGAGGTCACGGGCAACCCGGGCGACCGGGGCCGTTTCCGGGTCCCGACGCTGCGCAACGCGGCCCTCAAACCGCGCCTGTTCCACAACGGCGGAGTCCTGAGCTCCCCCCTGGAGAACATGGTGGACGTGATCGAGTTCTACCTGGGGATCGACGGACACGTGCACTTCCCCGACAACCTGGACCCGATCATCCCGACCATTGCCATCGCCCCCCAGGACCTCCCCCCCCTGGCGGACTTCCTCACCGGCGGCCTGGTCGATCCACGCGTCGCCGCGGAGACCTTCCCCTTCGACCGACCCACCCTGGCTTCGGAGCGGCGCGCCGAACACCTGGTCGTCATCCCCGGAACGGGTAACGCCGGCAGCGGAGGCGTGGTCCCCCAGATCATCGCCCAGTCTCCGCCGGCTTCGGGTTCGAACTCCTTCCGGCTGGGGATCCACTCCGCCCTGCCGGATGCTCCCGCCTACGTAGGACTCTTCACCGCGCCTCCGACCCAGACCACTCCTCGGCGCCTCTTTCCAGTGACGATCGGTCCGGAGGGCTACGCCACTTGGCACGCCTCGATCCCGCCGAGTGCCTCTTTGGTGGGAGTGGATCTCTACGCGCAGTGGCTGGTATCGGATGGCGGAGCCGTCGGCCGGGTGGCCCGCACGGACCTGGTACGACTGACGGTTTTCTGAGCGCTTCCCCGCCCCCTTCCTCAAGAGACCGGCGCCCCGCAATAGCGGGGCGCCTTTTTCTCCATGGCGCCGTTTCGTGGGACCGCCTGCTCATCCGAGCGGTCCTATTCAACAAAACCGCAGTCAAGGTCGCCGCGTGATCGCCCTCGAATCTTATCCTCCACTGCTCTTGTCCCTTCCTAGAGCCATGCCACTTGGGAAGGAATATCCAAGTTGGTTCAGAGCGCCCACTGCCGCGCCATAGCGATCTGATGCTTCCATCACGCTCGGATAGTCTTCCGGGTCTATGAAGAAGTACTCCATGAAGATATCCCCCGACTCGGCTTGATGCATCTCGCTGAGTTCGTAGGGCTTGGCCTCGCCCTTGGGGAGTGGTTTCATGTAATCCTCCAACTCCTCACCATATGGGAGGGTAAGGACCGCGCCGCTCTGGCGCATCTCATCCTTCACGGCTTCCAGAGCGGCATCGAGGGCAGTCTTCGCGTCAATCGCCTCTCCCCTCACATCATTGAGAGACAGGTTCATGAAGCGCTTGATGGCCTCGGCGCGCCATTGACGTCTGAGCTCTGGATCTACGGGATGCCTCTGGACGGCCACGGTGCAATCCTCTTCGCCGGCAGGATCGACATCCACCCTGGGGGTGTATCAGTAGCGGTGTAAATTTGCTGGCTACCTGACCGAGCGGAGGAAGGGCTCTCGCTTTCGAGAGGAGCCCTTTCGGAGCGGTCGGGTGGCGTGGCCGGCCA
>JALWOP010000033.1 GCA_027083445.1 Planctomycetota bacterium | reverse complement strand
CTCCCGCCCCGTGCGCTCCAGATCCCGCGTGTCGAGCAGCTCCCCGATGCGGTCCAGGGCCAGGCCGAGATCCTGCAGCCCCCGAATGAGCCGCACCCGGTGGACATCGGCCGGCCGGTAGTAGCGAAAGCCCCCCTCGCTGCGCCGGGCCGGTAGGAGCAGACCGATCTCCTCGTAGTAGCGCAGGGTGCGCAGGTTGGTTTCGGCGGCCTCGGCGAACTCGCCGATCTTCCAAAGTTCGGTGGATGAGTGCTCGGAAGGGTCTGACATCCCACCTCGAGCCTAGCAACAATGTGGCCCTCCGATCGAGTCCAGCCCATGACTATCCCCACCGACCTCGAGATCGCCCGCGCCGTCAAGCTCAAACCCCTGCCCGAGGTCGCCGCCCGCTACGGCCTCTCGAGCGATGACCTGGTGCCCTACGGCCGACACCTGGCCAAGGTCGATCACCGCCTGGGGACCCCAGAGGGCCCGCCGCCGGCCCACTATGTCCTGGTCACGGCGATCACGCCCACCCCCGCGGGGGAGGGCAAGACGGTGCACACCATCGGGCTGGCCCTGGGACTCGAGCGGCTGGGGAAGCGGGCGGTCTGCACGATCCGTCAGCCCTCGATGGGGCCGGTCTTCGGGATCAAGGGGGGCGCGGCCGGTGGCGGCTACAGTCAGGTGGTCCCCAT
The DNA here is from genome assembly GCA_027083445.1 of Planctomycetota bacterium. Classification (GTDB taxonomy): domain Bacteria; phylum Planctomycetota; class UBA1135; order UBA1135; genus JALWOP01. The sequence continues at coordinate 1,576 of JALWOP010000033.1, read as the reverse complement.
GGAGGACTTCAACCTGCACCTCACCGGGGATTTTCACGCCGTCGCCGCGGCGAACAACCTCCTGGCGGCGGCGGTCGATACCAGCCTCCTACTCGACAACCCCCTGGGGCTCGATCCCCTGCACATCTCTTGGAAACGGGTGGTCGACGTCAACGACCGGGCTCTGCGGGCGATCACCGTCGGCCAGGGGGGGGCGCGCAACGGCGTCCCGCGCGAGACCGGTTTCGACATCACCTCGGCTTCGGAGGTGATGGCGGTGCTGGGCTTGTCGACCGACCTGGCCGACATGCGTGCCCGGCTGGGGCGCATCATCGTCGGCGAAACCCACGACGGCCGGGGGGTGACGGCGGAGGAGGTCGAGTGCGCGGGGGCGATGGCCGCCATCCTGCGTCACGCGATCGATCCGACCGTGATGCAGACCACCGAAGGCACCCTGGCCTGCGTTCACACCGGGCCCTTCGCCAACATCGCCCACGGCAACTCCTCGATCCTGGCCGACCGGGTGGCCGCCCGGGGCTCGGACTACGTCGTCACCGAGGCGGGCTTCGGGGCGGACATGGGCGCCGAGAAGTTCTTCAACATCAAGTGTCGGGCCTCGGGCCTGGTGCCGGATGTGGCGGTGATCGTCGCCACGGTGCGCGCCTTGAAGTCCCACTCGGGCATGTTCCCCCTCAAGCAGGGGCGTCCCCTGCCCCCGGCGCTCCTCGAGCCCAACCTCGAGGCGGTGGCCCTTGGTGCCGCCAACCTGGAGGCCCAGATCGACAACGTGCGCGCCCACGGAGTGCCGGTCGTCGTCGCCATCAACCGCTTTCCGAGCGACTCCCCCGGCGAGCTCGAACTCATCGCCCAACGCGCGCTGGATGCGGGGGCCGAGGCCGCCGAGATCAGCGAGGTCCACGCTCGGGGTGGGGCGGGGGGCGAGGCGCTGGCGGCGGCGGTCGTGCGCGTGGCCGAGACCTCCTCGGGAGAGTTCCGGTTTCTATACCGGGACGAGCTCCCCCTGGCCGAGAAGATCGAGACCCTGGCCCTACGCATCTATGGCGCGGGTTCGGTCGAATTCGCCCCCGCGGCGCGGGCTCAGCTCGAGCGGCTCGAGGAACAGGGCTTCGGCCATCTGCCGATCTGCGTGGCCAAGACCCAGTACTCCCTCTCCCACGATCCCCAGTTCAAGGGGCGTCCGCGCGGCTTCGTCTTCCCGATCCGCGAGCTGCGTCTGGCGGCGGGTGCCGGCTTCGTCATCGCCTATGCCGGCAACATCATGACGATGCCCGGTCTCGGTCGCAGCCCGGCCTATCGCAGGGTCGACCTGGACGCGGAAGGCCGCATCCAAGGTCTTTTCTAGAACCTCCGGTTCATGCGCCGCTCAGGTGTCCCTCTCCCGGGGAGGGCGCGGGAGGCGTCCGTGGAAGCGCTCCAGGCGGCGAATCTCCTCCTCGCTGAAGCCTCCCGAAGAGGGAGGCGAGGGAGGAGGCGCAGCGGGGCCGTGGGCGGTTCCCGAGGAGCCGCCGGGTGGGGGAGCCGTGCTGCCGCCGCGGGCGCGGCGCAGGAGTTCGGCCAGGTCGATGGTGGCCCCGCC
>JALWOP010000032.1 GCA_027083445.1 Planctomycetota bacterium | reverse complement strand
GAGCTGGTCGGAGTCGAGGCCGGGGGGAGGGGGCCCGAGCCCGGGCGTCACGCCACCCGCTTCCAGGGAGGCCGCGAGGGCATCCTGCACGGCTGCCACACCTACCTGCTCCAGGACGAGCACGGACAGGTGCTACCGACCCACTCGATCTCCGCCGGGCTGGACTACCCGGCCGTCGGTCCCGAGCACGCCGACCTTCGCGAGCGTGGGCGCGCACGCTACGAGAGTGCTTCGGACGAGGAGGCCTTGGCCGGCTTCGAGGCGCTGGCCCGGGAGGAGGGCATCCTGCCCGCCCTCGAATCCTCCCACGCCATCGGCTGGGTGCTCAGCCACGGCGAAGAGCTCCGCGGAAGGCGTGTCCTGGTCAACCTCTCGGGGCGTGGGGACAAGGACATGGGAACCCTGGAGGGCCGACTCTCATGAGACGCTTGGTGAAGGCCCTGGCCCCCTACGGGGGGCGGGAGCGCATCGGCATCGCACCCTACGTGACCGCCGGGGATGGGGGCCTTGCCCTCACCCTCGACGTGCTGCACGCCTTGGAGGAGGCGGGTGCGAGTTGCGTCGAGCTGGGGGTACCCTTCAGCGATCCGATCGCGGACGGGCCGGTGCTTCAGGCCGCGGCGCAACGGGCACTCGCGGCGGGGACGACCCTGGAGGGCATCCTCGAGCTGGTGGAGCGCTTTCGGTCGGCAGGGGGAGAGCTGCCGCTCTTGCTCTTCTCCTACGCCAACCCGCTCTTCTCCCTGGGGATCGAGGGGGCGGCGAGGGCCCTGTCCCAGGCCGGACTCGATGGGCTCCTCGTTCCCGATCTGCCGGTGGAGGAGCTCGAGCCTTGGAGCCTCCTGGCCCGGGAGGCAGAGCTCGCTCCGATCGGCTTCGTCACACCGACGACCTCTCCCGAGCGCATGGCGCGCACCGCTGCCGCTTCCCGTGGGTTTCTCTACGTCATCGGCCGCACCGGCGTCACCGGCGCGACGACCGACCTCGCAGGCGGTGGGGTGCTCGCTCTCCTCGAGCGGGTGCGGGCGACGGTGGAGCTGCCCCTTGGAGTCGGTTTCGGGATCAAGAGCGCGGCCCAGGTACGCGCCCTCGCGCCCCAGGCCGCCCTCGCCATCGTCGGTTCCGCCCTGGTCGACCATCTCCACCGGGTCCGAGTCGAGGGGGGAGAGGTCGCCGCGGCAGCGGCGGCCTTCGTGCGGGCACTCGCGGGGCAGTAGGGGACCCAGCGGCCTGGGATGGCTCAGCCGCCCGTGGCGGAGGAGGGTGCAGTCAGCTCCTCTTCGTCCCCGGGAGGGTCGGCCGGATCCCCTTCGGGGGAGGCGCCAGCGGCGGCACGCACCGCGGACCAGTCGATCTCGAGGGGCTGGTAGGTGACCCCCTCCCCATGCTCGCGGGCGTATTCCAGGATCGCGGCGCTGCGCTGCTCGTGCCGCGGGTGGGTGCTGGTCCAGGCGAGCAACTCGGGGACATCTCCATACTCCTTCTTCATCTTGATGAAGAAGTCCGCCAACCCACGGGGGTCGATCTGGGCGGCGATCAGCATGCGCGCACCCTCGAGGTCGGCGGCAGCCTCCTGATCCTGGGAGTAGCTGTTGACCGTCGAGAGCTGGAAGAGCTTGAGCGCCAAGCCGGTGAGGGCGTCGACGTTGCCGAAGACCAGGGAGATGCCGGCCCAGAGGCCGACGGAGTGGGCGATGCGCCGTAGGCCGTGGCGCAGGGTGACGTGAGCCATCTCGTGGCCGATCACACCGGCGACCTGCTCGGGGCTCTCCGCCTGGGCGAGCAGGCCGGTAAAGACCACCATGTAGCCGCCGGGCAGGGCAAAGGCGTTGGAGACGTCGTTTTGGATGACCGCAAAGGTGAACTCCACCCCGGGCATGGCGGAGTAGGGCTCGAGGCGGTCGAGGATCTCCTGGACGGCTGCGTTCAGGACCGGGTCGTCTACCCGGGGGCCACCCAGATCCATCTCGCCCCAAACCGCCTCGCCGATCGCCTCATCGACACTGAACGGCAGGGCATCGACCGTGGCGTCGACCGCTCCCTGGAACATGCGCCAGACCCCAAGGAGGAGCAGGGGGATGGCGATCAGTGCCGCGATACAACCGATCCGGTGGCGCCAGGGCGAGGAGACGCTCTCACCACTGATGCGCGCGAGGGCGTCGGCGATGTCGTTTCCACCGGCGGTCTCCAGGGCGTGCAGGAAATCGGGGTGATCGCTGCTGATCGTCGCCGATCGGTTGGCGGCCTGGACGGTAACGAGTTCTCCGCTCCTGCCGAGGCGGATGCCCTTCCAGGGGATGACGAAGGTCTGGCCGCTGTCGGTGGTGGCGGTGACCCCCGAGGGTCCCAGGGTGATGTGGGCCCCGGCGCGGAGGTGACCGTCGCCATGGGGGATGACGGTCCCGGTGATCTCTTCGGTCAGGGCGTAGGGGTCGCTCTTCATGCCGGGCGCTGAATCAGGGTCACGAGCTCGCCGATGCCCGGCGCGGCGCAGACCACCCGGTCCCCATCCACGAGGGGTCCCACCCCCGCCGGGGTCCCGGTCAGGATGATGTCCCCCGGATAGAGGCTCATGTGGGCTGAAAGGTGGGCGATCGCCCTGGGCAGGTCGACCACCCAGTCCTCGGTGGAGGCGTCCTGGCGCAGCTCGCCGTTCACGTGGCAGGTGAGGTGGACCCGGCTGGGGTCGAAGAAGTCCCGCGGGACGAAACAGGGTCCCAGGGGGCAGGCTCCGTCGAAGTTTTTCGAACGCAGCCAGGGGCGTCCTTCGCGCCGATCCCGGCCCTGGAGCGTGCGCAGGGTCAGGTCGTTGGCCAGGGTATAGCCGGCGACGTGATCGAGGGCATCCTCAGCGGCGATCTCCCGTCCGCCAAGGCCGATGACGACGGCCAACTCGACCTCGTGGTCGAGGCGATCGGTGTAACCGGGGGGTGGGGAGACGGTCGAGGCGGAGGGGACCAGGGTCTCGGGCAGCTTGTTGAAGTAGAGCGGATCGCTGGGGACCTTCTCCCCGAACTCCTCGGCGTGGGCGCGGAAGTTCTTGCCCAGGGCGAGGATCTTGCCCACCGCCCGGGGCCTAATCGGAAGGGCGGGGGCGCGCAGGAGCGCGGCCTCTTCCTCGGGGTCGAGGGGTTGCCAGGGCTCGGGCTGGTTCGAAGGCAAAAGCGGCTCGAGGGAGCTGCCGTCGAGCCACCCGGTTTCGAACAGGTCGACCAGGTGGGTGGGCTGCCCGCGTCGTTCCAGAAAGGCGCCCAGGTCCCAGAAGGCGCCACCCTGCTGGAGCACGAGGCGCTTGCCGCGGTAGATGCGGGGAGGGTCCGCTTGGAGGGCCGCTTCGCTCATGGCCCCTAGTGTAGGCCGCAGGGGCTCCTCTTCCTCGCCCGTGCGGGTGCTTTGTGCCGGGAAGGATTGGACCGTGGAAAGATCCGCCGCCGTCAGCGGGTCTCGGCCAGGGTGAGCATGGCATAGGCGGTGGCCAGGACCGGATTGCCCTCCCACCAGCGGGCGGCGTTCTCGTTGACCCACGAGCCGTCGATCTTCGATTGCATGGCGACGAGGCGCCCGGCGAGTTCCGCCTTCCAGGCGTGCACCTCACCGTCGGGAGTCTCGATCGTGTCGACCCCATAGACGGTCAGGGCGCGGGCCATGGAGTGGAAGTAGTAGAAGAGGCCCTGGTAGGGGGCGGTCGGATCGGGGGAGTGTTCGAATCCGGGGTTGACGTCGAGGGTGTAGTGATCCGCCAGCCAGTGCCAGCAGGCCTGGACACGGGGGTCATCCCGATCGAGCCCCGCGAAGACCAGCCCCTTCAAGAGGGCATAGGTCATCGAGCCGTAGGAGCGCGGCACACGGCGCCCGTCCGCCAACTCGACGAAGCCCGCCTTGGAGTCCCCGGGAAAGTAGACTCCCCCCCCGTCATCGCCGGCGGTGACCACTCCATCCGCGTCCTCGATGTGGATGTCGTTCGATTCGGAGCGGTTCTGGCAGCGCTCGAGGAACTTGACCGCCCGCTTGAAGGCGACGTGGTCCCGATCGAGCCCCGATGCGACCAGGGCTTCGAGGGCCATCTGCAGGTTGGAGAGGTCGGGACGCTCGTCCCCCCCGTACCCGATGCCGCCGTAGAAGGGGTGGTCGGGGGAGTAGCCCTCGCCCTCGTCGGCCTGCAGGGTGATGAGGAAGGCCTGGGCGCGCTGAACGGCCCGGCGGTGCTCGGGCTTTTCGGAGGGGGCCAGGGCCAGGATGGCGGCCGAGGTGACGTAGTTCGCGAGCATCCCCTGGTGGATGGAGCCATCCTCGTGCTGCAGGGAGACGAGCCAGTCCCGGCCCCCTTGCAGGGTGCGCGTGACCTCTTCGGAGCGTGGCTCGGGCAGGGCTTCGAGGGCGCCGAGGACCATGGCCGTGAGCCCCGCGTCGGGTCGACCCGGCGCGCCCCACTTGCCATCCTCGGCCGCGCCGAGCAGGAAGCGCGCACCGCGTTCGAGGGCGGCGTCGATCGCCGCACGGTCCGCGGGGTGGAAGGAGGGCAGGGGCTTGGAGCCGGCGGGGAGCTCGCGCTCGGTGTGGAAGAGAGGGGCGTAGAGGGAGAGTTCGGTCACGGCAGCGGCGGTCGCTTCGAGCTCCCCCTCCCAGCTACCGTCGGCCCTGCGCTTGGCGAGGAGCTGACGGATCCGTCGCAGGGCCTCTTGCTTGTCCCGCGTCGGAGGTTCGTGCAGGCCCCCCGGATCACTGACGCCCTGCTCAGCGAGCCAGGCCACGGCACGTCCCAGGGCGCGGGTCGTGGTGGGGTCGACGAAGAGGAACATCGCCTCCGCCGCGGCGCGGGTCTCTGCCAACCGGGCCGCCGGATCGGCGCCCTCGTCGGCGATCCAGCCCTCTTCATCCTGGCGCGCGATGAGGGCGTCGAGGGCATCGGCGACGAAGGGTCCGTCCCGGCGTGTGTAGTGGCGCGGGCTGCTCCCGAGGGCGGTGAGGACCCGGGCCGTGCTCTCGACCCCGGTTCCATAGAGACCGCTACCCCGGTCCTGCTTTCCCCGGAGCCAACGGATCGACAGGTCGAGCTCGTCCTTGATCGAAGGCACCTCCTGGGCCGGGGCGAGGGGGGCCAGCAGGCCGGCGAAGAGACCCAAGAAGAGGGCCGAAAGGCCCGCGGAGCAGAGGATGGAGCGCATGGGAACAGGGTAAGCCAGGGGTGGGGAGGCCCCAAGCGGTGGGGCCGGGCGAAAACGACCCGCACGGGGGGCGGTTCACTCCCTGATCATTACCTCGCCCAAACCTCGTCCACCCGTGCGGCCCCGGAACGCCCCCCGCGGTAGCTTGTGGCCATGGTGCATGACGTGGACGGTTTTCGACCCTTGCAGTTCGAGCGTTTCGACGAGGAACGGATGTTGGCGCGGGCTCGCGCCTTCGAGGCGGAGCTCGGCCGAAGGCGCAGCGTGCGTCACTTCGAGAGGGAGGCGGTCCCCCTCGAAGTGATCGATCGCTGTATCGCCGCGGCGGCCAGCGCCCCTTCCGGTGCGCACAAGCAACCCTGGACCTTCGTCGTCGTTACCGACCCCCTGGTGAAGGCACGCCTGCGGGAGGCGGCCGAGGCTGAGGAGCGGGCCAACTACGCCGGGCGCATGAACCCCACTTGGATCGAGGATCTGCGTCCCCTCGGCACCGATGCGAACAAACCCTTCCTCGAGGATGCACCGGTCCTGATCGTCGTCATGCGCCAGGCCTGGGGGATAGGCGCGGATGGGGAGCGGCTCCAGCACTACTACACCTCCGAGTCGGTGGGGATCGCGGTCGGCTTCCTCCTCGCCGCGCTGCATCACGCCGGGCTGGCGACCCTGACGCACACCCCCAGCCCGATGGGTTTTTTGCAGCGCCTCCTGGGTCGGCCGGAGAACGAGCGGCCCTACCTGCTCATCCCGGTCGGCTATCCCGCCCGCGACTGCCTCGTTCCGGACCTGGTGCGCAAGGAGCTGGACGAGGTGCGCGTGCGCATCTGACCGGCTGGATTCAGCCGGTCAGACCCAATCCCCCAGGCGTGCATCGAGCATGGCACGCATGCTCTGCGCGCAGGCGCGGTAGGTCTCGAGGCTGCCGCCGAAGGGGTCGGGGAGATCCCGGCCCGCGGGATCGAGCAGGAGCACATGGGAGCCCTCCCCGGGGGGCAGGGAGGCGAGGAGCAACTCCCGGTGGGCGGCGGTGAGGCAGTAGACCCGGTCCGCATCCCGAACACGCTGGGGCAGGGCGGAACTGGAGCGGTGGGCGCTGAGGTCGATGCCCGCTTCGGCCATGACGGCGATGGCCTGATCCGCGGCGGGCGCACCGCCGACGGCGCTCACCCCGGCGGACTCGACCCGGAAACCGAACTGCTCGGGCGGGGCTTCGAGGCGCTCGGCGAGCAGTTCCCCGGAGAGGGCGGCGGCCATGGGACTGCGGCAGGTGTTGCCGGTACAGACGAACAGGAGCGAGAGCCCCGCGCTGCGTCGCAGGTCCGACTCCAGGAGCAACCCTTCCCGCAGGGTCTGGAAACGCCCCGGACCGACGGCGAGGACGGCCGAGGGCTCGCCCAGCCGGGGCGGGCCGCCGTCGAGGACCAGGGCGAGATCCGCGCCGAAGGCGGCGGCGACCGCCTCCGCGTCGGGCAGGGGCGCGGCTCCGGAGGGGTTGGCGCTGGTGGCGACCACGGGGAAGGGACAGGCCTCGAGTAGGGAGCGGGTTCCGGCGTGGGCCGGTACCCGCACGCCGATCCAGCCCTCCCGGCTCACCGCGTCGAGGCCGGGGACCTCGACGCTCACGACCAGGGTCAGGGGGCCGGGCCAGTAGGCCCGCGCCAACCTTTCCAGGACGGCGGGATGGCGCGGGCCCCTCTGGAAGAGAGCCTCGGCGCTCGGCAGGTGCCAGGTGAAGGTCCGGCTCGGGTCGCGCCCCTTGATCCGCGCCAGGCGCTCGAGGGCGGCGGGCTGGTCGGCCCGCGCCGCCAGCCCGTAGACCGTCTCGGTGGGCAGGGCGACGATCTCGCCGCGGGCGAGGGCTTCCACCGCCTCGGCCAGGGGGGCCGCGCCGGGGGGGAGCGCATCGTCGGGCAGGACGCGGAGCGGAGCGGCCATCGGGAGTGGTAGGTTATCGGGCCTACCATGGGAAGTGAAGCTCTGCCGGGGCGCGCCGACGCCCAGCCCGAGGACCTGTTGACCCGCCTGGCCGGGGGGCTGGCCCATGAGATCAAAAACCCCCTCTCCACCATGGCGATCAACCTGACTCTGCTCGAGGAGGAACTGAGCGGGACGCGCGGTAGCGAACCCACGCCCAAGGATCGCCGCAGCCTCAAGCGTGTGCGTACCCTGCAACGCGAGGTCACCCGCTTGGGGGGCATCCTCGACGACTTTCTGCGCTTCGCCCGTGGTGGAGAGATCAACCGCGCGCCGACCGACCTGGTCGCGGTCATCCGAGAGGTGATCGATTTCCTCGAACCGGAGCACGAGAGCGCCGGTGTGCGCGTCCATGTCTCCCTGCCGTCGAGCCTGCCCCTGGTCATGCTCGATGAGACCTCATTTCGGCAGGCCCTGATCAACCTGATGGTCAACGCGCGCCAAGCGATGCCGGGTGGCGGAGAGCTGATCGTGCAGCTCACCCGCGTCGGGAACCGGGCGGAACTCTCGATCACCGATACCGGAGTGGGTATGGATCCCGAAGACCTCGAGCACTGCTTCGAGCTCTATTGGTCGACGAAGAAGGGGGGCACGGGGCTCGGGCTGGCGACCGTGCAGCGCATCGTGCACCAGCACGAGGGTACGATGCGCGTGGTCTCCGAGAAGGGGCGTGGGACGAGCTTCACCCTCAGCCTGCCCCTGTTGGTCGAGTTGGCCCAGCGCCCGAGTGAGGGCCGTGAGGAGTCCGGCGCAAACTCATGAGCGAGTCCCCCCTGCGAGTGCTCATCGCCGACGACGATGAGGGGCACGCCGAAGCCCTGGCCGATGCTCTCGAGTTGGACGGCTATGCCTGTCGGGTCGTCGGCTCGGGGCGTGAGGCGATCGCCGCCCTCTCCGAGGAGCCCTGGGATGCGGTCCTGACCGACCTGCGCATGCCGGACAAGAGTGGGCTCGAGGTCTTGAAGGAGTCCCACGAGAGGGCACCGGACGTGCCGGTGCTGGTCATCACCGGGCACGCCTCCTGGGAGACGGCCCGGGATGCGATCCAGGGGGGCGCAGCGGATTACCTCTCCAAGCCGGTCGATCTTTCGGAGCTGCGCACCAAGCTCGGCCGGGCGGTGGAGACGGCTCGCCTGCGTCGTGCCCACGAAGAGCTGCGACGCCAGAACCTCGAGCTGCGGCGTCAGATCGACAAGCGCTTCGGCTTCGAGGGCATCCTGGGTCACTCGCCCCAGATGCAGCGGGTCTTCGAGATTCTGGGTCAGGTCGCCGGTTCCAACGCCACCGTGCTGATTCTGGGTGAGAGCGGTACGGGCAAGGAGCTCATCGCCCGAGCGGTGCACGCCAACTCGCCCCGGGCGGACGGCAACTTCGTCGCGGTCAATTGCGCCGCCCTCTCCGAGGGGCTGATCGAGTCGGAACTCTTCGGTCACGTCAAGGGAGCCTTCACCGGAGCGGTCCGCGACACACCCGGTCGCATCGCCTACGCGGATGGGGGCACCCTCTTCCTCGACGAGGTGGGCGACATGCCCCTGGCCACCCAGGCCAAGCTCCTGCGCGTGCTCGAGACCCGCGAGGTGACCCCGGTCGGGGGCAACGAGTCCCGAAAGGTCGACGTCCGGCTCGTGGTAGCGACCAACCGGGACCTTAGGGCGATGGCTGCGGAGGGCACCTTTCGCGAGGACCTCCTCTTCCGCCTGCAGGTGGTGACGATCGACCTGCCGCCCCTGCGGGCGCGGGTGGGGGACATCCCCCTTCTCGTCGACCACTTCATCGGCGAACTCTCCCGTGAGCACGGCCGTGAGGTGCGCGGGATCACGCCCGAGGCCCGGGCGATCCTCGTGCGCTATAGCTGGCCGGGTAACGTGCGCGAGCTGCGCAACGCAATCGAGAACATGGTGCTCCTCGCGCGGGGCGAGCTCTTGACCGTCGACGACATCCCCGAGTCGATCAAGGG